>VGIF01000071.1 GCA_016868015.1 Betaproteobacteria bacterium
ACCTGGTATTGTTTTGTTGCGCCCACCATTGTTTGAGCCAGCCGGCATTGCCGCCCAAGGCCACCAGTTCCAGCAGCCCGTCGGGCATGGGCGGATACTCGCGGCGGATGTCGCGCGTGTGATTGATAAAAAAACCGTTGCGAAAATCAATTTCGAGTTCGTCGCCGGTATCACAAATGTCGAGCACGTTGACGCAATCGCTCATCACGCGTATCCCGCAGCCCACCGCCGCGCGGTAGCCCAAAAACGGCATCGACTCGCATACCAGGCCCAGGCCCAGCGCTTGCATCGCGATGTAGCCGTTCATCTTTGGTCCCATGCCGAAGTTGCGGCCGGCAACGATGATGTCGCCGGGTTTGCAACGCGTGTGAAACCCCGGATCGGTTTCCTCGAACAAATGCGGGATGATGTCCGGCGGGTCGAAGTGCCGGCCGACGATAATGCGATTGGGCACCACGCCGCCGGCGTGCGGCACGTCATGGCCGAGCTTGTAACAGTGGCCCTTCAACACCCACTCGAAGTCTTCAGTGGTACTCATAGTGCCGTCTCCATCACCATGAATTCGCGCGGGTCGGTGATTTTGCCGGTGACCGCGGAGGCGGCGACGGTGGCGGGGCTGCCCAGATACAACTTGCCTTCGCGCGCGCCGAAGCGCCCCGAGGGATTGTTGGTGGCGGTGGAGATCGACACTTCGCCGTTGTGTATCGGCCCGACCACCGCGTCGTTGCACGGCCCGCAGCCGGCGGGGAGCATGACGGCGCCGGCGTCGACAAAGGTTTGCATCAAGCCTTCGGTGAGCAAACGTTTGGTCGATACCTCCGAGCCCGGCGCGATAAACAAACGCACGCCATCGGCGATGCGGCGGCCTTTTAACACCGTGGCGACTTGTACGAGATCGTCCCACATGCCCGAGCCGCAGGAGCCGACAAACGCGTGATCGATCGGCGTGCCCGCAGCTACGCTTAAATTCACCGCGTTTTGAACGCCGCCGGGGAGCGACACTTGCGGCTCCAGTCTGGAAATGTCCAGCGTGAACTGCGCTTCATAGTGCGCATCGGCATCGGCATACACCGGCGTAAATACCCGCTGTGCCTTGGCGCGCGCGTGCGCGAGGATCGCTTCCGACGGCGGCACAAACACGCCGTAGGCTTGAATCTCGGTGGGGCTGGAGCACAGCGCGGTGCGCGCCGCGAGTGAAAATTGATCGAGGTCTCCCGCGTATTCCAGCACGCGGTAATCCAAATCGGCATCGAAGTGCTTTTTCTTGAACAACATCGCCAAATGAAAACCGACATCGCGTGCATAGACGCCGTGCTTCAAGCGGCCCTTGAGCGTTACCTTGATGGTCTTGGGCACTTGCACCCAGTTGGTGCCGGTGGCGAGCACGCGGCTGATTTCCGCGCCCATGCGAAAGCCGAATGCACCGATGGCACCGGCGTTGGTGGCGTGGCGGTCGTTGTCGAAATAAAACATGCCAGGCAACAGCAAACCCGATTCCATGGGGAAAATATGCCCATGGCCGCCGCGGCCGACATCGTAGAAGTTTTTGACGCCCCACGCCTTGGCCGCCCGCCGGTTAAACGCGCCGCGCTCGGCGGCACGTGCACTGCCGTAGATGACATCATGGTCGCTCACCATCATCACCTTGTCCGGCGCGGCAAGCCGGTTAATGCCCAGCGCGTCCAACTCGCGCTTCGCGCCCATCACCACGCCGTCGTGAATCATGATGTAGTCGGGCGCGGGAAATACCACGTCGCCTGCGCGCACGCCAAGTTTCTCGCTCTTGGTGGCGAGCACTTTTTCAACTGCGGTAAGACCCACGAAAGTTCCTTTTGATCCGATACGCCGGGCGCGAATGCGGCGGCGCCGCGAATCGCGCGGCGATCAGTTTGCGACTTTGATGTTGGCGACGCTCACCACTTTTTGCCACTTTGCGATGTCGCTCTTCAATACCTCGCGAAAATGCGCCGGCGTGCCGCCGACGATATCCAGGCCGCTGCTGGACATGAGCTCTTTCATGTCGGGCGTCATCAGTATGCGGTTAACTTAGCTGTTCCATTTTTCGATGATGCCCTTGGCGACGCCTTTGGGGGCGAGCAGCGCCGACCAACTGACGGATTCATAACCGGCCACGGTTTCGCCCACGGTTGGCAAATCCGGCACGGCGGTGGAGCGCTTGGCGCCGGTCACCGCGATGCCGCGCACACGGTTACCTTTGTGGTGCGGGATCATGCCGGTCAGGCCGCTGAAAATGAGCTGAATCTGGCCGCTGATCAAATCGCCGATGCCGGCAGTGGAGCCCTTGTACGGCACGTGCGTCATCCTGGTGCCGGTCATTTGCATGAACTGTTCGGTGGCGAGGTGATTGCCGCTGCCGATGCCGCCGGAGGCAAAATTGATCTTGCCGGGATTGGCCCTGGCGTGGGCAATCAGCTCTTTGACACTCTTTAGCGGGCCGTGCGGATTCACCGTCACCATGTTGGCGAT
This sequence comes from Betaproteobacteria bacterium, assembly GCA_016868015.1. Lineage (GTDB taxonomy): Bacteria > Pseudomonadota > Gammaproteobacteria > Burkholderiales > SG8-41 > UBA5216. The sequence continues at coordinate 2,488 of VGIF01000071.1, forward strand.
TTCGCCGATGAGCACGATGGGCGCGACCGCATCCAGCGGATCGTACGGCAGTTTGTAGAGCGCGGCGTTACCGGCGTAGCTGGTCGACACCATCAATAGCGTATAGCCGTCGGCGGGCGCGCGTACCGCCAGTTCGGCGCCGATGGTGCCGCCGGCGCCCGGTCGATTGTCCACCACCACCGCCTGCCCAAACGCCTCGGCCAGGCGTTGTGACAAGGCGCGTGCCACCACGTCGGTTTGGCCGCCCGGCACAAACGGCACGATCATACGGATTGGCTTCGTGGGATATTTCTGCTGCGCGTAGGCGCCGTCGGCGGCCAGTAACAGGCCGAGCGTGGCGGCGATCAGGAAATGCGTAGGCATGGCTCGTTCATACTCCTTGAAGCGCACGTTACCAGGTCGGCGGCTTGGGATTGTCACGCGCCGCTTCCAGCGATTCGATGCGCGGCCCGGCGCCCATCGGGCGCGAGCGTTGCCCCGGCGCCAGTTGATCCATGTCGCAGAACAACTCGACGTGAAAACCATCGGGGTCGACAAACTCCACGCTGGTGTGGCCGCCGAGCCGCCGCCGCCCTTGAAAGTTGATCGGCACGCCGCGCTCTTGCAGATACGCGCGGATATCGAACAGCTCCTCGATGCTGCCCACTTGCAGCGCAAAATGATTCAGCCGTGCGCCGTCATGCGCGGGTTTTTCGGCCTGTGCACCGGCCGAGGGAAACAGACCAATGGTGTGATGGTCGCCAATGCCGGTGAGAAACGCGCCGCCGGTTTCCTGGCGGTCCGACACGCGGAAATTCAGCACTTCGGTATAGAACTTGATCGAGCGCTCCACGTCGCTCACCTCCAGCACGATGTGGCCGAGCTTTTTAATGCGCACCGGGCTCGCGCGGGTGGCGGGCCGGATGTCGGTTGCGGTTTGATCCATGAAAGTCTCCTTCTGGGCGAGGCGGTTACCCGCTGGGTAAAATCGATTGCAGGGATGTGACGTCAACGTGCAGCGTAGCCGCGCGCCCGGCTGCTCGTCAAGCGCAGCCGCAAGATATTGGCCCAGCGCAAGTCTGCTTCAATTCGCCACCATGCCGGCTGCTTTGACCACCTTGCCCCATTTGGCGGTTTCCGCCTTGAGAAAGTCGATCACCTGGCCGGGGTCGCGCAGCATCGGCTCGATGCCTTCGGCGGCCATCGCCGCGCGCACCTTGGGCAGCGCGACGGCTTTGGTGACGGCTTGATTAATCTGCAGCACGATCTCGCGCGCGGCGCCGGCCGGCGCGTGCACCGAATACCAGGCGGAGACCTCGAGCCCTTTGAGGGTCTCGCCAAAGGCGGGCAACTCGGGCATCAGTTTCGAGCGCTGTTGCGCGGCGACCGCCACCAAGCGCAGCTTACCGGCATGGCCATGGCGGATCACCGTGGGCCCGCTGCCGAAGATGAGCGAAATCTCCCCCGACAATATGGCGACCACCGCCGGTCCGCCGCCCTTGAACGGCACGTGCAGCATGTCCACCTTGGCGATTTGCTTGAACAACTCGCCCGCAAGATGCGGGATGCTCGAGTGCCCGGAAGAACCGAACGAAATCGCGCCGGGCTTTAACCGCGCCAGCGCGATCAGGTCTTGCACCGAGCGCACCGGCAGCGAGGGGTGCACCGCCAAAAAATAATCCGACATCCCCATGATGCTGATCGGCGCCAGATCGCGAAACACGTTGTATGGCAGTTTGGGGTAGGTGTGCGGATGAATCACCAGCGCCTGCCCGGCGGCGAACAACAGTGTGTAGCCGTCGCTGGGTGATTTGCTGGCGATGGTAATGGCGATTTGTCCACCCGCGCCGGCGCGGTTCTCCGGCACGAACTGTTGGCCCATCACCTCGCTCAAACCCGAGGCCAGAATGCGCCCCATGGTATCGGTGCCGCCGCCGGGCGCCGAGGCCAGGATCAACCGCACCGGGCGATCGGGATAATTTTGTGCCGGCGCGGGGCCAGCGGCGAAGGCGCTGGTGCAGCCGAGCACGCAGGCGTGGGCGAGGGCCGAGCGCGCTATACGCCGCTTCATTGCGGCTTGATGTCCGCGGCTTTGATCACTTTCGCCCAGTTGTCGGTCTCTTCGCGGATCACTTTTTCGAACTGTTCCGGCGTGCTGCCGACTATGGTCATGCCCAGGCCGGTGAGCTTGTCGCGCGTTTGCGCATCTTGCGTGGCGCGGGAGATGGCCTTGTACAGCGTGTCGATAATCGGGCGCGGCGTGCCGCCCGGCGCCAGCACGCCGAACCATTGCGAGCTCTCGAAATCCGGCAGCGCAGTTTGCGCCAGCGTCGGCACGTCCGGCAAAAACGCGATGCGCTGGGCGCTGGTCACGGCCAGCGGCACGATGCGCCCGCCCTTGATGAACGGCATCGCCGAAGGCACCGCCGAGAGCAACACTGCCACCTCGCCCGAGGCGAGCGCGGTGAGTGCCGGGGTGATGCCCTTGTAGACGACGTTTTGAAACTTGATAACGGCGCGCATTTGAAAAAGCTCGGCGGTGAGTTGCGGGTGCGTGCCGATGCCGGGCGAGCCGATGGTAATCTGCCCGGGTTGCTTTTTCGCCAGCGCGATCAGTTGCGGCACGCTTTTCGCCGGCAGCGAGGGATGCACGCTGATGATTTGCGGCACGTCCACCACGATGCTCACGGGTGCCAAGTCGCGGCGTGCATCGTAGGGCACCTTCGCGAACATGCTGGGGTTGATGGTGAGCGAGGGCTGGATCAGCAGCAAGGTGTAGCCATCGGGCGGCGCCTTGGCCACCAGTCCGGTGCCGATGATGCCGCTTGCGCCGGCGCGATTGTCGACCAGGAACTGCTGCTTTAAATCCTCGCTGAGTTTTTGCGCGAGCAGCCGTGCCACGATGTCGCTGGTGCCGCCCGCGGCGGAAGCCGCGACGAACCGGACAGGGCCGGTGGGATAGGTCTGCGCCAGCGCGTTGGCCGTTGCGCAGGCGTAAACGGTGGTTGCCAGCAGGATCAGCGGGGTTGCACGAAAGCGCATGGTTTCTCCTCCAAAGTGCCGGTGCGGAGCGGTGCGGCGCGAGCCTTGGGCCGATCGCCGCCAGTTGCCGGTCGCCGCCAGTTTATCAAACCTTGGTTTCGCGAAACGCTTGCGTGTCGGCTTTGGCCCGGATAGTGGCGCGCTTGGCGAGCGTCGATTGGCGTCGGATTACGCAGACACAGGTGCAGACGCAGGCGCTGTTGCTGCGTCTACCGGTCTACCTATGATATGCGGTGACCGGCGTGCCACGAAACACGCATAGGCGTAAAACTCGGCGTGGCGGTGGTGCATCGCGGGCTCAGAGGTGAGTGGGGCGAGTAGCGCCGCGGCTTCAACATCACCGGCGCATTTGCCGCGCCGACGGACGATGCGCGCGTGCAGCGGTGCGGCGCAATCGCCTCTTCACGCGTTATAAAAATATCAATAAAATCAATTGGTTACGTAAAAACACTTTATTGCGCGAGTGCGCCGCGCTGCTGGTGCGCCAGCGCCGGGGCGATGGCAAACGCACCGCTGGCGCGCGCGACGTTTTGGCCTTCTTCGGATAACACGAAACGCAGGAACTCACGCGCCATGTTTTCGACGCCGCCCTTGGGTGTGCCCAGGTGCAAATACAAATAACGCGCCAGCGGGTATGTGCCGCTAGCGCTGTCGGCTTCGGTGGGGCCGGCCAGTTCGCCGCTTGCGGTTTGTATCGGCAACACGCGGGTGCGCGCGGTGCGAAAGTAGACGCTGGCGTAGCCGATGGCGCCGGGGTCCACGCCCACGGCCTGCACCACCGAAGTGGACACCGGCTCGATCGATTTGTTGCTGTGAAAATCACCGCCGCGCAGCACCAGGTCGCGCATGATTTCGTAGGCGCCGCGTCCCGCGTCAAAGCCCGCTAGGCCGATCTCGCGCTCGGCCCACGCGCCATCCAGCCCGATTTGCCCCCAGCGCTCGATGGGCGCGCCGTTTTTGGGCGTGGCGGCGTAGATGCGTCCGAGCTGCGCCAGGGTGAGCGACTTGAGCGGATTATCCTTGAACACGTAAATCGCCACGGCGTCGATGGCCACGCGCAACTCCAGCGGCGGCGCACCGTGTTGTTTGGCGAAGCGCTCGCGTTCGGCCGCGTTCAGCGCACGCGAGGTCATGCCGATGATGGCGGGGTTGGCGGCCATGTCGCCGATGGCGGAGCTGGAACTTTTCGCCACCACATTGACTGCGGCGTTCGGATAAATGCGTTGAAACGCCGCGCCCCAGGCGCGTGCGAAGGTGGAGACGGCCGAAGAGCCCGACAGCGTCAACGCGCCCTGCAGGGGGGCGACGCGGCGGTAGGCGGGCAGTTTGCCGCTTGCCGCGACGTCGTCTGCGTGAGCAGCGGTGCCGGCGTAGGCGCCGCCGGGCGTGGTTGCGGGCTTTTGCGGCGGCGCGGCGCACGCCGCGAGCAAAGCGGCGGCGAGTGCGGCGAGGCTGTGGCGTAACAGGCGCTTCATGCGGGTCTCGCCCAACGCAAGCTGACAAAACGATAGGCGGCGAGCAGCGCGAAGAACACCACGATCAACAACAGTGCGCGCCAGAACGCGCGGTCGATCTGCGCGCCGAGCATTGCCTCCATTTGCCGCACCGGTTCGGCCCAGGCTTTTTTCACCATCAGCGCATCGGCCGCGCTCAATAGCGTGTTAAGACCCGCCACGGTTTGATTCAGTTCGATGCTCGCCGTTACATAGGGGGCGATGTCAAACGGCTTGGCGTCGGTCTTGGGCGGGCCGCTGTGTTTGGCGAGCAGCGCGTTCACCGCGTTGGAGGTTTCGGTGAAGCCATTCGCGGTGTCGCGCAGATTCAGCGTCAGCCGCTCGCCCGATTCGGAAACCTTGTGCACGCGCGCGGCCAGCACATCAGCCGCCGCGGTGGTGCTGCGCACTTCGCCGAAGAGTTTGGCGAGCCGGCCGTTGCGGTCTTCCAGCAGTTTGACAATGGCTTCGCGCTCCCCGGTGACGTGATCCGGAATGCGTTCGGCCAGCCGCGAGCTGCGATCGACGGACTTGGCGATGGTTTCCGCGGTGACGAGCGATTGTGTCAGCTCCGGTTTCACCAGCACTTCGTTGAGCAGTGCCTGCATCTGCCAGGTCATCAAAAACGGCATGCGTTTGGCTTGGTAAAACGCGCGCTCGGCGAGCAGCCGCGCATCGTCGGCGACCTTGGTCGCCTCGGCGATTTCAGGGAACAGGCCGGTCGCCTTGATTTCCTCCAGCGCGTTGGGGCCGCGTTGCCCGGCGACTTCGTCAAAGCGAAGGTAAGAAAGGATGTCCACATGCGGGTTGCGTTTGCGCCAGTCGAGAATCAGCGCATCGAGCTGCTGCAATTGTTCGGGACGGAACACGCGGCCGGCGACGTTCCAGATATCCACTCGCAGGTTGCGCATCGCCTGAATCAGCGGCCCGCTGCGAGTGCCGAAGGATTTTTCCGCCATGTCTTCATCGATCCAGCGGTAACTTTGCAGTGTCACCACCATCAGCAGATCCATCAGCTTGGCGAATGGTTCGGCGGTGGTCACGATGTCGTAAACGCCGCTCACGCTGACCAGCTTCACCAGATGCGCCTGACGGCGTTGCTCGGGCGATTTGTTGTCCCTCAAAATGGCATCGGTGGCGGCAACCATCTGCGTGGTATAGCGGTCGGCAAACGCGTAAGCCGCCTTGTCGAGTTCGGCCGCGTTAACCTTGAGGCCCTCGGCCCCGCCTTGCGCGCTGGCGACGACGGGCAATAACAGTGCACACAATAGCAGCAGCCAGGCATACGAACGTTTGTTGGGGATACGGGCTTGCAGTGGGTTCATCGCGAGGCTCCGGTCGGTGAGATAAAACTTAGTTCATTGTAGCAATTCAAAGTTCACGCTCGATGGGTGTGAGATACTTAGTCACTTTAATGCCGTGAGTGAGCGGAGACGAATATGCCGTTAGCACATGTTTACATCGGCCCGGGCCGCAGTCACGCGGTCAAACAACAATTGATCGACAATGTAACCAAAGCGATCAAGGACGCGATGGGGCCTTTGCAGCAACCGGTGTGGGTGGTGATCAATGAAGTGCCGCTCAATCAATGGGGCGTGGATGGCGTGCCGGTGAGCGCGGCCAAACGATAAGCGTGCAGTGGCGAGCGCGTGCTGGTGCGTTGTCTGGTATTGTGTGCCGCTCGACAAGTGCTGCCGTGCCATCGATCGGAATTTAAAAAAGCCAATTAAATCAAATACTTACATAACGAGGACTAGCATTGAACATTTTGCATAACCGCATCGCGCTGCACACCTGGACACTCGACACCACGCCGCTCGCCGACGCGCTGCGCATCGCGCGCGAAGCGGGCTACAACGGCGTCGAACTGCGGCTCGTCGATTTTCAGCGTGCTCGTAAAGCGGGTCTTAGCGAAGACGCGACGGTGAAGCTGGTGCGCGATGCCGACATCAAGGTCGCGGTGATCGGCACCGAAAGCGGTTTGTTGTTTGCCGAAGGCGACGAACTCAAACGCTTGTTCGGTTCGCTGCGTTACGTCAGCGAAAAAGCCAAGGCGCTCGATTGCGACGTGATCATGGCGGCGCCGGGGCTAAACACCACCGGCGGCATGGCGGGCGCGAAAGCCAATCTGAAAGCCGCGGCGGAAATCACCGGCGAGTTCGGGTTGAACATCGGCTTGGAATTTAATTCACGTCATCCGCTGGTGCGCACGGTCGATGACGGCATGGAAATCGTCGACGCCGTGAACATGAAAAACTGCGGCTTGCTGATCGACACCTATCACTTGCATTGCAGCGGCGGCAACGCCGAGAGTTTTAAACACGTGCCGCTGGACAAAATCATCACCTTCCAATTCAGCGACGCGCCGCCGGGCCCGCCCTCGGACGCGCGCACGCCGGTCGATCGCCTGCCGCCGGGCAAGGGTGTTGCGCCGTTCGTCGACATTTTCAAAAACCTGATGGCGATGGGCTATCAGGGCTACATGAGCTACGAAGCGCCGAACCCGGCGCAGTGGAATCGGTCGGCCGAGGTGGTGGCGAAGGAAGGCGTGGATCTGGTGCGTGGGTTGTTGGCGCGGGCTGAGCAGGGGCGTTAAGCGCAGCGCTCAAACCTGAATCGAGGCGTATTCAAGCGAAGCCGTAATATCCCCCGGTTCGAGATAAGGATAGTCGCGCAAAATATCGTTGGAAGTCGCACCGGAAGCCAGCATGTCGAGTACATCTTTCACGCGTATGCGCATACCGCGTATACGCGGTCGTCCGGCACATTTTGCACGGTCGACGGTAATGCGATGTGGCTCACTCATGGCGAGTGCCGCGTCTCCCGCGTTTAATCGAAGAACGCAAAACACCGCGTCTCGATACTCTCGCGCGACGGCGCGTTGGGCGGCGTGTTCGGATTGTCGAACGCGCTGTGCGCGGTGAAGCGCGAAGGTTGGTTCGCGTCCGAATCGAACACTTTGAAAATCAGCGCTTCGTTGCGCGTCATTTCGGGGAAGTAAAACCACACGTGTGCCGGGTTGTGGGCGATGTGATAGACCTCGCCGGTGCGGTATTTATAGCGGCGCTCGACTTTGATAAACCCTTTTTGCGGAATGCTGCGGCCATCGCATATGCCCAGCGGATCGCACAGTACGTTGCCGCGGATCGGGCGCCACACCTGGATGATCGCCCAGCGTTTTTTAAAGCGGCGCTCGGCCTCGGCGTCACCCCCGATTTCGCGCAGCCGCACCGGCGCGGACGCCTCGGTGTAATCGTTGTGCACGCCTTTGACCGTGGGGCGAGCATCCATTTGTTTTTGCAGGTTTTCGTCGCTCACGCGCAGCGTGTGGTCGAACACCAGCACTTCGGCTGCGCCGGAATGTTTTTTGATCAGCGCCTGCACTTCGGCATCGTAGACGCGCTTGCGTTCGGCTTCATTGGTGAAGTCCTTCACTTGCGTGTTGTGGTCGATGAACACAAAGCCGTGGGTGTCGAGGTTAAACGTATCACGCACCAAGCGCCCGTTGCGCACCGGCATGTCGTGCTGTTGGTATTGCGGCGGCACGGCATTGTGCGCCATCTCCGGCCAGTCGATGTAGCGGATGGCGGGCCGGCCGTTATCGACGACGTAGTTGAACTTGGCGTGGATGGTATCGGTGGCGGGTTTTTCGGCGGTGGCTAACATGGCATGCTCCGAAATCAATTCAATGGTTCGACGGTTCGTGGGTCAAGCCGCCTTGCGCGTGCAATGGCGCAAGATTTGGCTGCGCAGATATTGTGCCGCAAAATCGATGTCCGCGTCGCTGTTAAAACGCCCGACGGTGATGCGTAATACCGTGCCTTCGGCATTATTGCCCAGCGTCGCGATCACATGCGAGGCCTGACCGGCGATGCAAGCCGAGGCCGAGGAAACCGCCACTTCGGTCAATTCGGCAAGCGGCAGCTCGCAGCCGGCGAGGGTGAGGTTGAGGTTATGGGCGATACGCTGGTTAAAGTCGCCGTTTAAACGCACGCCTTCGATTTCGCGCAGTGCTGCCCACAGGCGGTCGCGCTGGGCGCGGATGCGCGGCACTTCGGCGGCCATTGCCGCTTGCGCAAGCGCAAAACATTCACCGAGGCCGACGATTTGATGCGTGGGCAAAGTGCCCGAACGCAAGCCGCGCTCGTGGCCACCGCCATGCATTTGGCAATCGACTTTCACGCCGCTGCGCACGTATAACGCGCCGATGCCCTTGGGGCCGTAGGTTTTGTGCGCGGTGAGCGACATCAAATCCACCGGCAGCGTGGCGAGATCGATGGCGACTTTGCCGGTGGCCTGCGCCGCATCGACGTGAAACAACACGCCGCGCTCGCGGCACAGTTTGCCCAAGGTGGCGATGTCTTGAATCACGCCGATCTCATTGTTGACCAGCATTACCGAGGCGAGCACGGTGTCGTCGCGCAATGCGGCGGCGAATGTTTCGGGTGACACCAGACCGTTGGTTTCCGGCGCAAGAAACGTCACCGAGTAGCCTTGCGTTCCCAGCCAGTGCATGGTGTCGAGCACGGCTTTGTGTTCGGTGGCGACGGTGACGAGGTGTTTGCCGCGTTGGGCGTGGGCGCTCGCGGCGCCCTTGATCGCGAGATTGTTCGACTCGGTGGCGCCCGAGGTCCATGCGATTTCGCCGGGCGTGGCGTTCACTAGCGTTGCGACTTGCACGCGCGCGCGCTCTACCGCGCGCGCCGCGGTAAGGCCAAAGCCGTGCGTGCCGCTCGCTGGGTTACCGAAGTCGGCCTGCAGGTAGGGCAACATCGCCGCTACCACGCGCGGATCCACAGGGGTGGTGGCGGCGTTATCGAGGTAAATCGCCATGGTGGTGTGAAGGGTGCAGGGGCGTCCGGCAGCTATGAACCACGCGCACGCCGCATCAATGCTTCGCCGCGGCTTGTTCCATCAGTGCCGCGAGCACACGCTGGCGTTTTGCCTCGACATCCATGGCAAAGCCCGGGTACTTTTGTTCGACGAAACCGATGGCGTGGCCGATTTTCAAAAACGCCACGGCGAACACCGCGGCGAGGTCATCGAGGTCGGGGCTTTTTTTGGCGAGCTCCATCGCTTCGATGGTTTCGCCGTAGAGCGTTTGCAGCGCGTCTTTGGTTTCCTGGTCGATTAACAGCATGGACATGGTGCGATCCGCGTGACGGTTAAAACGCCATTGTATCGCGGTTAGAATAGGCCAACCGCGGAGAAAACGATGAAGCGTAGTATTGAATGTATGGTTATCGCGCTTGCGGCGCCGATTAGCAGCGCGGCGATGGCGCAAAACATGGCACAACCTTATCCGGCGCGCGCGCTGCGTCTGGTGGTGCCGGCGCCGCCCGGCGGGGGCACGGATATCCTGGGGCGGCTGATCGCGCATAAGCTCACCGAAGCGTGGCGCCAGCAGGTGATCATCGACAATCGTGCGGGGGCGAGCGGCATGATCGGCAGCGAAATCGTGGCGCGCGCGGGCGCCGACGGGCATACGCTGTTGCTCAGTTTTACCACCCACGTCACCAACCCCAGTTTGTTCGCCAAAATGCCGTACGACACCTTGCGCGATTTTGCCTCGGTGGCGATGGTGGGGGTGATACCCAACGTGCTGGTGGTGCATCCGTCGGTGCCTTCGCAATCGGTGAAGGAATTTATCGAATACGCGAAAGCGCGGCCCGGCAAATTGATTTACGGTTCGGCCGGCAGCGGCAGCGCCACGCATCTGGCGGCGGTGTTGTTTACGGTGATGAGCGCAACCAGCATGGTGCACGTGCCGTACAAGGGCGCCACGCCCGCGCTGACCGATTTGCTGGCGGGCCAGTCGCAACTGATGTTCGGCAACATGGCCTCTACCATGCCGCACGTGCGCGCGGGCAAACTGCGCGCGCTGGCGGTAACCAGCGCCGGACGCTCGGCGGGGGCGCCTGAACTGCCGACGATGGCGCAAGCCGCGCTGCCGGGCTATGAAGCCACCTCGTGGTTCGCGCTGTTCGCGCCGGCGCGCACGCCAGGGGCGGTGATCGACAAACTCAACACCGAGGTGAACGCCATCCTCAAGTTGGCCGACGTGACAGATCGCATGCGAAGTATCGGCGCGGATGCGATGCCGATGTCGCCGCGCGAGTTAAGCGCTTACGTCGAAAGCGAAATCGCCAAGTGGGGCAAGCTGATCAAGGCCTCGGGGGCGAAGACCGAGTAGCGAGCGAAACCAATGCGCTTGCTTTAACGCGATAAAATCATAAGTATTTAATTTTATTGAATAATTTTTTCACGCTCGAAGTCACATCGAAGGCGCGCCGAAGCGCTTCTAGATCGAACGCTGTATTGCTGGAACCCGCAGCCCGGTACACAATGCGTTGACGCTGTTGGGCCATGCGATCGGATGGGCCAGCCGCGGCGCATAACAAGACCATACGCAAGGGAGCTGGCATGTCGTTGAAGTCCTCAAGCACGCAGCAGCTGAAACCATCCGCCGTGGGCCATGCCGCCGTGACCGATGCCGCCTTGACCGAATCCATTGCAGCCGAACATCAGCGCGCGCGAGCGCCGCGCCGCCATGGGTATCGTGCGTGCGCCGGGGCGTGAGGACGAGGCGTGGGCGCTGGCGTTTTCCGGCGGCGGCATACGCAGTGCGACCTTTTGCCTGGGCGTGCTGCAAGGCTTGACGCAAGCCGAAGCGCCGTCGCAGCCTGCCAATCATCAACCCGCGCAAAAAAGCCTGCTTAAGCAATTCGATTATTTGTCGACAGTGAGCGGTGGCGGCTTTGTCGGCAGTTTTTTCGTGAGCTTGTTTGGCGCCAAGCGCTTAAACCACAGCGCTGACCTGGACCACAAAGCCACCGCCGAACAAGCGTACCGCGTGTTCGAGGAGGATCCGCCGGGCCGGCTGCGCGGCGCGGTTAATTTCGACGCGGCGCGCCCGGGCGTGGCGCCGCTTGCGTGGTTGCGCGAGAACGGGCGCTATCTCGCGCCCACCGGCAGCGGCGATATGGTGTATGCCGCGGCGCTCGCCGTGCGTAACTGGTGCGCCATGCATTATGTGTTGGGCACGATGTTGCTCGCGTTGTATTTTTTGCTGGCGTTCGCGCATGTGTTCGCGATGCAGTTCGATTCGGTGGCGTGGGTGAAGGCCATGCGCGGCTACGAGTACGATTTGTTGCGCGCGCTGGCCGACGGCAAAAGCCAGATCTGGTGGAGCCCGGCGTGGTGGTTGATGCTACCGGCGTTCGCGCTGTGGCTGCTGCCGTGCGGGCTGGCGTTTTGGCTGACGCATCCGCCGCTGGGCAAGGATTTATCCTCGCCGCCGGAACGTTTTTCCAAGGCCGCGGTGCTGGCGGCGGCGGCGGGTTTTGTGTTAATGGCGTTTGCCTGGTTCGGCCAGCGCGAGCTGGGCGCAAACTGGAAACCGGTGGCACAGGCGCTGGCGGCGATGGGCTTCATCACCGTGGCCGGCGTGGTCTGGCACGCCATCACCTGTGCCATCACCGACGCGCTGGCTTCGCCCACGATCAGTGCGCAGCGCGTGATGTTGACGCGCAGCCTCGCCGCCGGGTTTATGTTCGCCGCCGCGCTGGCGCTGTTGGCGACAGTGCACACCGCGGCGCAGACTTTGTATGCGCATATCGGCAGTCTCTCCGCCACGCTGGGGCCAGCCGGCTTGGTGGGCGCGATGGTATGGCTGGTGCGCAGGCTCGCCGCCGCGTACGAGGAAAAAGAGCGCGCGGGCTGGCTTAAGAAACTGCCATTTGTTACGGTGGTGAATATCGCCGGCGTCACGTTGCTGTTCCTGGTGGCGATGTTCTGGGCGCTGGTGGTGATCTGGGTGCAATGGCGCGGTGCTGGGCCGTCGCTGGTGCTTTTGGATGATGCGGCCGGGTATTTGCAGGTGGCGCAAGTGCTGGGCGTGTGCTTTTTGCTGGTGATGGGCCTTGCGCTGATCATCGGGCATTTCCCCGGTTTTTTGAATTTATCGACGCTGCAAGGGCTATACAGCGCGCGGTTGACGCGCGCTTATCTCGGCGCGAGCAACGGCCTGCGCTTTAGCGCGGGCGAACACAACAGGCGCTGGCGCAGCGTGGCGCAGCCCGCGCCGGGCGACCACATGAAGCCGGATGACTACTACGCCAACCGGCTGGCGCCGATGCATATCATCAACGTCTGCATGAATCAAAACAGTGATCCGGCCGAGCAACTGGTGCAGCGCGACCGCAAAGGCAGACCCTTGGCGATCGTACACGACGGCTTGGTGCTCGATGGACGGCATCATCCGATGCCGGACCCGGCGCGGGTGCACGCGATGAGCGCCAACCTCACCATCGGCGAATGGATCGGCGTATCGGGCGCGGCGATTGCCACCGGCATGGGGCGCGACAGCAGCGTGGGGCGCGCGCTGCTCAACGGGCTGGCGAATTTGCGCCTCGGGCGCTGGTGGGAATCGGGCGTGTTGAGCGAGCCGCAATCGGGCGCGAGCCGGCGTTTGCGACGGCTGTTTAAAACCCAAACCTATTTGCTCGACGAAATCTTCGGCCGCTTCTACGGCACGCGGCGGCCGCTGCATTACTTGTCCGACGGCGGGCACTTCGACAACACGGCGCTCTACGAATTGCTGCGCCCCGAACGCAGTGTGAAGCTCGCGGTGGTGTGCGATTGCGGCTGCGATCCGCAATATCAGTTCGCCGACATCGCAAACGTGATACGCCTGGCGCGTATCGATTTCGGCACCGAGATCGAGGTCGACACCGCCGTCGCGGAGGATGCGCTGCTGGGCCAGGTGTTCGGCACGCCGCGGCAATTTCAGGCACACTGCACGGACGCCCACGCTGCGCAAAAATGCGCGTTGTTGCTCAACGTTTATCAAAACGATGTCGCGTATAGCGCGCGCAAACCCGACGCGCGCGTGGTGGTGATCAAGCCGCGCCTGGCGCGCGGGCTGTGCGCCGACCTCGATCAATACCAAGCGCTGCATGAAGCGTTTCCGCAGGAGCCTACGGCCGATCAGTTCTACGACGAGGCACAGTGGGAGAGTTATCGCAAGCTCGGGCTGGAAACCGCCAAGATCGTATTCGGCGCCAAGCTCGGCCTGGATCGCAAAAAATACATCGAGGCGTTGTGGCGCGCCGTGTTGATCGATGGCGGCAGCGCCTTGCGTGGCGCTGAAGAAATTACGTAAGTGTTTGATTTAATTTATATTATTATGAAAGCCAAGGCGCTGGTCACGGGGTTTGATGCGTTCGGCGGGGATGTGATTAATCCGTCGTATGAAGCCGTGCGGCGGCTGCCCGCGCGCATCGGCACGCTGGGCATCGTCACCGCGCGGCTGCCTACCTCGTTCGCGCGCGCGCCGCGCCAGCTCGAGGGGCTGATCGCGCGCGAGCGGCCCGACATCGTGGTATGCGTGGGACTGGCGGCGCAGCGTGACGCGATCGGTATCGAGCGCGTGGCGGTGAACCTTCAGCACGCGTGCATGGCTGACAATGACGGGCAACAGCCGCAAGACCAACCCATCGTCGCGCGCGGGCCGGCGGCTTATTTTTCGACGCTGCCGGTGATAACAATCGTCGACGCGCTAAACCGCGCCGGGCTGCACGCGCAGATGTCGATGAGCGCTGGCACGTTTGTATGCAACCAGGTGTTCTACCGGCTGATGCATGGTGCCGCGGCGCGGCGCGCGGGTAGGCACATCCGGCACGCGGGGTTTGTGCATGTGCCGGCGCTGCCCGTGGCTGGCACCGAGGCGGCGTTGGCGCGGCTAGCGCGCGCATTAGCAGTTACGCTGACAGTGATCCAGCGTAGTGGCGGCGTCGTGGCTAAGTCAAAGGGAAATGCAGGATAACCTGCGGCAACATCAGGGAAAACCGCGCAGCGTGGGCCTACAGCGGCAAGCGCCGCGCGCCGTCAAAGCGCGCTTGCCAATAGACGTTGGTCATATCAGCGATCTCCACGGTTTTGCCGCTGCGCGGCGCGTGGATAAAGCGGTTTTCGCCAATATAAATGCCCACATGCGATGCGGTGGCGCGCATGGTGTTGAAGAACACCAGATCACCCGGCTGCAGGCTGTCGCGGGCGACCGCGATACCCTGGCGGATTTGGTCGAACGAGGAGCGCGGCAGTGTCAAGCCGGTGACTTGGCGGAATACGTATTGCACAAAACCGCTGCAATCAAAACCGCTTTCCGGCGTGCTGCCGCCCCAGCGATAGGGGATGCCCATGAAACTGAGGGCGCTAAACACCAAATCATGGGTTTGCGAGACGACATTGCTGACGCGGGCGCGAATGTCGCTTCTCGAAACAGGGTCTTCGGCTTGCGCGGGCATGGCCCTCACCGCGAGACAAAATGCAAAAACTATGGCGGCTTTTGATTTCATGCGCGAAGTCTAATAACCAACGCTTTGAAAGTAAACGGTAATTTTACACGTTCGACTGCTGGCGCTGCAGCTTTAACCCCATGATGTGGTGGCGATTGTGGATCAAAACCACAAAACGCAAAAAATTCTCAACCGAGTTTTGCCTGGTATTCGCCGGCATCGAAGCCCAACACGAGGCCCTTGCCGGTTTCGATGACCGGGCGCTTGATGGCGCTGGGAAACTCCACCATCAGCGCGGCGGCTTTGGCGTCGTTTAGCCCTTGCTGGCGCGCGGCGGGCAAATCGCGAAAGGTTTTGCCCCTGGTGTTGAGCACTTTGTCCCAACCCGCTTGTTTTACCCACGCTTTCACGTTGTCGGCGGGTGCGCCGAGTTTTTTGTAATCGTGAAACGTGTATTCGATACCTTTGCCTTCGAGCCACGCGAAGGCTTTTTTCATGGTACTTCAGTTTTTTATGCCGTAGACGGTGATCATGGTTTCCCCTGAAAGGTTGTGATTACTGCGCCAGCAAAAAGTCTCGCACCACTTGTATTTGATCCTCGCTCATCAACATCGGTGCGTGGCCGACGCCGGCGAATTGCACCAGGCGCGCACGCGGGCCGCGCTGGGTCATGTCGAGCGCGGTGTCTTTGAGCAGCAAATCGGAATCCATCCCGCGCAACAGCAGCGTGGGGCAGATAATTGCATCATAGTACTGCCACAACGGCACATCGGCCAGCGCGACATTTTTAAACGGCTCGGCAATGCCCGGGTCGTAGTTAAAGCCCCAAGTGCCGTCCGGATATTGTTTGCTGTTGTGGCGGGTCAAGTGTTCCCACTGCGCATCGGTGAGCGGGCCGAACGGCGCGGAAATGAACCGAACCAGTTCCTCCAGTTCCTTGAAGGTGTTAAAGCGCGGGTCCTTGCCCAGATACATGACGATGCGCCCGATCGCCGCCTTGGGCACCACGCCGCCCACGTCGTTTAACACCAATCGCCGTATCGGCGTATTGGGCAGTGCCGCCAACATCATGCCGACGATGCCGCCCATCGAGGTGCCCACCCAAAAAATTTCGCACGGGTGCGTGGCGTCAAGCCGGGCGATCAGCGTGGTGATATCCGCGGCATATTGCGCGGTGCCGTAGTCCGCCTTGTCGGTGAGCCAATCGCTTTTGCCGCGGCCGGCGATATCGGGGCAGACCACGCGAAAATCACGTTGCAGCGTTTGCGCCAGCGCATCGAAATCGCGGCCGTTGCGCGACAAGCCGTGCACGCAAATCACCACGCGCGGATTGTCGCGCGAGCCCCATTCGACGTAGCGCATGTCGTGAAAGCCGGCGGGGCTTAAACACTGAACCTTGTGTGCTTGCATAAGGCTACGAAGAACAGCTCACTTCGATGTTTTTGGCCCAATCGGGCGGCGGCGAGGCGTACGCCTCGTTGTCGGGTTGCTCATCGAACGGCCGGCGCAGCAGCGCAAGCAACCTGTCGACTTCGGAAAAATCTTTTTGCGTGGCTTTTTCGATGGCGATTTGCGCCAGGTGATTGCGCAACACGTATTTGGGGTTGACGGCGTGCATGCGCGCGCGGCGTTCGGTATCGTTGCTGTTTTCCGCGGCGAGGCGTTCGCGGTAACGCGCGGCCCACGCATCGAACGCGGCGCGGTTGATGATTTCGTCGCGAGCGCGATCGATGTCGCCGATTTCACCCAGCGCGCGGAAGAATATCGTGTAATCGGTTTGATGTTCGGCGAGCAGCGTCAGCAGATCGTTAATCAAGCCGTCATCGCCTTGCATCACCGTGGTCAGGCCGAGTTTGGCGCGCATCAGCGCGGCGTAGTGTTCGAGATACGCGCCTTCGTAGCGTGCCAGCGCCGCGTTGCATGATTCGGCGGGGATCAACGGCGTTAACGCTTGCGCGAGGCGCGAACAATTCCACAGGCCGATGTACGGCTGGTTTTGATACGCATAACGGCCTTGCGTGTCGGAGTGATTGCAAATATGGCCGGGGTTAAAGCCCTCCATGAAGCCGTAGGGGCCGTAATCGAGGGTTAGGCCGAGGATCGACATGTTGTCGGTGTTCATTACGCCGTGGCAAAAGCCCACCGCTTGCCATTGCGCCATCAGCCGCGCGGTGCGCTCAATGACTTCGATCAGTAATTGTTCGTAAGCGCCGGGTGCGCCGGACGCGTCGGTGCATTGCGGAAAATATTCCTCGATCACATGATCGGCGAGTTGCTTCACGTAATCGAGTTCGCGCCGGTAGTAAAACACCTCGAACGAGCCAAAGCGCACGTTTGTGGGCGCAAGCCGCAGTAGCACCGCCGCGGTCTCGGGTGTTTCGCGATACACCGGCTCGTCCGCGCCGGCGATGCCCAGCGCGCGCGTGGTGGGGATGCCGAGCGCGTGCATTGCTTCCGAGCACAGGTATTCGCGAATGGTCGAGCGCAGCACCGCGCGGCCGTCGGCGGTGCGCGAAAACGGCGTTTCGCCCGCGCCTTTGAGCTGCAGCGTCCAGCGCTCGCGCCGCGCGTTGATGATTTCGCCCAGCAACAGCGCGCGGCCATCGCCCAACTGCGGCACCAGGGTGCCGAACTGGTGGCCGGCGTAATTCATCGCCAGCGGATCCGCGCCGGGCGGCAGGTAATTGCCGGCGAGCAGGTTCAGGCAACGCTCGCCGCGAATTTCCGCGGGGTCCAGATCGAGCAGCGCCGCGGCGTCATCACTCACGCTGACCAGATACGGTTGCGCCAGCGGTGTCGGTTGCAGCTTGCGATAAAACGCCGGCGGCAGCCGCGCGTAACGGTTGTCGAACGTGAGCGTATCGAGGGTACGCAGCGGCGCGTCTTTCGGGTGCATGATGTGGATTATACGGCCTGAGGTTGCGGCGCGTTTTTTGCCGGTGCTAGTATCGGCGCATCACGCAAAGGAGGCACACATGGATCGAGCGATTTGGGCGCATTGGTATGACTTGCCGGGCGGCGACGCGGGCTATTTGAACTGGCTGCACCAAACCTTCATGCCTAAAATTTTGAGTAATCGCGGCGTGTTGTGGGCCGCGCATTACGAGGTGCAAAAAAAGCCCAAGCCCCATCACATCAACGAAACTGGCGACGCGGTGGGCAAGGGCAACGATTACATTTTGCTGTTCGGCGCGGAGGATACGCATGCGTTCTCGCGCGATGCGGCCTCATACACGCAGGGCAAAACCGATCGCTGGAGCGCGCAGTATTCCGACCAGGACAAGGCCATGCTCGCCCGGCGTGCAGCGGTGCGTAGCGCAATCATGACCGAAGAAGCGCGCGTGCCCGGCCCCGCCTGCGGCAGCCGTGAAGGCTTGCGGCTGCCCGCGCCGTGCATTCAACTGGGGAGCTTTAACGGCCCCACGCCGGAAATCGAACAGGAGTTGTTGGCGTGGTATGCCGATTGGCGCATGAGCGCGCTATCCAAATTGCCCGGTTGTGTAGGCATGCGCAAACTGGTGTCCACCGTCGGGTGGAACAAACACGGCGTGATCTACGAATTCACGTCGCTCGAAGCGCGCGTCGCGGGCATGGCGCAAGTGGCAACGCTTTATCCCGAACAAGAAGCGTGGACACATGCCGCGGTGCCGCGCCTGGTGCATGCCTTTGGCTCACCCCACATCGGCCAGCGCATCGCCGTACTCGAAAAATAA
>VGIF01000072.1 GCA_016868015.1 Betaproteobacteria bacterium
CGTGAGCGCCGTCATCGTCAAGCGCGCCAGATCATCGGCGTGCACGTGGTTCACAAAACTATCCTCATCGTCACGCAACGCCGGCGTGCCGCGCTTTAAGCGCTCGAGCGGCAAACGATCCGCCGCGTAAATGCCCGGCACGCGCAAGATCGACACTCTCACGCCACTGCGCACGCCCCACGCGCGCAGCCGCCGCTCCGCATCGACGCGGCGCTTTGCGCGCGCGGTTTGCGGCCGCGCCGGGCGCGTCTCCGGCACCACCTCGCCTGCGCAATCGCCGTACACGCCGCTGGTGCTAATGTAAACAAAGTGCTGTGGTAGACTGGCTTGCGTGTGCTTATTCCGCTGCCATCTTTTGCCGCTTTTACCGCTTTTACCGCTTTTACATAAAGCCGCGATCAGATGCGCCGTGCGCGTGTCGGTCACGCCGTGCGCGGGCGGCGGCGCGAGATGAACCACGTCGTGCGCGATGCCGGCGAGCGCCGCGAGCGTGTGCGGTTGATCGAGATCGCCGACGATCGGCGTCACACCTTGCGCGCGCAGCCCGGCGCAATGTTTAACATCGCGCGTCAACGCATAAACGCGGTAGCGCACACACGCCAGCGGAATCAACCGTGCGCCGACATCACCGCAACCGATAATTAAGAGCCGCCTCATAACGCTCATTTTACGCCATGCCCCATCAAATCACGATCAAACCCAGCAATCACACGTTTAGCGTGTCGGGTGATGAAACCATCCTCGACGGCGCGCTGCGCGAGGGTTTTCACATCGCCTACGGCTGCCGCGACGGCGCCTGCGGCTCGTGCAAGGGCAAGCTGCTCGAGGGCCGCGTCGAATACGGCGAGTATTCCGACACCGCGCTCACCGACGAGGATAAAGAAAACGGTTACGCGCTGTTTTGCCAGGCCAAGCCGCTCTCCGATGTGATCATCGAATGCCGCGAAATCAGCGCCATCAAGGATATCCCCGTGCGCGTGCTGCCGTGCCGCGTGCAAAAGCTCGAAAAACTCGCGCCCGATGTGATGATGATTCACCTGCGCTTGCCGGCGAACGAACGTTTGCAATTTCTCGCCGGGCAATACATCGATATTCTCACCAAAGCGGGGCTGCGCCGCAGCCTCTCGCTTGCCAATCCGCCACACGACGACGCCATGCTGCAACTGCATTTACGCAACTACGGCGGCCCATTCAGCCAGTACGTGTTCGGCACGCTGAAAGAAAAAGACATCCTGCGCTTCGAAGGCCCGCTCGGCACCTTTTTCCTGCGTGAAGACAGCGACAAGCCGATCATCCTGCTCGCCAGCGGCACCGGCTTTGCGCCGATCAAAGCCATCATCGAACACGCGATTCACAACGGCATCCAACGCCCGATGACGCTGTATTGGGGCTGCCGCGTGCGCGACGATTTGTATTTGAACGGCCTCGCCGAAGGCTGGGCGCGCGAGCACGGCGTGCGCTACATCCCCGTGCTCTCCGACGCCAAGCCCGAAGACAACTGGACGGGCCGCAGCGGCTTTGTGCATCGCGCCGTGATGGAAGACTTCCCCGACATGTCTAGCCATCAGGTCTATGCCTGCGGCGCGCCGATCGTCATCGAATCCGCGCGGCACGATTTCATCGGTCTATGCAAGCTGCCGGCGGAGGAGTTTTTCTGCGACTCGTTTACGCCGGCGGCGCAGTGAGGTGGGGGCGCGTTTCGGCCAGGAGCGGAAGGTCGTCGGCACGCGGTAGTTGACCTTCAAAAGACAGGTCCAACCTGAAACCTGCCGGCTGATCAATTCCAGCAGCTCGGCCACAGCCGCCGCTCGCGTTGCGCCGAATGTACGGCAGAAATGCGGCGGACACCGGCGCCCGACAATCGGTGATTGACGGAACTATTGATGGTTCGTTGTGGCCGAAATCCAAGGGGTGTGTCGTCCGCGACACGCAGCCGTTCAATTGCCCCCGCCATGCAGGGCGGATACGATAGGGTTTATGCAAAAAGGGCTTTTGAAATTCCTATCCCCCGCCGCCGGCGAAGCAAAGCGATCTCCAGTCTTTGCTCGAGGCATGGTGGCATGCTTGGACGACGCCCTCGCGCGACAAGCCGACAATCCCCTTTGATGTTGCCAAGTAGGAGGAGATCAGTTGCCAAAGCGAGCCTTAACTGCGGCGATCGTCAGCACGATGCTCTTCGGGTGCGCGACCGCGACGTACACCCCACCACAGGGCGCTCTTCCGGACAACGAGCGCATCGTCGCAAAGTCGTTCGACGACACATGGACCCTCTTGATCGACCATGTCTCCAAATCCTTTTTCGCGATTGACCGCTTCGAAAAAGCGTCAGGGTTGATGACTCTTAGCTTCGGCAGCTCTGAGCCGTGGCGCTACATTGATTGCGGTCACTTCAAGGGCGAAGCACTCGGCGGCGCGCACACCGTTGATCAATCATATGCAGCCTTCCTGGCAGACCGTAATCGGGCGACCCTCCAAGGGAAGATGAACATCGTCGTTCGCCAGGTCGATGGCAGATCAACGGCCGTGCGAGTGAGTGCGCGATACATATTCACGACGCCCCCCAACCCAGTCCGCTCCGGGCCAGACTTGGTCGTTCGACTCAGGTCAGCAATCGACTGTAGCCGTTCACAACCCCACCGCGGGAACACCAGCCACTCGCACCTGCCGGCCGACATACACAGCGGAGCGAGCGATTCTCGACTCCCTAAAAGACTAACCATGTAACCATAGTTGACACTCAATAGTTAACCATGGTTTCAATGCCTCCGTCACCCCGACGAAGGCCCCATGCTACGCACCGGGGCGAAAGGGTCACCCATGGTCTCCGCAAAAGCTGCTCCGCAAAAGCCGCACAAAAGCCGCAAAAGGGTCACCCATTAGCCGCCCGTTGTCAAAAGTGCGAATTAAAATCTCGCCAAACAGCGCTACCTGAATTGCAAGTACTTTTTGAAACACCAACGCCCTTGCTCTGCAAAACCGTCTCGCGCCCTTTGCTTCATGATGTGGTTGCGTGAATCGCACCAGTCACCCATCAGGATCAAGCGAAAGCGTTACAGCCTCGTTCGCCCTGGCGGCAAAGCCGCCCCAGAAGCATCTCGGTACCGTCTTGCGTCCAATCGATTGGGCAGACCCGTGGTTGCCGAATAAATGCTCTCGGCTCCAAACCCGTGTGGCTCGCAATCCGGGCGATTCAGTTACTGCAAACTTGTGGCGTTGGCATACGGCGCGACGTCCAATCAGGTCTGGCGGTTCACACCAGGGCGATGGGGTCACAGGGCGATGGGGTCAAGTCTTGCATTATCACATCAAGCCCTGGGCAAGGATAGAAATTTCAGCTCGGCTTGGCCCTTTAGAATGAGGCAACGGACAAACCAAACCTACCGCTACCGCGCCACATCTCTACTCTACCGAGGCGCCGCCCGTGGGCCGCCGCCGTGACCGGCGGTTCATCTCCGATACCGGCCCTTGAACGGCAAAAAAATCCGAACGGCAGCAGTGGGCCGATCACGGTCTGTCAACTGAAATGTGCGCTTCGACCACTACGTCCGGTACTTGCTCAAATCGCGCGCACTTACTGCAGCTTCGCTTCCTTAACCACCCGCCGCCAGCGCTCTACCGTCGGCTTCAAGATGTTGTGGAAATTTTCGGGGCCGCCGCCGACCGGCTCCATGCCTTCGTTGCGCATTTGTTTGTTCATGTCTTCGCCGGCCAAAATTTTGCCGACTTCGCGGTTCCACAGCGCGACGATGTTCTTGGGGATGCCCTTTGGGCCCCACATTGCATACCAGTGCGGTACGTCGAAGCCGGGGACGAATTCGCCCACGCTGGGCACGTCGGGCAGCGCGGGGGAGCGCTTGGCGGTGCTGATGGCGTAGACTTTGAGGCGGCCCGCTTTCATATGCGGCAGCACCGGCACCGCGCTTAAAAAGCCGATCTGTGCTTCGTTGCCGATGATGCCGATGATCGCCGGCCCCGCGCCCTTGAACGGAATGTGCACGCTGCTGATTTTGGCTTCGAGGTTGAACAATTCGTGGGCGAAGTGGGTTACGCTGCCGATGCCGACCGTGCCGTAACTTAACTTGCCGGGATGCGCGCGCGCGTAGGCGATGAGTTCCTTGACGCTTTTCACCGGCAGCGCGGGGTTGGCGGTCAGCAACATGCCGGTGGTGCCCAGCAAAATCAGCGGCGTGATGCCTTCGACCGGGTCGTAATTCAGTTTGTGAAACGCCGAGGTGGCGGCGTAGCTGCTCGACACGGTGATAAAGGTGTAGCCGTCGGGTTCGGCCTTGGCGGCGAGTTCCGCGCCGAGCGCGCCGCCCGCGCCGGGGCGGTTATCCACCACCACCGGTTGGCCCAACGCCGCCGACAGCGGCGGCCCGATGGTGCGCGACAAAATGTCGGTGCCGCCGCCGGGGGCGAAAGGCGCGATCAAACGTACCGGGCGTGTCGGGTATTTTTGGGCGAGGACGCCGGTAGTGCTGATGGCGAGCAACGCGCACGCCGTGATAACGTTTAATCGACTCATGTCTATGGGCTGGGGAAAATGGCGTGCCAGTGTAACGCGTTCGGCGTCATAGGACTTATGGGGTACTGGCGCGAGCCGCAACCTTTGTTATGCTGCGATAGGCGTGGAGTCGAAATAAAATAGTCAATTAAATCAAATACTTACGTAATTTCGATGTATCCGGGTTGTTGCGCCCTCAGGAGACGAACATGAGCAAAGTCATAATCGGCATACACGGTTTAGCCAACAAGCCCGCGCGCCCGGTGCATCGCGACGGCTGGGTGAAATCGATGCAGGAGGGTTTGGCAAAAAGCGGCGCTTCGCTTGGGCAACCGGTTTTCGCGATGCCAGCCGAGCGTTTTTCGGATGTGTATTGGGCGGATTTGATGTATCCCGAACCCAAGGATGCCGAGCCTTATGTCGAAGCCAAACCCGGCGCGCTGAAATGGTACAAAGATCATTTTCTCCACGATCTGCGCGCGCAATTGCAAGGCGGTTTGGGCTGGATGGTGGATCGGGTCAAGGGCACGCTGGGTTTGGACGCGCTGGCCGACGTGGTGCTGGGCCGCAAGCTCAAAGACCTCGCCTATTACTACGATGACACTCAAAACATCGCCGACCGCAAAGCCGCGCAGCGCCGCGCGCGCGAGGTGTTGCAAGATGAATTAATCGAGGCAATGCTGCCGCACAAGGGCCAAGACATATTGCTGATCGGCCATTCGATGGGCTCGATCATTGCCTATGACGTGCTGCGCCGCTTGGGGCGGTCCGACCCGAGCTGGCGCGTAAATCACTTCGTCACCATCGGTTCGCCCTTGGGCTTGCCGCACGTGAAGCTCAAGGCCGCGGAATTTTTCGAGGCGGGCGTGTATGGCGATGCCCGGCTGCGCACGCCTTCCATCGTTGCCAAGAGCTGGGCGAATTTCGCCGACCCGAAAGACCCGGTGGCGTTTGACACGCATTTGGGCGATGACTTCGGTGCGAATGGCGGTGGGGTCGCCGTGCGCGATCAGTTCATACTCAACGACTACGAATGGAACGGCAAAGCCAATCGCCACAAGATTTTCGGCTATTTGCGCGCGCCGGAGTTTTCCCATTACTTGAACGAGTTTTTGGCGGACCGGTTGTAGGCCTGCCCTCATGCGGCGTGGCTGACGATTAAGAGCGGCCCGCCGCCACCCCCGCGTCCGCCGCCGCCGCGGAGCAACTCATCCACATACTGAGCGCCGCGCATTGCGCAGGCTTCGGGGTAGTTTGGCGGGTTTGGCGGCGACCGCGGCTTTGATTGCCGTGGTCCTTGCGCGATTGTTTTCGGCGTATTAGCTTACGATGCTTGATATGCGCGCTAAGCCTCATAACGGTAAGCCATAAACCACAAACCATAACTCAGAGATCACACCCTCATGGCCGCCAACGAATACGACTACATCATCATCGGCGCCGGCTCCGCCGGCTGTGTGCTGGCTAACCGCTTGAGCGCGTCGGGTAAACATCGCGTGCTGTTGCTGGAAGCGGGCGAGCAAGACCGCTGGATGTGGATACGCATTCCCGCGGGCATCGCGCATATTTTGACCGGCGAGCGCGCGATCTGGCGCTTTCAAACCGAGCCCGATGAAAAAGTGCACGGCCGTTCGATCTTCTGGCCGCGCGGGCGCGCGCTCGGCGGCTCTTCCGCGGTGAACGGCATGATTTGGGTGCGCGGCGATCCGCTCGAGCTCGATCAGTGGCAGGCGCTGGGCAATCCCGGCTGGGCTTATCAGGATATTTTGCCGCTGCTAAAGCGCATGGAATCGTTCGCCCAGGGCGACCCGCAATACCGCGGCAAGGATGGCCCGATGTATATCACCCGCTACCTCGATCGCGATGCGTTGTCGCAGGGTTTTATCCAGGGCGCGGTGCAAGCCGGTATTCCGGGCGTAGAGGATTACAACGGCCCGCGCTTCGAGGGCGTGAGTTATTTGCAATACAACACCCGCGGCGGCTGGCGGCGGCACGCGGGTGACAACTATTTGCAGCCCGCAATGAGCCGGCCTAACCTCACGGTGACCACCGGCGCGTTGACGCAACGCGTGATCATCGAGGGCAAACGCGCCACCGGCGTGGTCTACAAAAAAGGCGGCGAAATGCTCACCGTGCAAGCGCGCCGCGAAGTGATCGTGTGCGCGGGCGCGGTGCAGTCGCCGCAGGTGCTGGAGCTTTCGGGCATCGGCAACGGCGATGTGTTAAAGCGCGCGGGTGTGGAGGTCAAACACCATCTGCCCGGCGTCGGCGAAAACCTGCGCGACCATTTGCATGTGCGCGTCGGCTTCGAGACCAATTTGCCGATTACCTTGAACACCATTTTGCGCAACCCCTTGCGCAAGGCGTGGATGGGCGCGCGCTGGCTGTTCTTGGGCCGCGGCTTGATGAGCACTTCGTCGGCCACCACCATGGCGATCGCCAAGAGCGATCCCAGCCTGCCGCGCCCCGATGTGAAGTTGCAATTGCATCAACTGTCGATGGCAAGCAGCCACTACGGCGGCGCCAAGGATTCCAAGGACATCGCCGAGCGTATGGGGCTTGATCCGTGGCCGGGGTTTTCCATCGGCTGTTACGTGCTGCGGCCGGAGTCTCAGGGCAGCGTGCACATCCGCGGCGCGGACGCGGGCACGCCGCCGGCGATACACGCCAACTATTTGTCGGCGGAACACGACATCCGCACCATCGTCGCGGCGCTGCGCTTGATCCGCAAGTTCGCCGCGCAACCGGCGCTGGCGCAACACATCGTGCGCGAGACGCGCCCCGGGCCCGAGGCGAAGGACGACGAGGCGCTGCTCGAACACGCGCGCGCCACCGGCATGACCTCGTATCACCCGATCGGCACTTGCCGCATGGGCACTGACGCCAAGGCGGTGGTTGATGCGAAACTCAAGGTGCATGGCATCGAGGGGCTACGCGTGTGCGATGCGTCGATCATGCCGACGATGGTGGCTTCCAACACCAATGCGCCCTCGATCATGATCGGCGAAAAAGCCTCCGACCTGGTGTTGGCGGATGCGCCGGCGTGACGCCGCGGATACGCACGCTCAAACACGCAAGCTGAACCCGGCGGCGCCACCCACGCGACATGCGTTGCGCGCGGCGGCTAAGGCGGGGCTATTCCACCCGGATATTCGCCGCCTTCGCCACTTTTTGCCACTTGGGGATTTCCTGCGCGATCATCGCGGCGAACGCCGCGGGCGAGTTGGATTGCGCTTCGAGGCCGGCGGCGGCGTAACGCTTCACGACTTCGCCGCCGGCGAGCATGTTGGCGATTTCGCCGTTGGTTTTGTTGACGATGGCGCGCGGCGTGCCGCCCGGAAACACCAGGCCGTACCACACATCGAACTCATAGTTGGGCACGCCGGATTCCGCCACCGTGGGAATGTCGGACGCAAACTGCGAACGTTTGGCGCTGGTCACTGCGAGCGCTTTCACGCGGTTGGCTTTGACATGTGGCAGCAGCGTGGCCAAACCCGCGAGCGCGATTTGAATTTCGCCGCTCATCACCGCGGTCACCGCCGGGTTGCTGCCCTTGTAGGCAACGTGCAAGAGCCGCGCGCCGGTGTTGATCGCCAACAGCTCCACGCCCAGATGCGAGGCCGAGCCACTGCCGCCCGAGCCGTAGCTGATCGAGCCGGGCTTGGCCTTGGCGGCCGCCACCAGTTCCTGAATGTTGTTGGCGGGCAAACCGCGCGCAGCGGCGATCACGAACGGTTGCGTGGCGGCGAGCGACACGGCGGCCAGATCCGTGCGCGGGTCATAAGCGAGATTGCGTTCGATCGCCGGCGCGAAGGTGAGGTGGCCAACGCTGCCCAGCAGCATGGTGTAGCCGTCGGCGGCGGATTGTTTGGCGACCAGCGTCACGGCGGGGATGCCGCCCGCGCCGCCGCGATTGTCGATCACCACGGTTTGTCCCCAACGCTCGCTAAGCCCCTGGCCGAGCAGGCGCGCGATGATGTCGGTACCGCCGCCGGGCGCGGCGGGCACCACCAGACGGATGGATTTGTTGGGGTAGGGCGCGGCGGGCTGGGCCAGGCACAGCGTCGAAGCCGAACCGATGACGAACAGTGCTGCCAGGATATGGGGTTTCATGGGTGAGGATGTTGCGTTGCTTTCAACTAAAGAAATAGTCACAGAGGGCACAGAGGGATACGGAGGGACAGGGAGGGACAGGGAGGGACACAGAGAAATCCGCGTAAAAGTGCTGGGGTGCATGTGATGTACTTTGGAGTTCTCTGTAAAGTCAAAATTTTGCAGCCACGCATTTTCCCTCGCCCCTGCCCCTCCCGGCGGGAGAGGGGTTCAAAGCCCTTCTCCCTTCGGGAGAAGGGTTGGGATGAGGGAAACGCCTTTGAAAAACCTGCGCGTTTTCAATAGGCGCAAATCCCGCGCTGTTCTCTGTGTTCCTCTGAACGCGCCGCAGCTAAACGCTTTTTACCACATGTTGCCACACCAACGCCGGCGCAAGCTCGCGCATGCACTTGAAATGCCCCAGCGGACATTCGCGTTTAAAGCACGGGCTGCAGTCGATGTCGATTTTGAGAATTTGGGCTTTATCGCAAAGCGGCGGCGTGAACGCCGGGCTGCTGGAGCCGTACAAAGCCAGCAGGGGCCGATCGAGCGCGGCCGCGACATGCATCAAGCCCGAGTCGTTACTTACCACCAGCGCGGCGCGGGCGATGATGTCGATGGCGTCTTCGAGCGAGGTGTGGCCGCACAGATTCACGCAGGCGTTGTTGCTGGCGTGCGCGATGGCTGCGCCGATGTCGGCGTCCTTGGGCGAACCGATTAATGCCACGGCGTGACCCGCCGCCGCCGCTTTCGCCGCAAGCGTGCCGAAATGCTCCGCCGGCCAGCGCTTGGCGGGGCCGTACTCGGCGCCGGGGCAAAATACCGCCAAAGGCATGTTTTTCGTAAGTATTTGATTTAATTGAATATTTTTTGCAGAGAGTGGTTGCGCGGTGAGGCGCGGCTGGGGCAGGGTTGGCGGCAGGTGCGCGCCGCGTTGCAGCGCCAGCACGGCAAAGCGTTGCACCATGCGCGGCAACGCTTTTTCGTCGAGGCGCCGCACGTCGTTCAATAACCCGTAGCGCATTTCGCCGCGAAAGCCAGTGCGCAGCGGAATTTTCGCGAGCAGCGGAATCAGCGCCGACTTGAACGAATTGGGCAACACGATCGCTTGATCGTAGCGCTCGGCTTGTAACTCGCGCGCGATGCGCCGGCGTTCGTTTAGCTTGAGTTCACCGTGGCCCAGGTGGGCGACGATGCCGCGGCGCACTTCGGGCATGCGCGAGAGTAGCGGCAGCGTGAACGGCGGGGCGAGTACGTCGAGTTGTAAATTGGCGTGGCGCTCGTGCAGCAGCGTGAACATCGGCTGCGCCATCACGGTGTCGCCGACCCAGGCGGGGGCGACGACCAGAATTTTCATGGCAAGCGTAAGGACGCCGTTAGTGGCCCGACTTAGCGGGCCCGCCCTTCAGCACATACGTCGTCCCGCAATACGGGCACAACGCTTCACCGGTTTTTTCGATCGGCATGAACACGCGCGGATGCGCGTTCCACAAGAGCATCGAGGGCATCGGGCAGTGCAGCGGCAAATCCTCCGCCGTTACTTCGATGTGGCGTGATTTGTTTTCAGTCTGCTCGGCCATGATAGCTTACGCGGCAACGGGGGTGAGCCATTCGGCGTGCGCCGGTGACTTGCCATTAACGACGTCAAAAAACGCTTTTTGCAGCTTGGCGGTGATCGGCCCGCGCTGGCCGCTGCCGATGGCGCGGCCATCGACTTCGCGGATTGGCGTGACTTCGGCGGCGGTGCCGGTAAAAAACGCTTCGTCGGCGATGTACAGATCGTCGCGCGTGATGCGCTTGGCGCTCACGCTGTAGCCCATTTCGCGCGCCAGCGTGATCACCGAGTCGCGGGTGATGCCGATCAGCGCGCTGGTCAGCTCCGGTTCGTAAATTTTGCCGTCTTTCACCATGAACAAATTCTCGCCCGAGCCTTCGGCGACAAAGCCGTCGACGTCGAGCAGCAGGCCTTCGTCATAGCCGTGTTCGGTGGCTTCCAGGTTGGCGAGGATGGAGTTGGCGTAAGTGCCGGAATACTTGGCACGCGTCATCGACACGTTGACGTGGTGGCGCGCGTACGACGAGGTTTTAACGCGGATGCCTTTTTCAATCGCGTCGGCGCCGAGATACGCGCCCCACGGCCACGCCGCGACCGACACGTGCACGGTGTTGCCCTTGGGCGAGACGCCCATTTTCTCCGAGCCGTAAAACGCGATGGGGCGGATGTAGCACGAGTCAAACTTGTTGGCGCGCACCACTTCTTTTTGCGCCTCCATCAATTGCTCGATGGAATAGGGGATTTTCATCAAGTAAATGTGGGCGGAGTTGAGCAGGCGCTGGGTGTGCTCGCGCAGCCGAAAAATCGCCGTGCCTTGGGCCGAGTGGTAGGCGCGCACGCCCTCGAATACCGCCAGACCGTAATGCAGCGAATGCGTCAACACGTGGGTGTTGGCGTTGCGCCACGGCACCAGTTTACCGTCGTACCAGATGTGACCATCGCGGTCTGCCATCGACATGAAATGCTCCGTCAAAATTCGTTCAAGGACTTGTATTTTAACGCAATTGCCCTGCCACGACGATGGCGGCGGCGAAAACTTGGCTACAATCGGCGCGCCAACCAACTACTCTGCGTCCAAAGGAAACCGCGTGATCGAACGGCTGCGCCGCAGGCTCAACGAACTCGGTAACCGCGCCGTTGCCGAGGGTGATACCGAGCAAGACCGGTTGCGCCGCACGCTGTTGATTTTTGCCAGCGCCTTGATGGGTTTCGGCTCGATGCTGTGGCTTGTCATTTATTGGGCGATGGGGATCAAGTTTTCGGCGACGGTACCGCTCATTTACCTAGCGCTCACCGCGGCTTCGGTGGGGTATTACCTGCATAGCCGTAACTTCGACGTATTTCGTTTGGTGCAGATCAGCCTGTTTTTGTTCGTGCCGTTCGTGATGCAGTGGAGCATCGGCAGTTATGTCAGTTCCTCGGGCGTGATGTTGTGGGCGCTGCTGGCGCCGGTGGGCGCGATTTTGATTTACGACGCGCGCCAGTCGATCCCCTGGTTTGTCGCCTACATCGTGCTGGCGGCGGTGTCGGGCTTTTTTGACTACTACCTCGCCACCGGGTTGCCGAAAAACGTGTCGATGCAAACCATCGCGGTGTTTTTCACGTTGAATTTCGTGGCGATTTCGTCCATCCTTTATGTGCTGGTGACCTACTCGATGCGTCAGCGTGAAAAACTGCAAGCCGCGCTCGATCACGAGCATGTGTTGTTGATGCAGGCGCAGGCGCAATCGGAACGATTGTTGTTGAACGTGTTGCCGGCGCCGATCGCGGCGCGGCTCAAGGCGGGAGACGACACCATCGCCGACGGCTTTTCCAACGTTACCGTGATGTTCGCCGACATCAAGGATTTCACCCAGCTCTCGGGCGATCAGTCGCCGATCGTCATCGTTGATTCGTTAAACCGCGTGTTTTCGCATTTCGATGGCCTGGCCGAGCAATACGGTTTGGAAAAAATCAAAACCATCGGCGACGCCTACATGGTGGCCGGCGGTTTGATCGGGCACGCCGACGATCGCTCGGCGCATAGCCACGTGCACACGCATGCGATGCTGTCGATGGCGCTGGACATGCTCGCCTACATGGAAACGTTGCCGCCGGTGGGCAATACACGGCTGCGGCTGCACATCGGCTTGTGCACCGGCCCGGTGGTGGCGGGCGTGATCGGACTTAAGAAATTCATTTACGACTTGTGGGGCGATACGGTCAACCTCGCCAGCCGCGTCACCGACAAGGCCAGCGCGGGCCGCGTGCTGGTCGATAGCAACACCCATCAGTGCATGCACGCGTGGTATGCATTTAGCGGACCGATCACCCTGGACGTGCGCGGCAAGGGCGCGGTGACGGCGTATGAGCTAAGCGGCCGGCGTGCCGGTGTAGAGGCGTTTGCACCGATGCTGACTCGCAGCCTTAACTGATCGGCACGAGCGCTGGAGATATTTTGTAAGTATCTGATTTAATTGATATTTGTCTAAGTCTGCATGACCTGTTGCCAGAGCGCGCGCACCGCGTCCACGTGCCCGCTCACGGTTTCGTGGGGCACGCGCGCGTAGCCATCGCCTTGCAGGCGCAGCGCGTGCTGCAGCCGGCGCAATTCGCGGTACGCGGCGTGCGCAGCGAGCGCCGGCGCTTTCGCAATCAGATTTAGTTGCGCCGCGAGTTTGAGCAGCGCGAGGTTGCCGATGTTGCCGGTCAACGCCGCGTAATCGCGCGCGTGGCCGAGCACCAGGTATTGCACGATGAATTCGATATCGGCGATGCCGCCGTGGTCGTGCTTGATATCGAACAGGCCGCTTTTGTTGGGGTGGCCCTCATGCATTTTTTGACGCATCGCGGCCACTTCCGCGCGCAGTTTGTTTAGCTCGCGCGGCAGCCGCAGGATGCCGTTGCGCAAGCTTTCGAAACGCGCGCCGATGGCGGCATCGCCCGCGACAAAACGCGCGCGCGAGAGCGCCTGGTGCTCCCACACCCACGCGTGTTGCAGTTGATAATCGCGAAACGCCGCGAACGGGCTCACGGTGAGGCCTGCCGCGCCGTCGGGCCTTAGGCGCAAATCGGTGTCGTACAGCAGCCCCGCGGCGGTGGTGCTGTTTAACCAGGTGTTCATGCGTTGCGCAAGCCGCGCGTAGTTTTGCGGCGCTTCGGGCGCTTCGTCGTCGAACAAGAACACCAAATCCAGATCGGAGGCGTAACCGAGTTCCTTGCCGCCCAATTTGCCGTAACCGATGACGGCGAACGCCGGGGTTTCGCGGTGGCGCCCGTGCACGCCCTGCCACACGTGGTGCAGGGTTTCGCCGAGCACCACGCAGGCCAGATCGGACAAATGATCGGCCAGGGTTTCCAGCGGCAGGTTGCCCGCGAGGTCTTGCGCGACCAGGCGCAGCGTCTGCGCGTGCTTAAAGTGGCGCAATGCGTCCATCTGTTTTTCGGCGTCTCCCGCCGCGTCATCGAGCGTAGCGCGCAATTGTTGCGCGAGCGCGCGCCAGTCGGGCGCGCTGCGCAGCGCGCGCGCATCGAGCAGTTCGTCCAGCAAAATCGGATGCAGCGTCAGATATTGCGCCACCCACGGGCTCGCGCGCATCAGCTCGGCCAGGTTACGCCGCGATTGCGGGTATTCCTCGAGCAGGGCGAGGTACGATTCGCGGCGGTTCACGCTTTCCAAAAACTGCAGCAGCCGCTCCAGCGTGGCGTCGCGGTTTTCGCCCGCCGCGGCGGCCTCGATGGCGAAGGGCGCCAGCCGGTCCAGGCGCGATTGGCTCGACGCGGGCATTTGCCGGTAGCGCGGCGAGTCACGCAGTTGCGCCAGCCGCGTTTGCAATTCGGCGGGCCGCGCGAAACCGAGTTCGCCGAGTTTTTCGGCGGCCGCGGCCGCGCCGATGGATTGCGTCCAAAGCGGCGCGAGCGCATGTTCTTCGCTGCGTGCATCGGCGAACAAGGCATCGAACTGGCGCGACACGTTGTTGCGGTGCCGTTCGAGCGCCGCCTCAAAGGCCGCGGTGGTGTCAAATCCGAGGCTCTCCGCGAGTTTGGCACGCACGTGCGCGTCCAGCGGCACGACATGGGTTTGCTGATCGTCCAGATATTGTAGGCGGTGTTCGAGCCGGCGCAAAAAATCGTAGGCGCGCGCCAAGTCCTCGACGATCGGCGCCGGCAGCAGATTGCGTTCGGGCAGCAAGGCCAGCACTTCCAGGGTGGGTTCCCGGCGCAGACCGGCTTCGCGTCCGCCGCGGATCAACTGGAACAGTTGCGCGATGAATTCGATTTCGCGAATGCCGCCGCGGCCCAGTTTGATGTCGTTGGCGCGGTCGCGCCGTTCGACTTCGCGGCGGATTTGCTGGTGCATGTCGCGCATCGAGGCGAATGCGCTGTAATCGAGATGGCGGCGGTAAATAAACGGCCGCACCATCGACATCAAGGTAGTGATGTCCGCTGCGCCGCCAGTGAGCGCGCGCGCCTTGATCCAGGCATAACGCTCCCACTCGCGGCCCTGGGTGATCAAATAATTTTCCAGCATGTCAAAACTCATCGCGAGCGGCCCGCTATCGCCGTAAGGCCGCAGCCGCATGTCCACGCGGAACACGAACCCGTCCTCGGTGATCTGCGACAACGCCGCAATCAGGGCGCGGCCCATGCGCGAGAAATATTCGTGGTTGCTCAGCGCCCGCGCGCCGTCGCTCTCGCCTTCTTCCGGGTAAACGAAAATGAGATCGATGTCGGAGGAGACGTTAAGTTCGCCGCCGCCCAGCTTGCCCATGCCGAGCACGATCAATTGTTGCGCCTCGCCCCGCGCATTGCGCGGCGTGCCGGCCGTTTGCGCCATATCGGCGCTGATCCAGTCGAGCGCCTGTCGTATGGCCGCTTCGGCAAGCCGCGTCATCACCGTGGTCACTTCCGCAAGCTCGGCCCAGCCCGCCAGATCGCGCACCATCAGCGCGGCGAGGGTGCGTTGCCTGAATCGGCGCAGGGCTTGATACAAGGCCGTTTTGTCCTCCACGCGCAGCGCCGGCGCGGAAACCTCGCACGGTGCGGCGAGGTCTATATCGTCAAGCCGCCGCGGCGCGGCAGTGAGCAGCCGATCCAGATAAAGGCTGTATCGGCGCGCTTGTTGGATGGCGGCGTCCACGGCGGCGGCATCTGGTGCGTTGGTCGATGACATGGCGTAAATATCCGCGCAAGAAAAGGTTATGGCGCGATAGAATCGCGAGGGCAATCGCTAAGGCGTTGTTTAATATCTTTATTTTATCAGGCGGTCGGTGACTCTTAACTCATTTTCCAGCACTTGCGCGCGTGCCATGGCGTGGTTGTGGCACCACTGTGTGTGGATCGCCTCGGGTGCCTTGATTGTGTTGGCGGTGGCCGTTTTGGCCTTGCGCTATGCGATTTTGCCGAACATCGACGGCTATCGCGGCAGCGTTGAACAAGCGGCCGGCAAGGCGCTCGGGCAGCGTGTCAGCATCGGGCAATTGACCTCGACTTGGGAGGGTTTTTGGCCCGCGCTCAAGCTCGAAAACGTGGTGGTGCACGACCAGGCGGGGCGCGCGGCGCTGCAGTTGCCGCGCGTTGACGGCACCTTGTCGTGGCGCTCGCTGGCGCTGTGGCGGCCGCATTTTCGCGCCATCGATTTGCACGATTCCGCGCTTGACCTGCGCCGCGACAAAAACGGCGTGCTTTTCGTGTCCGGCATCGCCATGGGCGGCGAAGCTGGCCCCGGCGGTTTTTCCGAATGGTTGCTGCGCCAGCGCGACATCGAGGTGCATAACGCGTCGATACGCTGGACCGACGAGCTGCGTGGCGCACCCGCGCTAAACCTCGAGCAGGTCAGGCTGCACCTGGTCAACCGCGGTAATCGGCACCGCTTCGCCGTCAAGGCCGTGCCGCCGCGCGAAGTCGCGGGCCCGCTCGATGTTCGCGGCGACTTTACCGGCACAGCGTTTAACAATCTTGCCGACTGGCATGGGCGTTTATACCTCGATCTCGATCAAGCGAACCTCGCGGCGTGGCGCACCTGGGCGCCGTTGCCGTTTGAGATCGGCAGCGGCGCGGGTGCGCTGCGCGCGTGGGCGTCGATACGCGATCAAACGCTGCAGGAGATGACGGCGGATGTGCGGCTCTCCGGCGTGCGCATGCGGGTTGAGCGCGACATGCCCGAGCTCGATTTGGCGGCGCTCAACGGACGCCTGGTGTGGAAAAAAACCCCCACCAGCCACAGCGTGTCGACCACGCAGTTGGCGCTGACCACCGGCAAGTTGACGTTGCCGCCCACCGACTTGAATTATCGCGCCGCCACCGATGCCCAGGGCGTGCCGCTTTCGGGTGAAATCAAGGTGGGGGTGATCGACATCGCGCCGGTGCTGGCGTTGGCGGATCACTTTGTGCTGGGGCGCGAGGCGCGCAAACGCCTGCTCGGCTTATCCCCGCAGGGGCGTTTGGCCGATGTGACGGCGCGCTGGGAGGGTGCGTTGCCCGCGCCGGCGAAGTTCAACGCGCGCGGCCGCTTCGAGAATTTGTCGGTCAATCATGACGGCGCGCTCCCCGGCGTGCGCGGCGTGAGCGGCACGCTCGAGGCGAGCGAAAAAGGCGGCACGCTGCAACTGGCCGCCAAGCGCTTCAGTTTCGAGCTGCCGGCGGTGTTTCAAGCGCCGCTGGAGTTCGACAGCATTACCGGCCAGGCGCAGTGGACGGGGGACGCGCTCGGCGACAAAGGCGTGCAGTTCAAATTGAACAACGTCGCCTTTGCCAACGCCGATGTCGCGGGCACTGTGGCGGGCAGCATGCACATCGTGCCGGGACAGCCGGGGGTTGCCGATCTTAGCGGCACGCTCTCGCGCGCCCAAGCCGACAAGATGCTGCGTTATCTGCCGCTGCAGGCCGGGCGCAAGGCGCGGCCGTGGATGGAAGAGGCGTTTGTGGCGGGCCATTCGCGTGACGTGAAGTTCAGGCTCAAGGGTGATTTGCGCGATTTCCCGTTTGACGATGCCGGCAAGGGCACGTTTCAAATCAACGCGGCCATCAGCGGCGGCAAGCTGCACTACGCCGCAGGCTGGCCGGACATCGACGGCATCGAGGGCGAGGTGACGTTTCGCGGCCAGCATATGACGCTGCTCGCCAAAAGCGGCGCCATCGGCGGCACGCGCTTGTCGGATGTGCGCGCGGAAATACCGGAGCTGGACGGCAAACGTGTGCTCACCGTGAGCGGCAACGCGCAAGGCGCGACGCAGTCGTTTTTGCAGTTCATCCAGGCAAGCCCGGTCGCCGGTTACATCGATCGTTTTACCGACGGCATGCAGGGCGAAGGCAACGGCACGCTGCGCTTGCGGCTGGAGTTGCCGCTGCGTGATTTGAAGGACACGCGTGTGGCGGGCAGTTATCAACTGGCCGGCAACCGCTTGATCCTCGACCCCGCGCTGCCGCCGCTCGAGCAAGTCAACGGCACGATCGAATTTACCGAAAACGGCGTTAACATCCCCTCGGCCAGCGCGCAGTTTTTTGGCGGGCCGCTCACCATCGCCGGCGCCAATCAGCGCGACGGCACGATACAAATGAAGCTGCAAGGACGCGCCGATCCGGATGTGCTGCGGCGCGCGGGCGGCCCGGCGTGGCTGACCCATTTGCGCGGCGTCGCCGATTGGACCGGCATCGTCAATATCCATAAAAAGACCGTCGATCTGGTGCTCGAATCGAATCTGCAAGGCGTCACCTCAAGCCTCCCCGCGCCGTTTGCGAAAACCGCAAACGAGGCGTGGGCGACGCGTATCGAACGCCGGTTTCTGGGCAACAACCGCGATCAATTGCTGTTGAGCGCCGGCGATCTGGTGAGCGCGCACCTGGTTCGCCATGCGGACGGCAAACGCACCGTCATCGAGCGCGGCGTGGTGCGTCTGGGCGGCGGCGCGGTGGCGCAACCCACGCGCGAGGGCGTGTTGGTGAGCGGCGGCTTGAAGTCGGTGAACCTCGATACGTGGATCAGGTTCGCCGGCCTGGGGGCGCCAAAACCGGCAGTGGACGCCGCGGCGGCCGCGCCAGATCTGGTCTATACCATCACCGGCATCGATGTGCGGCTGGGCGAGTTCGAGCTTTACGATCGCAAGTTCGGCGAGCTTAACGTGAGCGCCACGGCCGGTGGCGCGCAGACCACGCGTTACCGCCTGCTCGGGCGCGACATCGAAGGCATTGTGGATTGGAATTCGGGTGGGCGCGGGCGGCTGGTGGCGCAGTTGCAAAAACTTAACTTGCCCGCCGCGCCGCCGGCCGCGGCGGTGAAGCCGGGCCAGGCAAAACCCGCGCCTCACGAACTGCCGCAACTGCCGGCGCTCGACATTGTCGCCGAGCAGTTTCAAATGGGCGCAAAGCCCTTGGGCAAACTCGATTTAAAGGCGACGCCGCAAGGCCGCGACTGGCGCATCGAAAAACTCTCGTTGATTGCGCCGGACGGCACCTTGAACGCCGAAGGCGTGTGGCAAGCCTGGCTTACCCATCCGCGCACTCAGGTCAATGTGCAATGGACCATCAGCGATGCGGGCAGCACCCTGGGCCGCTTGGGCTATCCGGGCGCGGTACGCGGCGGCACTGCCGAAATCGGCGGTACGCTGGCGTGGGCGGGCGGCCCCTATCAAATCGATTACCCGACGCTCTCCGGAAAATTCGCGTTTCGCGCGGAAAGGGGGCAGTTCCGGCAAATGGAGCCGGGCACTGGCAAGCTGCTCGGTATCATCAGTTTGCAGTCGTTGCCGCGGCGGCTGTCGCTCGACTTTCGTGATGTGTTCAGCCGCGGTTTTGCCTTCGATGAAATTTTGGGCGAAATTCGCGTCGATCAGGGGATTGCGACGACGGACAAGTTTTTGATCACCGGGCCGGCGGCCAGGGTATTGATGGGCGGCAGTGTCGATCTGGCGCGCGAGACGCAAAAGCTCGATCTGAAAGTCAGCCCGCATGTGTCCGAAGGCGTGGCGATCGCCACCGGCCTGCTGGGCGGGCCGATCGCGGCACTCGCCACCTTTGTCGCGCAAAAACTGCTGAAGGACCCGTTCGGCGACCTGGTTGCTTTAAGATACAACGTTACCGGCACCTGGGCTGATCCGGTGGTGACCAAAATCGAGGCGCCGGAATTGCCCAACCGCAGTGCTGATTAAGCGGTGTAATCGCCAAAATCATGAACACCAAAATCGCCGCCATTCAAATGGTATCCGCCCCCAGCGTCGAGGCCAACCTCGCCTCGGCCGGGCGTCTGATTGCCCAAGCCGCGGCGCGCGGCGCGCAACTTGCGGCGCTGCCGGAATACTTTTGCATCATGGGGATGAAGGATACCGACAAGGTCGATGTGCGCGAGCCGCTGGGCGATGGCCCGATCCAGCGCTTTTTATCGCACACCGCGAAACAGCATGGCATCTGGATCGTCGGCGGCTCGGTGCCGCTGGCGTGCGCGGACCCGCGCAAGGTGCGTAACAGCAGTCTGGTCTACGACGCGCAAGGCAAGCTCGTTGCGCGTTACGACAAAATTCATCTGTTCGGCTTTCAAATGGGCGAGGAGCAATACCAGGAGTCGCGCACCATCGAGGCGGGCGACACGCCGGTCAGCATCGATACGCCGTTCGGGCGCTTGGGGCTTTCGATTTGTTATGACCTGCGCTTTCCCGAGTTGTATCGCGCGATGAAAGGCGTCGATATTATTTTGGCGCCTTCGGCGTTCACCGAAACCACCGGCCGCGCGCATTGGGAGACGTTGCTGCGCGCACGCGCGATTGAAAACCTCGCCTACGTCGCTGCGCCGGCGCAGGGCGGTCTGCACCCCAACGGGCGCGAGACGCATGGCGACACCATGATCGTCGACCCCTGGGGCGTGGTGCTCGACCGTTTGCCGCGCGGCGAAGGGGTGGTGATGGCGCAAGTGAATCCGCAGCGCATGCGCGCGTTGCGCGGGAGCTTGCCGGCGCTCACCCACCGCACCATAGGGTAAATTCATAAGTATTTGATTTAAAAGGATTTTTTTGTGAACCAACAAGCGACACTCACAACCATCGATACCACGCTTCATTTCAATACCGCGTATGACACGCTGCTCGCGCCGTATGCGCTGACCGAGGGCAAGCTCGCCACGGTGTTTGGCCAAATCATGCAGCATCAAGTCGATTACGCGGATTTGTATTTTCAGTACAACCGCAGTGAATCATGGGCGCTGGAAGAGGGCATCGTCAAATCCGGCAGCTTCGCCATCGATCAGGGCTTGGGCGTGCGCGCCGTCGCCGGTGAAAAAACCGCGTTTGCGTACTCCGACGACATCAGTTTCGATGCGCTCGCCGCCGCCGCGCAAGCCACGCGCGCGATCGCGCGCCAGGGCGGTTCGCAATCCACCCAGGTCGCGCGCCGCAACCGTGGGCACACGTTGTATTTGCCGCACGATCTGCTGGCGAGTCTGAACGATCCGGCGAAAGTGCAATTGCTCGAACGGCTGGAACGCCACGCGCGCAGTCTCGATCCGCGCG
>VGIF01000073.1 GCA_016868015.1 Betaproteobacteria bacterium
GCAGGCAAGCACTTCGAGCTTGAGGCTGCGGTCTGCTGGTCGTGCGCTTGTAGCGCCGGCCGCAGCGCGATGCGAAGGCTGGGTAGGGCTGCTATTCGGTGGACACTGTGCGGATTACCAACGCGCTACTTTTTGGTATGCGATATGGTATGCCCACAGAAAAACATCTGTAAGTCATTGATTTAACTATGTGTATGGCGGAGAGGGAGGGATTCGAACCCTCGAGGGCCTTGCAGCCCTGCCGGTTTTCGAGACCGGTACAATCAACCACTCTGCCACCTCTCCGTGGTCCGGTTGTTCGTCGATTCGCGAAGGGCGCGATTCTACCAGCGTCGAACGTTGCCGGCCAGCGCAACACCCGCACGCGCATTACTGCCCGTCAATACTAATTCCGCCCTTGGTAATAATCCCACGCCACTTGACGATTTCGGCGGATATGAACTTGGCGAATTCGTCTGGCGCTGTCGCCATCGGTTCCGCGCCGATTTCGAGAAAGCGCGCGCGCACCGCGCCATCGGCGATAGCCGCGGCGGTATCCTTGTAAAGTTTATCCACCGCGGCGCGCGGCGTGCCCGCCGGGCCGATAAACGCGAACCACGCGGCCGAGGTGTAGCCCTTGATGCCGGCTTCGGCGGCGGTGGGCACTTCCGGCAGCGCGGTCAGGCGCCGCGTGGCGGCGACGATCAGCGGGCGCACCTGGCCGGCCTTGATCGCACCGCGCACGTTGGGCACGAGCTGAAAGCTCACCGGCGCCTGGCCCGAGATCAAATCGGTGACCAGATTCGCGGTCACTTTGTACGGCACGTGGGTCATGCGCGCGCCCACGATCTGCTCAAAAAACGCGCCGGCCAAATGCTGCGCGCTGCCGTTGCCGACCGAGCCGTAGGCCACGCCGGGCGTTTTTTTGACGTAATCGATCAACTCGTTGATGTGGGTGATCGGCAGCTTCGCGCTCACCACCACCACATTGGGCAGGCTCGCGTAAAGCGACACCGCTTGAATGTCGCGCTCCGGGTCGTAGCCCAAATCCTTGTACAGCGTTTTGTTCGCGGCGAGCGGGCCCGATGCGCTCATGCCGAAGGTGTAGCCGTCGGGCGTTGCCCTGGCGACCATTTGCGTGCCGAGGTTGCCGCCGACCGCCGGGCGGTTGTCCATCACAAAACGCTGGCCGCTGGCGCTAGCGATACGATCGACCAAAATGCGGGTGATAACGTCGCTCGCGCTGCCGGCCGAGAACGGCACGATCATGCGAATGGGCCGCGTATCTTGCGCCCACGCGCCGCCGCAAACGACAAGCGCGGAAATGCCCAGAAGTTTTTTCATGCTACTCTCCCCGTTAAACTGCCGAATCGTTTTTGCATAACGGTCTCGAAATTCAAACCGGCGGGTTCCACCGCGCCGCCCGAACGCACGGTGTAGGCCCAAGGTTTACCCGCGGCCGCGGGCGGCAGCCCCGCTTGCAAGGCGCGCGCGCCATCCATCAGCGCACGGCGAAAGCGCACGATGCCCACATCAGTCGGCGATAAGCGTTCGTTGCTTCGATCCATCAGCGCGCCCTGGCTTTCCCACGCCAGTTGATCCTGCTCGGCGATGCCGCGCACACCGGTAAACGAATTTAATTTTTGATCCTCGCGGTCGATCAGATAATCGTTGCCGCGGTTGCGCACCGGCACGTAGCCCGGCCCCAACTCGGCGAATTGGCCGTAACCGCCCTTCACATACTTTGCGCGCTCCGCGGCGGGTAGCGGTTGATCGGGGTGCCAGGCATACACATAAATCCAGCACGAGATGTCGTCGATCGGCACCCAAGTGTAGCCGTAATAGGTTTCGCCCGGCATCGCAGAGGGCGTGATCGAATGCGACGGCAACATGAACTGCGTGATGCGCCAATACAGCGCATCGTTGTCCGCCTTGCGCGCGCCGCCGATGACAAAGCCCGCCTCATGTTCGCGCACGGAGAACTGCGGCAGCGGGTCGTTGCGCAGCCAGCGCAAGCGGTTTTCGTCGGCCGCGGCGTCCGGGTTGGTGTTGGCCGCGCGGTTGGGCGCGGGCATGTGCAGAAACGAAAAATGCGCGGTGTCAAGCGCGCCCTCGATCGACTGCGCCCAGTTGCATTCGATGAGCCGCTTGGTGACATACCGATGCGCGGCGGGCACCACGCCGCATTCGAGTTGCGGCGGCGCCGCGGGCATGCGCTCGCGCGGGCCCAAAAACGCCCACACCATATCGGCGAATTCGCGTGTCGGATAGGCCTTGATCGACACCTGGCCGTGATAACCCGCGTCCGCCGGTACGTTGGGCATGTCGACGCATTTGCCGTCGACATCGTATTTCCAGCCATGGTAAACACAACGCAAGCCGCATTGCTCGTTGCGCCCAAAAAACAAATGCGCGCCGCGATGCGCGCAGCGCGGTTCGAGCAAACCCACGCGGCCGGTGCTGTCGCGAAACGCCACCAGTTCCTCGCCGAGGATTTTCACGCGCAGCGGCGCGCCGTCGGGCTCGCGCAATTCTTCCGACAGCGCCACCGGCTGCCAAAAGCAGCGGAAATACTCGCCCATCGGCGTGCCGGGGCCGGTGCGGGTGAGCAGGTCGTTGTCGGATGCACTGAGCATGACGGCCATGCCTACCCGGCGGCGGCGATTTTTTGCGCGCCACCCAGGTACGGTTGCAGCGCCGCCGGCACGCTCACGCTGCCATCGGCATTTTGATAATTCTCCAAAATCGCCACCAGCGTGCGCCCCACCGCCAGGCCCGAGCCGTTTATCGTATGCACCAGTTCGGTTTTGCCCTGCGCGTTGCGAAAGCGGGCTTGCATGCGCCGCGCCTGAAACGCCTCGAAGTTGCTGCACGAGGAAATTTCGCGATAAGCATTTTGCCCCGGCAGCCACACCTCAATGTCGTAGGTTTTGGCCGAGGAAAACCCCATGTCGCCGGTACACAGCGTCATGGTGCGAAACGGCAGTTCCAGTTTTTTCAGAATCGCCTCGGCATGCGCGGTGAGTTCTTCGTGCGCGGCGTTGGATTTTTCCGGGGTGACGATTTGCACCATTTCGACCTTGTCGAACTGATGCTGGCGAATCATGCCGCGCGTATCCTTGCCATAAGAGCCCGCTTCGCTTCTAAAACAGGGCGAATGACAGGCGAATTTCAGCGGCAGCTCGTTTAACGTAAGTATTTGATTTTTAACGAAATTTGTAACCGGGTATTCGGCCGTCGGAATCAGATACAGATCGCGGCCCTCGACCTTGAACAAATCCTCCTTGAACTTGGCGAGGCTCGATACGCCGTTGGCGCAATCCGCGCTCACCAGGTAGGGCGCATACACTTCGGTGTAACCGTGCTCGGTGGTGTGCACATCGAGCATGAACTGCGCCAGCGCGCGATGCATGCGCGCGACACTGCCCTTTAACACCGAAAAGCGCGCGCCGGCGAGTTTGTTCGCGGTCTCGAAATCAAGCCCGCCCAACGCCGCGCCGACATCGACATGGTCCTTCACCGTGAAATCGAACTGGCGCGGCTCGCCCACCCGGCGCAATTGAACGTTATCGTCGGCGGATTTGCCCGACGGCACCGAAGCCTGCGGCGTGTTGGGGATCACCATCAAAAAATCGTTCAACCGCTGCTGCACGTCGTTTAGCTGTTGTTCGAGTGTTTTTAACTGCTCGGCCTGCGCATTGACTTCGGCCATCAACGCGGAGGCGTCTTCCTTCTTCGCCTTCATCTGGCCGACTTGCTTCGACAGCGTATTGCGCCTGGCTTGCAGATCCTGCGTGTCGGTTTGCACTTTTTTGCGCTCGTTTTCGAGCGCCTCGAAAGCGGCGGTGTCGAGCGTAAAACCGCGCCCGGCGAGGCGCTGGGCGACACCGGCGAGATCGCTGCGCAGCAATTGAATGTCCAGCATGACGAGCTTTCACGACGTTTTGTTAAACCCCGCATTATCCCGGAGTTTTACCGCGCTCACCACTGGCACGGTGGATATAGCCTGTATTTCCCGATCGGCGCCGTTACGCCTCGCGGTTGGGCGCGGCCAACCCCTCGCCCACCCGATACCAATTCACCTTGCGCGTGCCGACCATCACCACGGCCAGCAACCCGAACAACAACAGCGAGCCGAGCAACAGCGAATGATCCTCCGAGCGCAGCAGCACGTAGAGCGCGGCGTAGAGCGTGGCGAGCAACGCGCCAAAACCGACGCCCCGTAACAGGCTGTGCAGCACGTGGCTGACATAAAACGTCAGCAAGCCGATGCACGCCGCGCTGGCAATGCCATAGGCGATATCGAACCGAATATGCTCGGAGAGCGAAGTCAGCAGCAAATAAAACATGGCGAGCGCAACACCGACGAATCCGTATTGAATCGGGTGTATCGCCAGGCGCTTGAGCACTTCGTACAAGAAAAACGCGATCAGAGTGAGCCCGATGAACAAAAACCCGTATTTCGCCGAGCGCTCCAGTTGCTGGTACAGATCCGCCGGTTGTATCAGCGCCACCCCGAAGCCGTTGCTCAACACGGCGCCGCATTTGTTCGCCGCGGCGACACACTCGTAATACTGCGCGGCAAGGTTGGTGGAAAAATGCGAGGTGCGCCATTGCGCGCTAAAGCCTTCGGCCTGGGCCGCCTCGCCGCGCGCCTTGGGTTCGGGCAAATAACGGCCGAAAAAACTTGGATGCGGCCAATTCGATTTCAGGCTGACCTCGGTGCCCTTGCCCGTGGGCACGAACCATAGCCGTTCCATGCCTTGCAAATCCAGATCGAACGCGAAATCGAGCGTGTGCGTTTGCGCGTCGCCCAGCACACCCAACGGTGCGTGCACGCCCGAGGCCATGCCGGGCGCGTGTGCCCCGGACACAAAAGCCACGCGGGTTTCGTTTACCGAGAGTTCGGGGCTATTTTTGATGCCGCGCGGGTCGGCAATACCCAGCACCAGCCGCGCGGCACCAAAATCGAATGCGCTTGCCCCGCCTTGCGCGGTGTAGCCTTTGGGCAGCACGAAGCGGCCCTTGAACTTGAGCGGCGCGCTATACAGCCGCGCGGTGTAAATGCCCCGGCGCTTCTCGAAGGTGCCGACGTCGCCCTCGATCGCCAGCGTTTCGGGCAAAAACGCGAGCATGTCCTCGACCACTTGTTCGGTCTTTTTTTCCTTCTCGGCGCC
Organism: Betaproteobacteria bacterium; assembly: GCA_016868015.1. Lineage (GTDB taxonomy): Bacteria > Pseudomonadota > Gammaproteobacteria > Burkholderiales > SG8-41 > UBA5216. Next base: position 5,157 of record VGIF01000073.1, read on the forward strand.
CCTGTCATCCTTGATGAACTGCGTGTGGACGACCTTGCGCTTATAGGGCACCAGCAGCACCGGCCCCACCACCGATTGCTCGCCGGTCGAGCTTTGCGCGATCTCGCTCAACACACCGCGTTGCGCGGCTTGGCGCTCGGCTATCAACCCTTTGATCATCATCATCGGAATCATCAATCCGATACCGGTCAGCAACACCAGCGCAATGCGCTTGGCCAATGCAAATTTCATGTTCGCTCTCCCCAGGTCAAGTTGGGCCGGGCCTCGCGCATTGCCCGGCATGCGCGCATTACAAGGCACGCCTGGGGCGGCGCGGCGGCGCGCGCATGGCTTGGGGCCGATGAATTGTGGCGACAAAAAGGCAATGACACCACCGATACGGCGGGGGAGCCGCGCGCCGCCCCCTTGACAAGCGCAGGGGTAGACGTCATACCCTTGAGCACTTTTTCAATCCGCCGCGCTGACGCGCGGCAACACCGCAACAGGAGAATGCAACATGATGCCCAAGGAATACGATATCACCGGAAAAGTGGTTTTCATCACGGGCGCCGCGCGCGGCATCGGCCGCGGCATCGCCGATGTGCTGGCCGAAGCGGGCGCGGATATCGCGTTAAATGCCCTGACGCCCAAGTATCTGAACGGCACCTGCGCCGAGATCGCCAAGGCCTCCGGCCGCCGCGTCGAGCCGATCGTCGCCGATGTCACCAAGGCCGACAGCGTCAAGCGCGCGGTGGACGAAGTGCTCGCGAAGTTCGGCCGCATCGACGTGATGGTGAACGCGCTGGGCGATGCGATACGCAAGCCACTCGCGGCGCTCCCCGGCAAGGAGGGCAGCGTCGCGGCGTCGGATGAAGACCTGCGCTTTGTGATGGACATCAACCTCACCGAAGCGCTGCTGTGCACGCGCGCCGTGGGCCCGCACATGCTCGCGCGCAAATCCGGTAAAATCATCAACATCGCCGCGTGGACTGCCAAAACGCGCGGCGGCGAAATGGTGCTCTACACCACCGCCAAAACCGCGCTCGCCGGCTTTACCCGCGCGCAGGCGCTGGAATGGGCGCCCTATAACATCCAGGTCAACGCCATCGGGCCGGGGCAATTCCCCGACATCGTCACCGCCGGGCCGCAGCGCTTTCAAGAGATAACCGAACGCGCGCGCAAAAATGTGCCGCTCGCGCGCCACGGCCAATTGCGCGAGGTGGGCTTGCTGGCGTTGTATCTCGCCTCCGGTGCGTCGGACTACATGACCGGGCAAACCATCGTGCTCGACGGCGGTTTGGGCTTGTAACAAGCCCGTACTGGCCGCGGCGTTAAGACGGCGTTACGATTTGCGCGCCTTGCGGTCGAGCGATCGCAAGTATTGAAGCTTGTCGCGGATTTTCGATTCGAGGCCGAATTCGGTGGGCTGGTAAAACTGGGGCGGGGTCATGCCGTCGGGAAAATAATTCTCGCCGGCGGCGTAGGCGCCCTGTTCATCATGCGCGTAGCGGTAGTCGGCGCCGTAACCGAGTGTTTTCATCAACTGGGTCGGCGCGTTGCGCAGGTGTTCGGGCACGGCGCGCGATTTGTCGTCGCGCACCAGCGCGCGCGCGGCGTTGTAGGCGACGTATGCGGCGTTGCTCTTGGGCGCGACCGCGAGATACAGCACCGCTTGTGCCAACGCGAGTTCGCCTTCGGGGGAACCTAAACGTTCGTAGGTTTCACACGCGTCGAGCGCGAGCCGCAGCGCGCGCGGGTCGGCCAAGCCGATGTCTTCACTCGCCATGCGCACGATGCGTCGCCCCAGATAGAGCGGATCGCAGCCGCCGTCGAGCATGCGCACCATCCAATACAGTGCCGCGTCGGGCGACGAGCCGCGCACGCTTTTATGCAGCGCCGAGATTTGATCGTAGAACTGATCGCCGCCTTTATCGAATCGGCGCAGGCTTTGCGTGAGGGTTTCTTTTACGAACGCTTCGTCGATTTCGGTGCGGCCGGTTTCCTCGGCGGCATCGGCGAGTTGTTCGATCAGGTTTAATAATCGGCGCGCGTCGCCATCGGCATAAGCGATAATTCGGTTTTGAGCCTCTTCAAAAATATTGTTTAAAATCAAATACTTACGAAATGCCCGCTGCAACAGCATTTGCAACTCAGCGTCGCTCAACGGCTGCAGCACGTACACCGCCGCGCGCGAGAGTAACGCGCTATTCACTTCAAACGACGGGTTCTCGGTGGTGGCGCCGATAAATGTCACCAGCCCGCGCTCGACGTACGGCAAGAACGCATCTTGCTGCGATTTATTGAAACGATGCACTTCGTCGACGAACAAAATGGTGTGGCGCCCGCTTTGCTGCAGCATCAACTCCGCGCGCGTCACCGCTTCGCGGATTTCTTTCACGCCGGAAAACACCGCGCTGATCGCGATGAACTCGGCGTCGAACGCATCCGCCATCAAGCGCGCCAGCGTGGTTTTGCCCACGCCCGGCGGGCCCCACAAAATCATCGAGTGCGGTTTTTTGCTTTCGAAGGCAAGGCGCAAGGGCTTCCCTGGCCCCAGCAAGTGTGATTGACCGACGACGTCATCCAGCGTGCGCGGGCGCAGTTGCTCGGCGAGGGGCGCACGGGGTTCGCGTTTGGCGAAGAGGTCGTTCACGCGTGTGAAGCCTGGGCAAATTGGAACCGCGGCGCCTCTTTTCCCTCTCCCCTACCCCTCTCCCGCAAGCGGGAGAGGGGTTCGTATGGTTGCCTCCCCCGCAAGCGGGAGAGGGGACGGGGGAGAGGGCAAAACGTGTCGGAACCGCAACGCACGACTATTCCCGAATCACATCCGCACCCTTGGGTATCACAAACGTAAACGCATCCGGCGCGAGCTTGGGGTTGCGCTCGAGGTCGGCGAATTTGATCACCGTCACCTGGCCGAACTGATCGCGCAACTCCATCGCTTCCAGCCCCGCCTTGTTGAAGCCCAGGCGGATGCGCTCGAACGCGGTGTCCTTGGTCTTGGGGATCGCTTCCAGCCAATCGAGGCCTTCTTGATTGCCGATTGCCTGCAGGGTGTAGCTCTTGTCGATTTCATTGCTGCCGGCGAGCAGCGCGGCGGGGCTTGCGCCCAGCGCGCGGTCGAGCTTGCGCTCGGTGACTTGATTCAAATCCTTGTCGTAGATCCACAGCCTGCTGCCGTCGCCGACGATCACTTGCTCGTAGGGTTTGTTGTATTCCCAGCGAAACTTGCCGGGGCGCGAAAACTGCATGGTGCCGGTGGACTCCTGCAGTTTTTTCAAATTTTTATCCAGTACCATTTGTGCAAAGCGGCCCTTGGCGGTGGTGGTCTGATTCAAAAATGCTTTCAGCGCCTCGGTGGTGGCGCCAAAGGCGAATGTCGGTACGCACAGTGTGATTAGCGCAAGCTTGAGTAACAGTTTCATGCGGGAAAGTCCGGTGGAGGTGGGATGCACTACATTTTGCGCGTGCGTTCAATGGCGGCCACGCGCCCGCCGCGGATGGTGACGACGGTGATAAACGGGTCGGCAATCGTCGGGTAGTAATACAGTGATTTCACCACAAAGTGCCGCCCACCATCGAAGGTTTCATGATCGGGCCGGCCCGCGCGCAGCAACACTTCGCCCTCGGACATGCCTTGGCGCAGTTGGGTGTAGACGCCAAAATCCATACCGCGCACGGGTGGAGCAGGTGGCGCGGGCGGCGGCAAGAGCACGGCTTGCGGCGCGGGCGCGGCCTTGGCCGGCGGCTTGGACGCCTCGATCAGCTTGCCTTCGCTATCGACCGATGCCGCGGCCGGGCGCGCGTCGATCGTCTTGGCGGCGCGATTGGCCGGCGGTTTTTCGCCGTAATGCGTGACACCGCGCTCGTCGACCCAGCGGTAGACTTGCGCTGCCGCCGCAAGCGGAAATAAAAATATCAATAAAATCAAATACTTACAAAACATGACTGCTCCTCCCGCAGGCGCTTACGTTGCGCTTGGACAAGCGCGCACGCGAAAGGGTTTAACGTTTATTGGCGGAGAACGCTGACGGATTAACTGCGTAAAACTTTTTGCCGCAGAGGACACAGAGAAAACCAACCCACTAAAGCCGCGCGTTTTTCTCTGTGTCCTCTGTGTCCTCTGTGGCTAAGCGAAGTCCACAAGCCTACCGCTCATCGACGGACGCGGATTCAGGCACCAAAACTTCGCGATTGCCGTTCGACCCCATCGCCGACACCAACCCCGCGCGCTCCATTTGCTCGATCAGGCGCGCGGCGCGGTTGTAGCCGATGCGCAAGTGGCGCTGCACCAGCGAGATCGACGGGCGCCGCGTTTTGATGACCACCGCCACGGCTTGATCGTAGAGCTCATCGGCCTCGCCTTCCCCGTCGCCGCCGTTCCCGCTTATGCCGCCCAGATCGAGCATGGCGGTGGCTTCGCCCTCGACGTTTTGCGGCTCCAGCACGCCGTCGATGTATTGCGGCTGAGCCAGGCCCTTCAGATAATCGACGACCTTGTGCACCTCGTGATCCGACACGAATGCGCCATGCACGCGTTGCGTCAAGCCCGTGCCCGGCGGCAAGTACAGCATGTCGCCTTGGCCGAGCAAGGCTTCCGCGCCCATTTGATCGAGGATGGTGCGCGAGTCGACCTTCGCCGCCACCTGGAACGCCACGCGCGAGGGAATATTCGCCTTGATCAAACCGGTGATCACATCCACCGACGGGCGCTGCGTCGCCAGCACCAGGTGGATGCCCGCGGCGCGCGCTTTTTGTGCGATGCGCGCGATCAGTTCTTCGACCTTCTTGCCCACCACCATCATCAAGTCGGCGAGTTCGTCGATGACCACCACGATCATCGGCATTTCGTGCAGCATTTCCTGCTCCTCACCTTCGGCTGCGGGCACCAGCGGATTGGGGATCGGCGTTTTGTTTTTCGCCGCCTCGCGGATTTTCTGGTTAAAGCCCGCCAGGTTGCGCACGCCCAGCGCCGACATCATTTTGTAGCGGCGCTCCATTTCCCCCACGCACCAGTTAAGCGCGTGCGCCGCCTGGCGCATGTCGGTCACCACCGGCGCGAGCAGGTGCGGAATACCTTCGTAGACCGAGAGCTCCAGCATCTTCGGGTCGATCAAGATCAGGCGCACTTGCGAGGGCGGCGCCTTATACAACAGCGACAAAATCATCGCGTTGATCGCCACCGATTTGCCGGAGCCGGTGGTGCCCGCCACCAGCAAGTGCGGCATGCGCGCAAGGTCGGCAACCACCGGGTGGCCGGCGATATCTTTACCCATCGCCAGCGTCAGCGGCGAGCCCATGTCGGCGTAGATTTGCGAACTCAGAATTTCGGTCAGCTTCACCGTTTGCCGCTTAGGGTTGGGAATTTCCAAGCCCATGCAGCTCTTGCCGGGGATGGTTTCGACCACGCGGATGCTCATCACCGACAACGCGCGCGCGAGGTCGCGCACCAGATTGATGATCTGGCTGCCCTTCACGCCCACCGCGGGCTCGATTTCGTAGCGCGTCACCACCGGGCCGGGGTAGGCGGCGATCACCTTCACCGTGACGCCGAAGTCACCGAGCTTTTTTTCGATCAGGCGCGAATTGTATTCCAGCGTTTCGTTGGACAACGTCTCTTGATTGAATTGCGCTTCATCCAGCAAATGCAGCGGCGGCAGCATGGTATCGGGCAGGTTTTCGAACAACGGCACCTGCTTTTCGCGCTCCACCCGCGGCGACTTGGGGATCTCCACGATGCGCGGCGGCTCGATGCGCACCGGCTCGTGAATTTCCAGCTTGCGGCGCGTTTCTTCGACCACTTCCTCGCGTTTGATAGTTGCTTGCTCGCCGGCACGGCGGTCTTGCCACTCTTGCCAGCGTTGCACCACGAAGAAGAACGCGGTCTCTAGCGCCATGCCGATTTTTTCGATGACGGTGAGCCATGACACACCGGTAAACAGCGACAGCCCCGCCGCGAACGCGATCAACAGCACCAGCGTGCCGCCGGTGAAACCCAACAACGTCGACGCCAGCCCGCCGGCGATCGCGCCGATCAAGCCGCCCGGCGCCAACGGCAGCGTCGCTTGCAGGCTGTGCAAGCGCAGATACTCGATGCCGCAACTGGCAATCAGCAGCAGCAAAAAGCCAATGCCCATCACGACGTAGGAACGCCGGTCGGTGTCCGGCACCGCCTCGATGCGCTTAAAGCCCCAGCCGGTCAGCGCCGCGCAAAAAATTACCCACCAGTAGGCCGACACGCCATGCAGATAAAGCATCAAGTCCGCCAGATACGCCCCCACCATGCCGCCGGCGTTGTGTATGCCCGAAGCGCGCAAACTGTGCGACCAGCCCGGATCACCCTTGTGATAAGTCACCAGCACCATCAGCAAGTACAGCGCGATCGCAATCAGCGCCAGCCACCAGGATTCGCGCAACAGCGCGGCGATGCGCGGCGGCAGCGGATTGGCCGCCGCACGCGAAGTTAGCGTGCCTTCTCTACCTGACATGTGAAGTTCCCCTCATAAGCCTATGATTATAAGACCAATGTCGGGGCTGCAGCCAACAAAAAACCCCGCACTGGGGCGAGGCTCGGCGGATAGTGGCACGACCTTGACCTGCTGTCGCACCAAAATAAAAACATCAATTAAATCAATTGGTTATGTTATAACCTCTATTTTACCGGTTTTAGCGTGCGCGAGATGTTGCGATCGAGGATCGCCACGCTGCGGCGCTCGGCGCGAATCAGCCCGCGCGTTTCCAGATACTTCACCACGCGGCTGACCATTTCGCGCGATGCGCCGATCATGCGCGCGATTTCCTGCTTGGCGGGCATGCGCGGCACCACCAGGCGCCCGTCGGACTCTTGCGCCATGTCGATCAGCAAACGCGCCACGCGGCCCGACACATCGACCAGCGCCAGACTCTCGATCTTACGGTCGGCATCGCGCAAGCGGCGCACCAGGTTGCGGATCACCAGCATGGCAACATCGGCGTTTTCCTTAATGCAGCTGACGAACCCGGTTCTGGACAGCCGCAACATCTCGCACGGCTCCAGCGTGTAAACGCTGGCAGATCGCGGCGCATCGTCGAGGATGCCCATTTCACCGAAGAAATCCTGCGGGCCCATGAAACCCAAAATCACCTCGCGGCCCTGGTCATCGGAAATCACCACCTTGACCTTGCCGGAGAGAATCACATACAACGAATCAGTTTCGTCGCCCGCCTGCATCACATAGACGTTGCGCGGGTAACTGCGATGCTGCACGTAATTTAACAGCATGGCGATTTGCTGATCCGAAAACGCCGCGAACAACGGCACGGTTTTCAGAACCATCGGATTTAATCTGAACTGGATTGCCATGGCGCTTATTACTCCCTCATCCCCTAATCGCTCTTGGTTGTCGCAAAACCGCCCCCACTTACTTAGAGTACAGCTGTTAGTCTGACAGATTGGGACGATTGAGTCACCAATTCGGGGCATTTACCCCCTCAACTCGACACCATGTTGGCCTAACTGCTACATTCGGACTTTTTCCTAGGGCATATTCGTATCATGAGTGAAGCACCCCGTCACTGTCGGCTGTTGATTCTGGGCTCCGGTCCCGCTGGCTATTCCGCCGCCGTTTACGCCGCACGCGCCAACTTAAAGCCCGTGCTGATCACCGGTATGGCGCAAGGCGGCCAACTGATGACCACCACCGAGGTCGACAACTGGCCGGCGGACGTCGACGGCGTGCAAGGCCCGGCGCTGATGGAGCGCTTTTTAAAACACGCCGAACGCTTTAACACCGAAATCGTGTTCGATCAGATTCACACCGCCAAGTTGAAAGAAAATTTAATTACCCTGATCGGCGACAGCGGCACTTACACCTGTGATGCGTTGATCATCGCCACCGGCGCCTCCGCCATGTACCTGGGGCTACCCTCGGAAGAAAAATTCATGGGCAAGGGCGTGTCCGGCTGCGCCACCTGCGACGGCTTTTTTTACAAAGGCCAAGAAGTCGCGGTTGTCGGCGGCGGCAACACTGCGCTGGAAGAAGCGCTGTATCTCACCAACATCGCCAGCCACGTCACCGTGGTGCACCGGCGCGATAAATTCCGCGCCGAAGCGATCATGGTCGATAAATTAAAGGAACGTGCCGCCGTCGGCAAGGCAACGATCCTATGGGATCACACGCTGGATGAAGTGGTGGGGGACAACAGCGGCGTCACCGGCATGAAAGTGAAACACGTCAAAACTGGCGCGGTCACCGATAAAAAATTATCCGGCGTATTCATCGCCATCGGCCACAAACCCAACACCGACATCTTCGTCAACGAGCTCACGATGAAAAACGGCTACATCATCACCAAGAGCGGCCTCGAAGGCAACGCCACCGCCACCAGCGTGCCCGGCGTGTTCGCCGCGGGTGACGTGCAGGATCACGTGTATCGCCAAGCCGTCACCAGCGCAGGCACGGGGTGCATGGCGGCGCTGGATGCGCAAAAGTATCTCGAAGGCAAAGGCCTGATTTAAAGCGATATGATGCGAGGCAGCGAGGTGTTGTGTGACTAAGCCCAAACCCCAGGAGGAGCCTCCCGCGTCGGCGTTGCATAAACTGCTGCCCGACGTAACGCCGCTGCCGCGCGCTAATCGCGCGCACGCGCACAAGCCGCCGCCCACGCCCGTCGCTGCTCAGCGCACGCGCAACGACCGTGCGGTGCTCGACGAAAGCCTCTGCGACGCCGACCCGTGGGAACAAGGCTTTGAAAACGGCGACGAACTGAACTTCCTGCGGCCGGGCCTCGCCAGCGACACCCTGCGCAAACTGCGCCGCGGCCATTGGAAACTGCAAGCCGACATCGATTTACACGGCCTGACCGTCGCTGAAGCACGGCCCGCGCTTGTGGAATTTTTAAACGAATGTCTGCGCGAAGGCTTGCGCTGCGTGCGCGTGATCCACGGCAAGGGCCTGGGCTCGAAAAACCGTGAACCCGTCCTGAAGCGTAAAGTTGCAAGCTGGCTCGCGCAGCGAGACGAAATTCTGGCGTTTTGTCAGGCGCGGCGCACGGAAGGGGGTGGGGGCGCTGCTGTTGTACTGCTGCGTGGGGGGAAACGCGAACGAAGTAATCAGTGAACGGTGATCAGTAAACAGTAAAAACCGTCGGCAAGGCGCTCCTCGGTTCACTGTTCACCGTTTACCATTCACTCGAAATCAAATCGCCGCCTCATCCGTCTCCCCGGTGCGTATGCGCAGCACCTGGTCCACCGAGGTGACAAAAATTTTGCCGTCGCCGATTTTGCCGGTGCGCGCGGCTTTGACGATACCGTCGATGGCTTGATCGAGCAGCTTGTCGGGCACCACCACCTCTACTTTGACCTTGGGCAGAAAATCTACCAAGTATTCCGCGCCGCGGTAAAGCTCGGTGTGGCCTTTTTGACGGCCGAAGCCTTTGACCTCGGTCACCGTAAGGCCGCTCACGCCGATCTCCGACAGCGCCTCGCGCACTTCGTCGAGTTTAAACGGCTTGAAAATCGCTTCGATCTTTTTCATGGTGCACTCCTCACACTTGGGCGTCGGACAATATGCAACTATTTAAGGTTGTCACGAAAAAGCCAAAAACCTTAGATGCAGATTTACGCAGATGAACGCAGATTACCTCGAAAAATTCCGCGTAAATCTGCGTTAATCTGCGTCAAAAAGGGGTTAAATGTCCCTCCAGCGAATGGCTACCTCGAAATTAAGAATAGCACATCAATCAAACGGCGGCCGGAACTTGTTGGTGATCGGATAGCGCCAATCCTTGCCGAAGCCGCGCGCGGTAATGCGTATGCCCACCGGCGCCTGGCGACGCTTGTATTCGGAGATTTTGATGAGCCGCACCACGCGCTCGACGTCGGCGCGCGCATAACCCTTGGCGATGATGTCGCGCGGGCTTTGATCGTTTTCGACATAGGCTTCGATGATGGCATCGAGCACGTCGTAGGGCGGCAGACTGTCTTGATCTTTTTGATCGGGGCGCAACTCCGCCGACGGCGGGCGCTCGATCACGCGCTGTGGAATCACCGGTGCAATACCGTTACGGTAATTCGACAAGCGATACACCATCATTTTGGTGATGTCTTTTAATACGGCAAAACCGCCCGCCATGTCGCCGTAAAGCGTGGCGTAGCCGGTGCTCATTTCGCTTTTGTTGCCGGTGGTCAGCACAATCGCGCCGGTTTTATTCGACAGCGCCATCAGCAGCGTGCCGCGAATGCGCGCTTGCAGGTTTTCCTCGGTGGTGTCTTCCTTCAAGCCGTTGAATTCATTGGCCAGCGCTTTGACGAATACATCGTACATCGACTTGATCGCGATCTCGGTATAGCGCACCTTCAGCGCCTCGGCTTCGGCGTGCGCGTCCTCACGGCTCATGCTCGCGGTGTATTGCGAAGGCATCATCACCGCTTTCACACGATCCGGCCCCAGCGCATCGGCCGCGATCGCCAGCGTCAACGCCGAATCGATGCCGCCGGATAGCCCCAGCAACGCCCCCGGAAAACCGTTTTTGTTGACGTAATCGCGCACGCCCATCACCAGCGCTTTATACACTTCGGCTTCTAGCGGTTGCGCGGGCGCGATGGCGCCCGGCTGCGGCACACCCTGGACGATGTCGATGTAATCGAGCGCCTCCTCGAACGACGGCCACTGGTGCGTGAGTTTGCCTTTGGCATCCATCGCGAACGATGCGCCATCGAACACCAGTTCATCCTGCCCGCCGACTTGATTGGCGTAGACCACCGGCAGCCCGGTTTCCGCCGCACGGTCGCGCACCACTTCGTAACGAGTTTGCTGCTTGTTCATGTGATAGGGCGAGGCGTTTAACACCAGCAAAAAGCGCGCGCCGGCGTCCCTGGCGGCATTCGCCGCGGGTTCTTCCCACACGTCGGCGCAGATGTTGATGCCAAACGGCAAACCTTGGTGTTCGAACACGCAAGCGTCCTCGCCCGAATCGAAATAGCGCTCTTCATCGAAAACGGTGTAGTTGGGCAGTTTGCGCTTTAGATAGGTCGTCAGCGTTTTGCCGTCGCGCATCACCGATGCCGCGTTGTAACGCTTGTCGCCTTCGCGATGCGGATGTCCCACCACCAGCGTGATGCCCTGCACCTCGCGCGCGAGTTTGGCTACACCGGCCGTGCATGCGTCGTAAAAATCATCGCGCAGCAAAAGGTCTTCGGGTGAATAGCCGCACACCGCGAGCTCGGTCGTCAACAGCAGCGAGGCGCCACCGGCGCGCGCCATCACCGCGGCATCGGCGATTTTGGCGACGTTGCCGGCGATGTCGCCCACGGTGTAATTTAATTGCGCAATCGCTATTTTCATGCGGCTACTATATCATCGTCGCGAACCCCGGGGCCCGGCACGCCGCAATCCCATTTTGAACATCGAGATCGCCTCCACGCTGGCGGGCATCGACCCCGCGCACTGGAATCGCCTGACCGGCGGCAACCCGTTTTTGCGGCACGAGTTTTTGCACGCGCTGCACGAAACCGATTGCGCCTGCGAGCGCAAGGGCTGGGCGCCACGCTACTTGATCGCTCGCGAGCATGAGCGCCTGGTGGGCGCGATGCCGCTTTACGTGAAGTCGCATTCACGCGGCGAATACGTGTTCGATTGGGCGTGGGCCGATGCGTATGAACGCCACGGCATCGAGTATTACCCCAAGCTGCTATCCGCGGTGCCGTTCACCCCGGTGACCGGTCCGCGCCTACTCGCCGAATCCGACAGTGTCGCCGAGGCGCTGGCAAGCCAAGTCCTCACCGTAGCGCGCGATTCGGGTGCGTCCTCGCTGCATTGTTTGTTCCCTATCGACGAACAACGCCGGCGCTTGGCCGACAAGGGCATGATGGTGCGCCACGGCGTACAGTTTCATTGGGTGAATGAAGGCGATGCGGATTTCGAGCAGTACTTGATGCGCATGAATCACACCAAGCGCAAAAAGATCAAGCAAGAGCGCCGCCGTGTGCATGAAACCGGCATCACCTTTCGCTGGCTCGAAGGCACGGCGATTTCCGAAGCGGATTGGGCGTTTTTCGCGCGTTGCTACACGCGCACCTATCGCGAGCACCACAACACGCCGTATCTAAACGTCGATTTCTTTCAACGCATCGGCAAAACCATGCCGGAAAATCTGCTACTGATCATCGCCGAACGCGAGGGCCGCGACATTGCCGCCTCGTTTAACGTGCGCGGCTACTCGGATGACGGCGGGCGCCTCTACGGCCGTTATTGGGGCGCGCTGGAACACCACCCGATGCTGCATTTCGAGGCCTGTTACTACCAAACCATCGAATATTGCCTGGCGCGCGGCATCAAAATATTCGAGGGCGGCGCGCAGGGCGCGCACAAAATGGCGCGGGGGTTGATGCCGGTGCAAACCGCATCGTTGCATTGGCTGGCGCATCCGCAGTTCGCCGATGCGATCGAAGCCTTTCTCGCGCGCGAGAAAAAAGGCATCGCCGATTACATCGATGAACTCAGAGAGCACGCGCCGTTTCGCACCGAAACCAATCTCGAATAACCGGTGTATAGTCACCGGATTCCAACCGCCATTTCGCCATGAAATTTTGCAGCAACTGCGGCGCCAGCGTCGTGCACAAAGTCCCCGCGGGTGACAACCTGCCGCGCTACGTGTGCGGGCATTGCGACACCATTCACTACCAAAACCCGCGCATGGTGGTGGGTTGCGTGCCGGTGTGGGAGGACAAGATTTTGCTGTGTAAACGCGGCATCCAACCGCGCATCGGCCTGTGGACGGTGCCCGCCGGTTTCATGGAAAACGGCGAAACCCTGGATGCCGGCGCGATGCGTGAAACGCTGGAAGAAGCGTGCGCGCGCGTGGATATCGGCAAGCTCTACGCGGTGTACAACATCCCCCACATCCATCAGGTTTACCTGCTGTTTCTCGCCAAACTGAAGGATCTCGATTTCAAGGCCGGCGACGAAACGCAAGAAGTGGGTTTATTTCGCGAAGACCAAATTCCGTGGGATCAAATCGCGTTTGCCACCGTGCGCAACACGTTGACGCACTACTTCGCCGACCGCGCGCGCAACCAGTTCGATTTTCATCTGGGCACCATCGAACGGCCGTTAAGCCCTGCGCGTTAGGCCCGACATGGAATTTACGTAAGTAATTGATTTAATTGATATTTTATTGAGGCTCAAAAGCCACTGGTTCGACCTGGTAGCCCATTTCTTGCAGCAACTTGGGCAGCGCCTTGGGCCCCACCATGTGCAGCGCACCCACCGCGGCAAACACGTTTTTGCCGCCGCGCATGAGTTTATCGATACCCGCCGCGAGACCCGGGTTACGCTCATCGTTTAAGCGCGCGAGCGCGCGGCGGTCGGCCGCGCTATCCGCGCATTCGCACCATTGCGCATAGTTTTGCAGTTCACCCAGATTGCTGCCGGCCCACGCCGCGATTAAGCGCTCGGTCACCGGCCGCGCCCTGCCCCGCTCCATCAGCGCCAGCGCGCGATCGAGGCCTTCGATGATGTCCCTGGGTTCGCCCGCGAGCAACGCGCGCAGTTGCGACTCCACCGTTTCCAGACTCACCACGGTTTTGCCCGCGCCGCGCGCATAACCGGACAAAAATACCTCGCTGCCATAGGCGGCCTCGAGTTGCAGAAAACGTGCATCGAATATCGTCACGGTAATCAATTGCAGCAACGGATGTTGCTTGGCCAAAGCCTCCGGCGGCGCGCACACCTTGCGCGCGAGCGCGTCCAGGCGCTTTTGCAGCGCTGCCGGCAGCGACAACGGTTTGCCGGCAGCGCCCGTCAGGCGCGACGATTCGGCCATCTGCGCCTGGATGGCCGGATCGAGCACATCGATTTCAAGCGCCACCACCTCAGCTGCGGCCAACGCCGCCAACGTCTTCGGGCCCGGGATCATCCACGCTTGCTTGCCGAAGTGGATCGAGCCGTACAAATGGCCCACGCGCCAGTCTTTTTCGATGCGCCACAAAAAGCCGCGATCCCTGGCGTTTTTCATCAGCGTCAGCAGTTGCTCTTTGTTGAGCACGTCGGGCTCGGGCGGACACGTCTGCGCCGCGCTAACCAGCGGTGCCGCGAGCGCCAGCCAGACCAGCCATCGCTGAAAAAACTTAAGACGTATAAACATGACGACTCCATCAAAGATTAGCCGCGCATCTTAATGCGCCGCCGCGAAAAAAGCCGGCAGCGCCGCGGTCACTGCGCACCCTCGTAAACACTTCAAAAATACTCAATTAAATCAAGAACTTATAAAACACCCCTCAAAATCACCTACGGCAACCGCCGGCGCGGCTTTGCATCGCCCGCTACCTCGGTTAAATTCACGCGAGCACTTAACGAGGAGAACTGAAGTTGATCACCGTACGTAAAACCGGCGCCGCGCTCGGCGCTGAAATCCTGGGCGTCGATTTGTCGCAGCCGATGGACGACGCCACGTTCCCGCACATCGTCGCCTTGTGGCACGAGCATGAAGTGGTGTTTTTCCGCGATCAAAAATTGACCCCCGATCAGCACGTCGCGTTTAGCCGGCGCTTCGGCGAGTTGGAACTTCATGTGCGCAAGGATTGCTGCCGGCCGGGTTATCACGAGTTGTTCGTGGTATCGAACATCGTCGTTGACGGCAAGCCCATCGGCTCGCAGGACGCGGGCTTGTTTTGGCACTCCGATCTTTGTTATTTGAAAGTGCCCAGCCGCGGCTCGTTGTTCTACGCGCTCGAAGTGCCGCACGACGCCAGCGGCAAAGCCTTGGGCGACACAAAATTCGCCAGCGCCACCGCCGCCTACAACGCATTGCCCGAGGACACCCGGCGCAAAATCGCCGGTTTAAAAGCCGTGCAGTCGTACAAAAAAGGCTACTACCGCGAGCGCAACGCAGGCCCGCGCAAACCCTTGACGCCGGAACAGGAAGCCAAGACGCCGGACGTCGAACACCCCATCGTGCGCACCCATCCGTTTACCGGCAAAAAATGCCTGTTCGTCAACGAGGGCTACACGGCGAGCATCGCCGGCATGCCGGGCACGGAAGGTGACGCGTTGTTAAACCGACTGATTGAACACTCGACCAAACCGCAATTCGTCTATCGCCACTCCTGGCGCGTCGGCGATTTTTTGCTGTGGGATAACTGCCTGGTGCAGCATCAAGCGATAACCGATTACAAACTGCCGCTGCGGCGGCACATGGAGCGCACGACGTTGACGGGGACGGCACCGTTTTAAGCACCTCGGCCTCGCGTGACCGACAAGCTGCCAATATCGAGGAGAAGTCCGATGATCC
>VGIF01000074.1 GCA_016868015.1 Betaproteobacteria bacterium
AGATACATGCGCAGCATGCGTTCGATGCCGATCGGCGGGCGGCCCGCGCCTGTCTTCGGGTAATGCGGTTCGATCAACGCGCAGAACTCGCTCCACGGCACCAGCGTTTCCATGCGTGCCAGGAACGACGCCTTGCGCGTGGCGCGGCTGTGCTTTTCAAATCCGCTCACTGCTGCCAGCGTCATTTGTTTCATGTCTTGCCTCGTGGCTCGCGAATACGTCCTCCCAATCAGAACGTACCACTGGGATTCGCGTTTACAGAGCAATCGGGGACTTATTCAGCGCTTCCTTAGGCATTTCGTCTAAAAGCACAAATTGGGACGCGCGCGAACGGACGCTGCCCGGAAGCAGCCCGACCCGAAGTTCGCGAATCCGCAAAGCGACTGTTCGTAGCCAGCATGGAGCGTAGCGGATTGCAGGAACAAAGCCCCCGCATTTCGCTCCGCTGCATACACGCTATACGCGCTCTCTCCCGCAGTTCCTAGGTTGGGCTGAGCGCAGCGAAGTCCAACGATCGCTCATGATGAAACCATGGTGTTGGGCTTAATTCGTCGGCCCAACCTACGCGTACTGTGTCATCGCTGGCGTCGCGCAACCACCATAGGCTTTCGGATTGGGTCGGGCGCTTAGTGCCAGCAATTACCGGCGGTGGCTCACAACGCGTGCCCGCCTTACGGCCTGAACTGCGAGCGCCGGTCGCGTCGGAACAGCACCACGCTTTGCACGCCCTCGGCGCGGCTGCGGCCCAGGCGGATTTCGCCGGAGCCCTCAAGCACGATTTCGCCGCGCAGCAGGTGAATTTCATCGCCGCTGGCAAACGTCACATAGGTGCCGTTGACGCTGTGGTCAACCAGATAAAAACTCGAACGGACCAAGCGTATCGAACAATGGCGGCGCGAAGCGAATTGGTCCTTGACCGCCACATCGCTTTCGGCGTCGCGCCCCAGCGTCAGTAGCGGATGCCAGCGATCCACGCGCACGCGCTGGTCTTCAAGTTCGACGATGAGGCTCCCCGCATCGGCCGGCAACACGCGCGCGGCGCGCAGGTTGATGTCGGTGAGTTCGAGATTGTCGGTGGCCCACACCACTTGGTAGATCGTCGATTCACCGGAGCTGCCCTTGAGCGTTGCGCGAAACAGCGGCCGCACGAAAGGCTTTAACTGCGGCGGCAGATCTTTTTCCGTGACGTCGGAAAGCAATATCTGCTCCGCCATCGCCACATTGGTCAAAAACGCCGCGGCGTTAACGGTGTCGCCGAAGATGTCGTTGTCTTCCACCAGTACCGGGCCCGCATGCAGCCCAATGTGCACACGGATGGGTTGGGTGTCGGGCCGCGCATCGTTGCTGGTGAGCGCCTGCATCTCGGTGGCGCAATTCACCGCGTTGGCGGCATCCGGGAACACGCACATGATGGCGTCGCCGAGCGTTTTGACCAAGCGCCCCTTAAAACGCGGCAGCAGCCCGGCAAGCGCTTCGAGGGTGGCATTGATCGAACTGCGTGCCTCGGCGTCGCCCAGTTGATTGTAAAGACGGCTACTTTCCGAAATGTCCGCAAACAATACGGTAAGTGTCTGGTTTTCGCGCGCCATGGCTGATTCGTAGCGTTAATCATCCTTGCAATGCAATAGTTTCGCCATAATGGCATCGACTTTCGGCAGCGGGTTTAGCACAATGGCCACAACGTTCTTAAGCCGAGTCACCCACGGATGCGCATCGAATACCGCATGAAGTCCCCGCAAAAGCCGAGCTGGCTTATGCGCATTATGTTGTCGATCGCGGCCGTCGCGCTGCTGATCGTGGCGTTTTTCTTTCTCGCCGCGGCACTCATCGCCGGTGCGTTAATCGCGTTGGTGGTGGGCGTGCGGGTGTGGTGGACACTGCGCAAATTCAAACGCGAACTGGCGCAACGCGAGGCGCGTGGCGATGGCGACGGCGGCACCGGCGCGCCGCTGGATGGTGAATATCAAGTGGTGGAGCGCGAAACCACGGCAAAGCCTCTGCCGGGTGCCGAACCCACTAATAACACTCCACCTGAACGGTAGACTTACGCGCGCGTTCCACCAAGTCGGCGGTGTCGGCGGGCTTCGCCACCGCCGGCGCGCTCTGGTAATCGACCGAATGCGAATCGAGAAAGTTACTGACCGTGGCGAGGTTGATACCGAAGTTCACGTTTTGCGGATTGGCTTGCGCACTCGACAATAAACGCGCGCGCACGATGCCCACCAAATTGCCGCTGCGGTCGAAAATCGGCCCACCGCTGGAACCCGGCTGCACGGTGGCGGAAATCTGAAACGCCGAGGTATCGTCGTTCACACCCGTCATCGCGTTGACTATACCCGCGGTGACCACCGCGCTGGAGGACAACACGCCTTTTAACGGATAACCCAGCGCGATCACGTCATCCCCCAGGCGCACATTGCGCCCGGCACGCAGCTTGACCGGCGGCAGTTGCGCGCCTTGCGCGCGCAGCAGCGCGAGATCATTGCGCACATCCCGCGCCAGCACTTTGACGGGTAAACCGAGCGGCTGGATGCGCACGCGCGCGCAGTTGTTGATCACGTGTTCGTTGGTGACGATATCGCCTGCTTCGCTCACCACCACGCCGCTGCCGTAAACACCCGCGCGCGGCGTGCTGCTGGCCGGCGGTTTGGCGACTCGCGCCGCCAGTATGTTCGCGGTATTCGCCTCTGCCACTTGCCTGGCGTGTTTTTCGGCTTCAGCCAGTTCATTGGCTGCCAGTATTTTGGTCATCCGCGCCTTGCCCGCGGCGGCGTTTTTCACCACCTGCGCATCGGCATTGCCTGGAATCGCCGCGTATTACGCGTAGGCCTGCACAGGATTTCTGGGCACACCACCGCGCCCCCATTCATAGACGTTGGCGATCCACTGAAACGCTTCGTAGTGACTGACCGCCGCCGCGCGGCGCAGCCAGCGCAGCGCTTCCGCACCGTCGGCCGCGACCCCGCGCCCCAGCGCGTAGATGCGCCCGGCGGCGGTGAGACTCGCCGCATGCCCCAGATTGCCGGCTTTTTTGTACCAATCGAGCGCGACCAGGTCATCGCGCGCGATGCCGGCCTTGCCTTGCTCGGTAAAATGGCCGATCCACCCCATCGCCGCGGCGTCGTTTTGCGCGGCGGCGGCTTTAAACCAGGTCAAGGCAAGCGCCTCATCCTGGGCATAGCCCTGCGCGCCGTTGGCGAGCCACACGCCCACCAGCGTTTGCGCGGTAGCCTCGCCCTGCTCCGCCGCGTGGTACACCAGTTGCGCACCCTTGGCCTCGTCGCGCGCCACCAAGTTACCGTTAAGGTGCATGGTGCCCAGCAAGTAAGCGGCACGCACGTTCTGATCCGCGTGCGACTTCAGGATGTATTCGCGCGCCTTTAGCTCATCGCGCGCGCCGCCCCAGCCGCGCATCAACATCTCGCCCAGATAGGCCATGGCTTGCGCATCGCCGTTTTGCGCCGGGCGCGTAAGCTCGCGCCGCGCTTCGCTGTAACGGCCGTTGTTAAATGCGTCGAAACCTTCGGGTACGCCCGCGTGCGCCGCACATGGCCACGCCAGCGCGCACGCCATCATCACCCGCCACCACCCATGCACCATCCGCCTCCGCAGCGCTCTTGCAATGGGCTTCATCATACGCCGCCGCAGTATCCACGTGGGTTCAGGTTCGCGTGCTGGCATTATTATGCAAGTATTTGATTTTATTATATATTTTTTTATGCGCTCGACGGCAAGAAGGCGTCGGATACAATGCCCGCTTTGAGTGAAAGCCGTTACTTTTTTTGCCGTGGCAACTGATCTACAGTGGTGCACCATCGGCTCATCGGGCGTGCTGCGATTCGAAGGGCCCGATGCGCAAGCCTTTTTGCAAGGCCAACTCACCAACGACGTCGCGGCGCTTAGCGACACGCGCAGCCAATACAGCGGATATTGCAACCCCAAGGGGCGGCTGCTGACCGCGTTTTTATTATGGCAGCGCGAGGGGGCGTACTACGCGATGCTGCCGCGCGAACTGTGCGAGCCGATACGCAAGCGCCTGGCGATGTACATACTACGCGCCAAAGTGAAAGCGTTGGATGTCAGCGCCGAACACGTACTGTTCGGCCTCAGCGGCACGCACGCCAGCGCGCTGCTCGCCGCGCTGGGCGTGAGCGCGCCGGCCGCACCGCACGTGGTGGTGCACGGCGCAAACCTTAGCGTGATCAGGCTGCCGGTGGACCGTTGTCTCATCATCGCCGCCGCCACCACGGCAAACGAGATACAAAGCCAGCTTGCGGCGCACGCCTGCGCTGGCAGCGAAACGCTGTGGCGCGCGCATGACATCGCCGCCGGCGTGCCGCAAGTGCTCGCCGCGACCCAGGAACAATTCGTGCCGCAGACGGTGAATTTTGATTTGATCCACGCGGTGAGTTTCGACAAGGGCTGTTATCCGGGCCAGGAAATCGTCGCGCGCACGCGCTATCTGGGCCGTGTCAAGCAACGCATGGTGCGCGCAAGCCTGCAATCGACTGTAGCGCCGGCGCCCGGCGACAAACTTTATTCCGCCGCGTTCGGTGATCAAGCCAGCGGCATGGTGGTGAGCGTGGTCAGTCACCCGCCCGATCAGCACGAACTGCTCGCCGTGGTGCAAGCAGGCGACATCGGCAAAGCCACTGTGCACTGGCAAGCCCGCGACGGGCCGCCACTGCAAATCAGCACCTTGCCATATCCCATAGAATAATCATATGTGCTTGATTTTATTTGGATTTCAGGCGAACGCCGACTATCCGCTGGTGGTCGCCGCCAACCGCGACGAGGCCTATGCACGCGCTAGCGCCCCCGCCGCGTTTTGGCGCGACCACCCGCAGGTGTACGGCGGGCGCGATCTGGAAATGGGCGGCGCGTGGATGGGGCTTACGTTGACGGGGCGTTTCGCCGCGGTGACCAATTTTCGTGACGGCTATCCGAAAGGCGCGGCGCCGCGTTCGCGCGGCGAGCTGGTTGGCGCATATCTCACCGGCAACGAATCGGCTTTGGCGTACTTGCAAGCGGTTAAAGCGCGTCAAACCGAGTACGCGGGCTTTGGCACGCTCGCCGGCAACTTGAATGATTTGTGGTTTTTTTCGAACTACGCACAAACGGTGAACGCCGTCACCCCTGGCGTGCACGGCTTGAGCAACCACTTGCTCGACACGCCATGGCCTAAAGTCAGCGACGGCCGGCGCGAACTTGCCGCGCTGCTGACGGCGCGCGCGCCGCTACAGCCGGAAGCGTTTTTTCAAATGCTCGCCGACCGCGCCATCGCCGCCGAGCACGCGCTGCCCGACACCGGTGTCGGCGTCGCGCGCGAAAAACAATTGGGCCCGAAATTCATCGCGGCCGATGCGCGTTACGGCACGCGCGCGAGCACGGTGATCCTGGTGCACCGCGGTGGCGAGGTCACTTACAGCGAACGCAGCTTCGGGCCGCTGGGCAAATTCACCGGTGAAGTCACACGGCGCTTTAAGTTAACCCGCTAACAGCGTAAGCCGCATTTCGTAGTGCGGGATATTGGCTTCGAAGAATTGTTCGCCGTGCGCCACATAACCGTGCTTGCGGTAAAACGCCAGCGCATGCGTTTGCGCGTGCAGGCGTGTTTCGCGAAACCCGGCCTCGCGCGCAAGCGCGATCAACTCGCGCAGCAGCGCACTGCCCACGCCGCGTTCGCGCCACGGCGCCAACACCGCCATGCGGCCAATGCGTCCGTCGGGCAGCAAACGCCCGGTGCCGATGGCGCTGCCCTCGGCGGCGAGCGCGATGACGTGCCGGCACGATTCATCCAGGCCATCCCATTCCTCGTGTTCGGGCACTCGCTGCTCGATCACAAACACCGCGCGGCGGATCGCCGACAATTGCGGGCCATCCGCGCGCCAATCGGCACGGCGCACGTTGAAGCGAAAAGTATCCTGCATGCCGCCGATTATAATCGGCGCATGCAAAGCCTGTGGAACGACATTGACGCCGCGCACTGCGATAGCCCATTGGCGCTGCGCGCCTACGCCTCGCGGCTGCTGGGCGGCGACCCGACGCTGGTGCTGCACGGCGGCGGCAACACCTCGCTAAAACGCGAAGCAAAGAGCGGGTGCGTGCTCTACGTCAAAGGCACCGTCAGCGATCTGGCGCAAGCCACCGAACAAACCTTTACCCCGTTAAGACTCGACTCGGTGTTGCGCGTGCTGGAACAACCCCCTCTGGACAATGCCGGCATGATGCGCGCACTCGAGGATGGTTTGCTGCACCGCCCGGCGTTGAAACCGTCAATTGAAACTCTGATGCACGCGGGCCTGCCCTTCGCGCTCGTCGAGCACACCCATGCCGACAGTGTGCTCGCCGCGCTGAACGTCGACAACATTCAAGCCGTGCACGCCGAAGTCTACGGCGTGCGCGCGCCGCTGGTGCCGTATCAGCATTCCGGTCACGCCTTGGCACGCGCATGCCTGGATACGTTTCGCGCACGTGGCATGGCGAACACCATCGGCTTGATACTGGCGTTTCATGGCGTGGTGGCCTTCGGCAACGATGCGCGCACGGCCTATGAAAACATGATCGAGCTGGTGACTTTCGCGGAAGAATTTTTGAAAGCGCGCAACGCCTGGCGCCTGCCCGAAGCCGCGCCGGTTGCCGCCGCACCCGACACGCAAACACTCGATGCCTTACACACCGAGATCAACGCGATTGCCGGCACTGCGCTCGTGCGTCACGTTATCGGCGATGCCCCGACCATCGCCTACGCGCAACGCCCCGATCTCGCACAAATCTCGCAACAAGGCCCCGCCACCCCGCAACACGCGGTTTACACCAAGCGCGTACCGCTCATTGGGCGCGACGTGGCCGGTTACGCCGCGCGTTATCGCGAGTATCTCGACACCCACCTCGGCAAAACGCACAGCTCGTTGATCGACGCCGCGCCGCGCATCGCACTCGACCCGGCGTTTGGCTTATGCGCCTTTGGCACTACCGAGCGCGAAGCACGCATCGCGGCGCAAATGTATCAGCACGACATCGCCATCATCACGCGCGCCAGCAGCCACGGCCGTTATC
This sequence comes from Betaproteobacteria bacterium, assembly GCA_016868015.1. Taxonomy (GTDB): domain Bacteria; phylum Pseudomonadota; class Gammaproteobacteria; order Burkholderiales; family SG8-41; genus UBA5216. The sequence goes on from VGIF01000074.1 coordinate 7,060, forward strand.
GTTCGGCGCCGGCGGCGGCGATTGCGCTCGCCGAATTTGAATACGGCGGTTACACAGCGCGCGCGGCATAAATAAAATATGAATAAAATCAATAGCTTACGGTGGATCGATGGCGCGCTGGAATTGCTCGATCAGCGCGCGCTACCGCTGCGCGTCGATTACTTGCGATACAACAACGCCGCCGACGTAGCGCAAGGGATACGCCAGTTGGTCGTGCGCGGCGCGCCGGCGATCGGCTGCGCGGCGGCGTACGGCGTGGCGCTGGAAGCGTTGCGCTTGCAACACCAGGCACGCGATGCGTTCATCGCGGGACTCGATCGCGCAATGAGCATACTCGCGGCAAGCCGCCCCACCGCGGTAAATTTGTTTTGGGCGCTGAATCGCATGCGCGCGCGGCTCGATGCGTCGTTCGACCACGCGCTGCCGGCCATCGCCGCGGACCTGCTCGCCGAAGCACACGCCATCGCCGACGAAGATGTGCGGTTGAACCGCGCGATGGGCGCACACGGTGCGGCGCTGTTGGCGAACAACGCTCGCGTGCTCACACATTGCAACGCCGGTGCGCTCGCCACCGCCGGCCACGGCACTGCTCTCGGTATCATTCGCTCCGCGATTGAAGCCGGCAAACGCATCGAAGTCTACGCCGATGAAACGCGTCCGTTTCTGCAGGGCGCGCGCTTGACCGCGTGGGAGCTGCAACAAGACGGCATCCCCGTGACGTTGATCGCGGACAACGCGGCGGGCCTGCTGATGCACCGCGGCGAGATCGACGCGGTGATCGTCGGCGCCGACCGCATCGCCGCCAACGGCGACGTCGCCAACAAAATCGGCACCTACACCGTGGCGGTGCTGGCGCGGCGGCACGACATCCCGTTTTATGTGGCGGCGCCGTTATCGACCATCGACCGCGCCACGGTGAACGGCGAGGCGATTCCGATCGAGGAACGCGCCGCCGAGGAAGTATTGGGCTACGGCGGCACGCAATGGGCGCCCGCCGGCGTTGCGGTGAAAAATCCGGTGTTCGATGTAACGCCGGCGGATTTGGTGAGCGCGCTGATTACCGAGCGCGGCGCGCTCAGCACACCTGATCGCGCGAAAATTGCCGCGTTGTTCGACGCTTAGCGCGCAGCGTTTCGGCCAGGCGTGGCCGAACACAACCAAAATCGCGCTGTGCCATCGCAAGCCGTAAGCTTGAAGGGGCGGCGCTCCTAAAACTTGTTTGGTTGCGTGCCAAGCGTAACAAACTCAGCGCGTGTAGTGCCATGCCAAGTATGCTGGGCTTTGCTCGACAGATCATTTACGTGGACCTTCCTGCGGGAAAACCGGGTACCCATGAGTCCCGTTCCCACCGCGTGGTCAAGGCTTGATCTTTATCAAACCCGTGGCACGGCGCCTAACGCACTATACCCCCCATACTCGTTGTCGATTGGAGTTTATTGACCATGACGCAAAAAATGAAAGCGGCTGTGTTCGTCGAGCCCGGCCGCATTGTGTTGGATGAAAAACCCGTGCCTGACGTGGGCCCTGGCGACGCCTTGGTACGCGTCACCACTACGACTATATGCGGCACGGATGTGCATATCCTGAAGGGGGAATACCCGGTCGAGCGCGGCCGCATCGTTGGGCACGAACCGGTCGGCGTGGTCGAAAAACTCGGCGCGGCGGTCACTGGCTGCCGCGAAGGGCAACGGGTGATTGTCGGTGCGATCACGCCATGCGGACAATGCACCTCTTGCCTTGACGGCCATCAGGCGCAATGCGGCGGCAAGGCGATGGGTGGCTGGCGTTTGGGCAATACCATCGACGGTTGCCAAGCCGAATACGTACTAGTGCCGAACGCAACGGCAAACTTGACGCCGGTACCGCAAGGCTTGTCAGACGAACAGGTGTTGATGTGCCCGGACATTATGAGCACGGGCTTTGGCGGCGCGGAAAACGGGCAGATCAAGATCGGCGACAGCGTTGCCATATTCGCGCAGGGGCCGATAGGTTTATGCGCGACTGCGGGAGCGAAGCTCAAGGGAGCGTCGTTGATTGTGACCGTGGATAGGGTAGCGGAACGATTGGCGATGTCCAAACAACTCGGTGCCGATGTGACCGTCAACTACCGAAATCTTGATCCGGTGGCGGAAATCCTGCGTTTAACTGACGGCCGCGGAGTCGATGTGGCAATCGAAGCGCTTGGCACACAACAAACCTTCGAAAGCTGTTTGCGCGTGCTGAAACCCGGCGGCATACTTTCCAGTCTGGGCGTTTACTCCGGCAAGCTAACTTTGCCGCTTGACGCGTTCGCTGCGGGCCTGGGCGATCACAAGCTTATTACAACGCTGTGCCCCGGCGGTAAGGAGCGCATGCGGCGTTTGATAAACGTGGTCGCATCCGGACGTGTTGATCTCAAACCGCTGGTCACGCACCGCTTCAAGCTCGATCAAATCGTCCAAGCCTATGAGCTGTTCGCCAATCAGCGTGACGGGGTCCTCAAGGTCGCAATCACGCCTTGAAATTCGTCTTGGGCGCACCGCGGGCCCATGAGCGAACGCTCAGGCTGAAACGCGCTCAGATGACCAGCCCGCCGCTCACTTCAATCACCGCGCCGTTGATGTATTGCGCCTCGTCGGAGGCCAAAAACGCAAACGTATTCGCCACGTCTTCGGGCTTGCCCAAACGCCCCATCGGCACTTTGTCTTCGAGCGCCTTGATCACTTTTTCGGGGATGGTGGCGAGGATGCTGGTGGAAATAAACCCCGGGCACACGGCGTTGGCGCGGATGCCGCGGCGGCCCAACTCGCGCGCCCAGGTTTTGACCATGCCGATGACGCCGAACTTGGCCGCGGCGTAATTGGTTTGGCCGAAGTTGCCGTAAAGACCGACGATGGACGAGGCATTCAAAATCACGCCCGATTGCTGTTCAAGCATGGGCCCGACCACCGCCTTAGTGCAGTTGAACACGCCCTTTAAGTTGACCTCGATCACGCGGTCGAAATGCTCTTCGGTCATGTTTTTGAGCTGCGCATCGGCGACGATGCCGGCGTTGTTGACCAGGCAATCGATGCGGCCCCATTGGTCGAGCGTGGCGCTGACCATTTCACGCAAGGACGCCATGTCGGTAACGTTGGCCACCACCCCCAGCGTCGGCGCGCCCGCGCGTTCGCAAAGCCGCACCGTGTCGGCGATCGATGCCTCGGTCAGATCGCACACCACCACCTTGGCGCCTTCCTGCGCGAACTTTAGCGCCGTCGCCTGGCCTATACCCCGCCCTGCGCCGGTGATGATGGATACCTTGTCTTTTAGCCGCATTGCCCGTCCCAAATTCGTTAGTTGCAGCGCACAATTTAGCCCAATTTGATGCTTTGCACAATAAAAACGCTGCGCTGCGACAAAGCTTTTACAAGAATCAGGTGTTGGGTAACGGCGGTTTATCGGCAGAATAAGGATATTTTTATAACTTATTGATTTTATTCAATATTTACTTTATCACCCACTGCCACGCAATCGAACAAGTCAATCACTTCGGCGTTGTGCAGCAAGATGCAGCCGTGCGAGGCCGGCGTACCCATGGGAATCGCCTGCGGCGTGCCATGGATATAGATATAGCGCCGCATGGTGTCGACATCGCCCAGCCGGTTGCGCCCCACCTCGCACCCCGAGAGCCATAAAATGCGCGTCAGAATCCAATCGCGTTGAGGGAATTGCAGCTTTAGTTCAGGGCTATAGATCTCACCCGTGGGACGACGGCCGACAAACACGGTGTTCACCGGCGAGCCGGCGCCGATTTTGGCGCGTACCACGTGGTGGCCGCGCGGCGTGCAATTACTGCCGTATTGTTCGCCCGCACCATTTTTTGCAGTCGAGATCGTATAGACCTTCACGATCCCAGTTATTTCGTCTTTCAACACAAGGGTTTGCGTCGCGATATTAATGTAAAGACTATTCATACTTGCCACGCCGCTGTGCAAAAAACGCGCGCAAAAGCTGGGCAGATTCGGCGGCCAGCAGCCCACCCGACACCTGCGCATGAAAATTAAGCCGCGGCTCGGCGAACAGATTGACCACGCTGCCACAAGCGCCGGTTTTGGGGTCCGCCGCGCCGTAGACCACGCGCGCGATGCGCGCATGGATGATCGCACCAACGCACATGCAGCAGGGCTCCAGCGTCACGTAAAGTTCGCAATCGGGCAAGCGGTAATTGCCAAGCACACTCGCCGCATCGCGTAGCGCCATCACCTCGGCGTGGGCGGTGGGGTCATGCCGCGAAATCGGCTGGTTGTAGCCGCGACCGACGATCTCACCGTCTTTGACGATCACTGCGCCGACCGGGACTTCTCCGGCAGCCTCGGCTTCGCGCGCCAGCACGAGCGCGGCTTGCATGGCCTCGCTGTCGTTCATTCAAGGCCAACCAACACCAAGTCAGGCACGCCCGTAGACATCCTGAAAGCGCACGATATCGTCCTCGCCCAGATACTCGCCGCTTTGCACTTCGATCATCACCAGATCGACCACGCCGGGGTTAAACAAGCGATGCTTGTGGCCCGCGGGGATGTAGGTCGATTCGTTGACGCGCACAAAAAATTCCTGCTCACCATTGACCACGCTCGCCATGCCGCTCACCACCACCCAATGCTCGCTGCGGTGGTGATGCAGTTGCAAACTCAAACTCGCGCCGGGCTTGACCACGATGCGCTTGATCTGAAAGCGCGGGCCTTCTTCCAGCACGGTGTAGGTGCCCCACGGCCGATGCACGGTGCGGTGAAACTTGTGCGCCGCGTGGCCCTTTGCCTTTAAGTCGTTATACAAACGGCCCACATCCTGCGCCTGCGCCTTATCCGCCACCAGCACCGCGTCGGGCGTTTCCACCACGATCAGGTTATCCACGCCCACCGCGCCCACCAAGCGCCCGCTGCTTTGCACATAGCTATTCTTGACGTTGTGCAAATACACCTCGCCGTCGGTGCGATTGCCATCGGCATCGGCCTTAGCCAAATCGCCCAACGCGCTCCACGAGCCGATGTCGCTCCAGCCGATATCGCACGGCACCACCGACACCTCGCGTGAATGTTCCATCACCGCGTAATCGATGGAGTTGCTGGGCGCTTTCGCGAACGTGTCCGCGTCCAGTTCCAATTGCACGTAGCCCTTGCCTTCCACCGCCGGCGAATGCGCCATGCACGCCACCGTGGCCGATAAAATATCCGGCGAGTGGCTTTGCATCTCGCGCAAAATCGCGCCCGCGCTAAAACAAAACATGCCGGAATTCCACAAATGCTTGCCGCCGGCGAGATAGGCCTTGGCTTTTTCCGCGTTGGGTTTTTCGACAAAACGCAGCACTTGGTTGCCCTCGGCCTCGATATAACCGTAGCCGGTTTCGGGCCGGTCGGGCGTGATGCCGAAGGTCACCAAGCGCCCTTGCGCCGCCAGTGCCGTCGCCGCGGCCACCGCCTGGGCGAACGCCGCTTGATCGACGATCAAGTGATCCGCCGCCAGCACCAGCATCAGCGCATCGTTGCCGTGCACGTTCGCCACATGGCGCGCGGCGGCGGCAATCGCCGCGGCGGTATTGCGCCCGAACGGCTCCAAAATAAACGAGGTTGGCACGCCGCCCTTGTTGACCTCTTGAAACTCGTCCTTGGTTTTGAATAACAGTTCGCGATTGGTCACCGTCAGCACTTGCGCTACATCGGGCAACACCGCGCCGCGCAAAAACGCTTTTTGCAACAGGCTTTGCCCGTCACCCATGCGGATAAACGGTTTGGGGTGCAACTCGCGCGACACCGGCCACAGTCTCGAACCGGCGCCGCCGCATAAAATGGTTGGGATGAGTTTCATGTCCTTAGGATATCGCTTACTCAAATCGTGTTGTCGATGACTCAAGCACAACTCCGCTGATCGGGACGTCGATCTTAGCACGACCCGATAACGTTCCCCCTAAACAGGCGCGATCAGCCATGTGCAACATCGCACGCAACCTCGCCACGGTGCGGTGCACGGTACTCCAGATTCTGCAGGTAGCAAAATCGCGCAAAGGCGGTATCCGCGACTGGCGCCTAGTAGCGATCGCCGGGAATCCTTATCGCGAGCAGTTGCTGGGTTGACATGTTGTTTGATTCGATACGATTGCTCTGAATTTAGCCAAGTCTAAGCGCTTAGGGCGAGTACTATGAGAATATGCGACCAGGCGCTGGCGACCGCCACCCAAGCCTTTCTACTGTAGAATTCTTGGCCGATACTTAAGGGGCATGCGATTGACTACTCGAGTTTTCATTACGATTGATACCGAAATCTGACCCTTCTTACCGGGGTGGCCACATTCGCCGCTTGCGGCTGACGACGATTGCGAATGGGAATTGCGCGCTTATCTGAGAGGCGAAACGAAACAAGGCGATTTCGGCATTCCCTATCAATTGCGTGTTTTCGCCGACCATGGATTGAAAGCCACTTTTTTTATCGACCCGTTATTTTCATTTGCCATTGGAGTCGAGCCGCTGCGTGCATTAGTCCTTCAAGTGAATAAAAGCCAGCAAGAGATCGGACTACACCTTCATCCCGAATGGCTCACTGATCCACGCTGCACGGGCTTGCCCGCATTTGCCGGACCCTTGCTCAGCGATTACGATCGGGCCGCACAACAGCGCCTCATTGGATCGGGGGTCGATCGTTTGGTCGAAGCCGGAGCCGGCCCGATCGAGGGATTTCGCGCGGGAAGTTGGGGTGCCAACACCATCACGCTGGAGGCTTTGCGAGCCTGCGGTTTGCGCTTTGACTCGAGTCTCAATGCGGCCTTTGGACATTCGCTGCCAGATCTTGAAGGCCGGTCGCGATACCAGAGGCCAGTCGATTGCGGGGCGATCAAGATTTTTCCGGTCACTCATTTTGTCGACGGCTCCAGGCGCGGCGTCAGGCCGTTGCACGTCACCGCGTGCAGTTTCGACGAATTTCGCCATGTGCTTGATGCGTCCGTCGAACAACAGCGTGCAATCGTGGTGATCGTCGTGCACAGCTTCGAGTTTGTGCGCGTCGGTAGCATGTCTCGGGGGCGACTAACCGAACCGCAGCGGCTACTGATCCGCCGATTCGAAAAAATCTGCGGCTACTTAAATGAACACAAGGCGGTACTGCGGTCTAGCCACTTCCATGAGATTCGCGGCGAGTCGTTCGATGGCGACGAGTTCGTCGAGCCGATTCAATCGAGTCGGCAACGGACTATCGCGCGAATCGCACAGCAATTGATGTCGCGCGTATACTAACATCCAAATGTCTGAAATGGCCTCGATGACCCCGCTCTGGAACGAGACGCGCTACACCCTTTCCTATCGTATCGGCGAACTCACCCTGTTCAGGCGCGGCTTTTCCGCACTGACACTGGCCAATCATTTTCTCGAGTTGTCAACTGCGCCCGACGAGCTGGCCTTGCCCGAGGCGCTGCCGCGCGGCAACGTCGACGCGGCGATTATTCTGTCCCATCCGGTGCACGGCACCTTGCCGCGCGTGTGCACTGAGGGGCCGTTCCTGCGCTACGTACCGAATCAGTAGTCCCATTTTTACACGTCTTTGACCGGCGCCTTTGACGACTACCTCGCCAAATTCAGCGCTAAAACGAGAAGTACGCTCAAACGAAAAGTCCGCCGCTTTCTCGATGCAGGCTCCGGCAACGGCATCCGCGAATACAAACACCCCGAGGAAATGGAGGAATTCCTCCAGCATGCGCGGGCGATCTCCAAGAACACCTACCAAGAAAGATTGTTTGATGCGGGCATACCCTCGAGGCCCGAATTTTTATCGGAGTTGCAAACGCGCGCCGAATCCAATCAAGTGCGAGCCTACCTGTTGTTTTTCGAGAACGAAGCAGTCGCGTATTTGTGCTGTCCCGCCCAAGGCGGCGTCCTCCTCTACAGCTACCTCGGCTACACCCCAGCGTATTCGGATTATTCGCCCGGCACGGTATTGCAGTACCTTGCGTTCGAGTTGTTGTTTCGCGAACGGCAATTCACCTATTTCGATTTCACACAGGGGCAAGGCGATCACAAGCGGTTTTTCGGCACCCACAACGTTCCTTGCGCGGATGTCTTGTATTTTAGGAAGACGTATGCCGCGCGCTTCTGGGTACTGCTGCATGCCACCGTCGATATGCTGTCGGCGCAAATCGGTAAAACATTGGACAAACTGGGGCTTAAAACCAAGATTAAACGATTGGTTCGGCGCATATAGCCACGTTTTCGTGCCGCACACGCGCAACAATGTTTAAGCAGACAGTCAAATCGTTGGCCCTTCATTTACTCGGCCGTTATCGATTGAACTGGATCTATCGCGTCGACTTGTCATCGCATTTCTGCGGCGATGCGGGCAACTTCGACATTCGGCGAATGCAGAGCGGTGAAGCAATGCGTCGCGCAGCCGATCCGCTCATACAAGCTCACGCCTATTTCGCCGACGGCGCAGCGGATGCGTTTGGACTTTGGAACGAAAACACGCTCGCCTGCACGTGCGTGATCTGGGAGCCGGCCCGCTATCTTGAAACCACTATCGGTTCGGTCCTGGATGACGAAGCCGTGCTAGTCGATGTCGTTACAGCCGCTTCGCATCGTCAGCGCGGCTACGCTTATGCCACGATTCAACACGCGATGGCGGAAATGGCACAAAAAGGTCGCCGAAGTTTGGTTTGCACGATCTGGCATAACAATCGCGCATCGATCAAAAGCTTTGAAAAAGCAGGGTGGCGCCGCACCGCCTTCGTTGCGGAATTTTTCCCCTTGGGAAAACACATCGCTTTTCGCTTGCCCGGTTTTCGATGGCGTCGATTGCCGCGACGTTAGAAACGAGCGATGCGATGTTCATTTTGACCGTGGCGATTCATTTCGAAAACGAAAACTCCACCTCGGGCTTAAGCCCGCTGATAATCCGCGCAATCGATTTACCGGACCCGCAAGCGTGCGTCCACCCCAGCGTGCCGTGGCCGGTGTTGAGGTACAGATTCGCCACGCGCGTAGCGCCGATCAACGGCACGTTGCTCGGTGTCGCCGGCCGCAAGCCGGTCCAGAATTGCGCTTCGCTGCCCTCGCCCGCGCCGGGGAAAACGTCCTCGACGCGGCGCACGATCGCCTCGCAGCGCACGCGATTTAAATCGCGGTCGTAGCCGTTCAGTTCCGCGGTGCCGGCTATGCGCAACCGGTCACCCAGGCGCGAATACACCAGCTTGAATTCGTCATCGGTCAGCGACACTTGATTGGCCCTGGATTCATCTTTCACCGGCAGGGTCACCGAATACCCCTTGGCCGGATAAATCGGCAAACGTATGCCCAGCGGCGCCGCGAAGATGGGGCTCACCGAGCCCAGCGCCGGCACGTAAGCATCGCCGCGAATACGCTGAAAGCGCCCTTCGGCGTCGGTGGCTTCGACGTGCTCGACTTGCGCGCTCGCGCCCTCACCCGCAGTGCGCAGCGCGGTTACGGTGTGCTCATCAAGAACTGCACGCCACGGCCGTGGCACAAGCGCACCACTTCGCGCGCGAACTTGTTGGCGTCGCCCGATTCGTCTTCCGCGGTGTAGGTCGCGCCCGCCAAACGCGTACGGATATGGCCAAGTGCGGGCTCGATGCGCACGGCTTCGTCGGGCGTTACCACGCAGCGTTCGCAGCCCAGTTCGCGCATCAATTGCGCGGGTTTTATCGCCGCGTCGAATTCTTTCGTGCTGGTGTAAAAATGCAAAATGCCTTGCGTGCGATGGTCGTATTCGATACCCGTTTCACGCCGCAGCGCTTGCAGCATGTCGCGGCTGTAAATCCCCAAGCGCACGATTTGCCTGATATTGGCGCGGGTGCGCGCCGGCGTGCATTCGCGCAAAAATTGCAGGCCCCACAGCCATTGCCGCAAGTCGGCGCGCAATCGGAACAACAGCGGCGCATCCTCCCGCGACAACCACTGCAACACTTTAAACGGCGCGCTGGGGTTGGCCCACGGCTCGGCGTGGCTCACCGAAATTTGCCCGCCATTGGCGAAACTGGTTTCCGCCGCCGGCGCCGCCTGCCGGTAGAGCACGATGACGTCGTGGCCCAGTTGTTGCAAGTAATACGCCGAGGTAACGCCAAGTAGCCCCGCGCCGAGAACGACGACTTTCATGGTTTCATGGCGTCGAGCATCGCGCGGCTGGCCGCGTCGCCCCGGGCTTGCAGATTCGCGATGACGCCGGCCTTATCTTGCGGCAGGCGGTTCTGGCTCATTTTCCATTTGCCCTGCAAACGCGTGATCGGAATTTCGATCCCGACGATGGCTTTTAGCATGGTGTCGATGTAATCCGCGGGCGCGTCGGTGACCTGCCAGGGTTTTTCGCGTTGCGATTCCTGGCTCACCGTCAAGCGCGTCACTAGATCACGCAGCCATTCGACATCATCGTGTATCACCAACGGCCCGTGCGCGTGCACCACCGCGTAGTTCCACGTCGGCACCACTTTGCCGGTTTCTTTTTTCGACGGATACCACGACGGTGAGATGTAGCCCAGCGGCCCTTGAAACACCGCCAGCACCTCGGTGCGTGCGTCAACGGCGCGCCACAACGGATTGGCGCGCGCCACATGCCCGCGCAGCGTGCCATACGGTGCAGGTTCAGCACCGATCAACAGCGGGATGTGGTTGGCTTCCAAGCCGCTGGCGGTGAGCGTCACCAGCGTCGCCAGCGGATGCGCGCGCATCAGCGCGTGCAAAACCTCGACACGTTGCTCTCGAAAAGCGCTCACATCATACATACGCTACCGCCAACTGATCATACGTAAGTATTTGATTTTATTATGTTTTTATTCTTCGGTTTCCAGCTCTAGCGCCAATTGCTCGGCACTGGCGTGGCGCGCGCGCTTGGCGCTATCGCGGCGCTCTTGCTCGACGCCATCGAGATAGGCCGGCGTGATGTCGCCGGTAACGTAAATGCCGTTAAAGCACGAGGCCTCGAAATTTTTCACCGCCGGGTTGACGCTGCGCACATCGCTGATCAGCGCATCGAGGTCTTGATAAATCAATTTGTCGCAGCCGATTTCGCGCGCGATTTCCTCGTCGCTGCGGTTGCTCGCGATCAGCTCTTCGCGCGTGGGCATGTCGATGCCGTAAACGTTGGGGAAGCGCACCGGCGGCGCGGCCGAGGCGAAATAAACCTTGCGCGCGCCCGAATCGCGCGCCATTTGCACGATCTCGCTGCTGGTGGTGCCGCGCACAATGGAGTCATCCACGATCAACACGTTTTTGCCGCGAAACTCCATGTCGATGGCGTTTAACTTTTGCCGCACCGATTTACGCCGCACCGCCTGCCCCGGCATGATAAAGGTGCGGCCGATGTAGCGGTTTTTGATAAAGCCTTCGCGATAGGGCAGATTCAGGTTTTTCGACAACTCCATCGCCGCCGGGCGGCTGGAATCCGGAATCGGGATCACCACGTCGATATCGAGATTGCCGTGCTCGCGTTTGATTTTTTCGGCGAGGCTATCACCCATGCGCAGCCGCGTTTCGTAAACCGAGATGCCGTCGATTACCGAATCGGGCCGCGCGAGATACACAAATTCAAATATGCACGGATTGAGCGAGGCCTTGGGCGCGCACTGCTGGCCGTAAAAATGCCCATCGAGATCGACAAAAATCGCCTCTCCCGGCGCAACGTCGCGCACCACGTCGTAGCCCAGCGCGTCGAGCGCCACGCTTTCGGAGGCCGCCATGTATTCGTGGCCATTTTCGGTTTCGATGCGCCCGAAGACCAGCGGCCGTATGCCGTACGGGTCGCGAAACGCCAGCATGCCGTAACCCGCGATCATCGCCACCACCGAATACGCGCCGCGGCAGCGCCGGTGCACCCCCGACACCGCGGCGAAAATCGTCGCCGGGTCGAGCTTGTAGTTGGTGGCGTTGTTTTGCAGCTCGTGCGCCAGCACGTTAAGCAACACCTCCGAATCCGATCCGGTGTTCACGTGCCGTAAATCGGAGCGGAACAAATCGATTTTGAGTTGCTCGGTGTTGGTCAAATTGCCGTTGTGGCCGAGCACGATGCCAAACGGCGAATTCACATAAAACGGCTGCGATTCCTCGACCGCCGAGGCGTTGCCCGCCGTCGGGTAGCGCGTGTGCGCGATGCCCGAGAACCCCTTCAACGAGCGCATATTGCGGGTACGAAATACGTCGCGCACCATGCCCATGCCGCGATGGGCGTGGAAATTCGCGCCGTCGGCGGTGACGATGCCCGCGGCATCTTGCCCGCGATGCTGCAGCACCAGCAGACCATCGTAGAGGAGCTGGTTAACCGGCGTTTTGGCGACTACACCGAGTATTCCGCACATCGCGCAGGTTCCATCCCAGTCAAATCAGATCAGTGATACGTGATGTATTTCGCCCAATCCCGCGGCAACCAGGCTCTTGCAAACACCGCCAGCTTTTCCACGGGCGCCGCGAGCATAGCATCTTTCCACACCGGCTGGCGCGGCAGCGGGGTGAATCCGGCTAGCAACACCAACGACACCACTACTAATAGTCCTCGCGCCAGTCCGAAAATGCCGCCGAACAAACGATCCTCGGCGCCCAAGCCGGCATTGCGCACCAGGCGCGAAATGATGATGGCAATCACGCTCATCACCACCAGCACGCCGAAAAACACCGCCACCACCGCCGCCATGTAACGCCAGTTTTCGTCGGCGATTTGTTTGGACAACAACGATGCCACGTCGCCGCCGTAAACGCCCGCCACCACAAACGCCACCACCCACGTCACCAACGCCAGCACCTCGCGCACCAACCCGCGCGCAACGCCGAGCACGATGGAAAAGCCGGCGATGGTGAGCACCGCGTAGTCAAACAGCGTCATGGCTACGCCTAAAACGCGGCGACTTTGCCCTCAAGCCCCATGCCTTGCAATTTTTCTTGCACTTTCTGCGCCTCTTCACGCGAGGCAAACGGGCCGGCGCGCACACGCGTGACTTTGCCGTTGGCGGCTGTCACGACTTCGGTGTAGGCGCGCACGCCCGCGTCCGCCATTCGCTTTTGCGTGTCTTTGGCCTTGTCCGCATCGGCGAGCGCCATGACTTGAATAAAAAACGAGCCCGCTGCGGCCTTGGGCGCGGCAGTTTTTTCGACGGCTTTTTCAGGCGCCTTGGCGGGCGCTTTTTCGGCGGCCTTCTCCGCGACTTTGTCCACGGTCTTCTCGGCGCCCTTTACACCCTTGGCCCCCTTGGTAGGCGGCGCTTCCGGCGTCAGGCGCGGGCTCAACACCGA
>VGIF01000075.1 GCA_016868015.1 Betaproteobacteria bacterium
TGGGCAGCCGCGTGCGCATCGCGGCGAGCGCGTCCGGGCGATTGGCGTATTGCGCGACCTCGTAGCCGTGCTTTTTCAGCACGTCGGTGTAGTTGGCGCGGATAACCGGATCATCTTCAACGATGGCGATGCGGCGGGGCATGCGTACTCCTTAAGGCCTGTTAACCATTAATTCGTAAGACGCGTTGCTCTCCCAAGCGTTGCTGGCAAGGCGCTCACCGCGGGCAATATCGCGAATATTGCCAAGGTGAGCAACGCCGCCAGCGGCGCTTGGGACAGCAACCCGAAGGGCAAGGGTGCTGGGTAATTCAAAGCAAAGCACAGGCAACCTCCTCGGCAGTCTGAATGAAACCGGACATTTGCATCGCGCCCCAGCGCCCGCAGCGCGCCCGCGAATTAATGGTTAACAGGCCCTAGTGGATTGCGGGCGACTATACCGCAATCTGTTCGACGTTTACCGGGCCGATGGCCGCTGCCATTTTGTTGCCCGAATTGATCGGCATCGCGCCCCAATCGCGCCCGCGGCGGGCCATGCCAGCGCCGTGTAATCCCCCATCACCGGGGCAAGCCCGGCAAGCGTGAGGAATAAACAATGAAGATGAAAACAAAATCCCCTGTGTTTACGGCGGACCGGGTCACCACCGACATGTTGATGCTGCTGTTGCAGGCGGTGGCGGTGGGCGCGGCGGCGGCACTGCTCGCGGCGGCGGTCATTGCCGGCTTGGTCGCGCTCGCCGCGTAAGCCACGCCTGCAATTCGCGCTGGGTGTTGCGGGCCGGCGGCTGGGTCTATGGGTTCGCGGTCTTGAACCACGCGGCGCCGTGCGTAAGCGGCGCTGGTACCCAGTCTCTGGCCCGGAGCATCTCGCGCGGATTTGACACCACGGGGAGCATCGCGTGATCAAACAACTGCTGGCGATCGGATTCATTTTTATGTGCGTGTCGGTGGCGTGAATGTTCCTCGCCGGCGCGACGTACACGTTTACCAACGATGACGCCGAGCCATGCGAGCTCAAAATCGCGCTGCCGTTTCCCGCGCAAAAAGCGGTATTTGCCGATTTGCGCTTCGATCTCGAAGGGGCAAACGGGTCGGCGCCGCCGGCGCCAGGCGGCGGCAACATCACCGGCTACAACCGTCTCGCGCCGGGCCAAACGGTGACGCCGCGCGTGGGTTATCGCAGCCAGGGTCTGGATCGCTGCAGCTAGGGCTTTGGCAGCGGTGTGGCGGAAGTGAAAAACTTCAAGCTCGCGATGCGCACCAACTTTGCCGCGGTGGATTTCCCGAAGACGCGATTTCGTCCACCGCCAAGGCGCGCGAGGGCGCGGGTTAGCTGCTGACCTGGGAATACGGCCGGCTGTTGTCGGGCGTTAACATCGCGATGATGATGCCGGAAAAGCTGCAGCCCGGCCCGCTGGCGAGCCAGATCGCCACCTTCGCGCCGGTGTCGCTGTTCTTTTTTATCGTGGTGCTGTTTTCCTACGCGTTTTTCTTCAAGGGGCTCAACGGGCTTGTGATTACCATCGGCGCAGTGGTGACCTTGTTCGTGCTGATGCAAGTCACCGCGCAGGTGAACTGGAATACGGCGTTTGGCGAGCGCCGCAACGGTTTAGTGTCTGCGCCCGCTCATCAAAAAAACATAATAAAATTAAATACTTACGAAATAACTTCGCATAAGTATTGGTTGCGCCTCGAGGATTTTTGCTGCACACTCGCGGCGCAAAACCAATCGTCACGGAGGAACACATGTATCGCACCACCTGCTGGGCCGCATCGTTACTGGTGTTAAGTGCGTGTGCGCTGGACGCGCTGGCGCAGGCTTATCCCGCCAAACCCATACGCATCATCGCGCCGTATCCGCCGGGCGGGTCGTCCGACACCATTGCGCGCACGGTGGCGATGAAGTTAAACGAGGCGTGGGCCCAGCCGGTGGTGGTGGAAAACCGCAGCGGTGTGGGCGGCAGTATCGGCACCGAAGTGGTGGCGAAGGCGGCGCCAGATGGTTACACGTTACTGGTGGGCAACGTGCAGCCGGTGGCGATCAACAACAACATCTACAAAAAATTGGGCTACGACACGATGCGCGATTTGCTGCCGATTTCGCTGGCGGTAACCGGGCCGCAAATCGTGGTGGTGCACCCGTCGGTGCCGGCGAAGACCGTCAAGGAGCTGATCAACGTCGCGCGCGGGCGCAAGGAAAAAGACCGCTTGAATTACGGTTCGAGCGGCCCTGGCTCTATTTCGCAGCTCGCGGCGGAGTTGTTCAAGGGCATGGCCAAGGTCGACATGGTGCATGTGCCGTATAAAGGTTCGGCGCTGATCACCACCGATTTGGTCGGCGGGCATCTGGACATCGTGTTTTCCGACATGGCGGTGATGCTGCCGCACGTCAAATCGAACCGCGTGCGCGCGTCGGGCGTCACCGGGCCGAAGCCCACGCCCTTGGTGCCCGGCGTGCCGGCGGTGGCGGAAACCGTGCCGGGTTTCGTGATCGAAAGCTGGTGGGGCCTGCTGGCGCCCACCGGTACGCCGGATGCCATTGTCAAACGCTTGAACGGCGAATTGCAGCGCATTTTGCAGCTCAACGACGTGAAGGAGCGTTTTGCGAGCCTCGGCGTGGAGGCGAAAAGCAGCTCCCCCGCCGAGTTCGGTGTGCTGATCAAATCGGAGTTGACGCGCTACGCCAAATTGATCAAGGATATTGGCATTACGCCGGAATAATTGAACGATCGGACGTGGCGCGGGTCGCACGCAATTAAGGCGCGGTGCCGCAGTGCCGGGGTGCTAAAGCCCGTTGTTTTTATGCCGGCACAACCGGCGCTGGCGTCGTCCCTGCTCGCGCAGGCAACAGCATCGGCAAGCGGGTATGGCGTTTAGTGTTTAGCGTGCGGCAAGGCAAACAACGGTGATTGGCGCCACTGCGGCAGGGGCAATTCAGCATCGTTAGAACCGTCAGAGACTTGCGCGTGTTAAAAATTTTTAATCCGGCGCGGCGCGGTTTTATGCGCCGATTGGCCGTCGGCGCCGGCGGTTTGGGGGTGTCGAGCCTGGCGCTGCCGGAAAGGGCCGCGCGTGCGGCCACACCGACGCGACGCGGCCGTTCGCTCGAAGCGATTTCATTTGTTCCCGCGCCGGGGCAGGTAGCGCCCATTTCGGGGCCCGGCACCGATGCCCCGGGCACCCTGTTTCAGGTAATGTATTCGACAGCAGCCGGCCCCGGCAGCGGCAATGGCAATAACTATTTCGCCCCTTGGTGCTCGGGGGTTTACGCGCCAGACGATGGCCCGTTGGGGTCGATGGTATTTTGTAACGGCGGCGGGGCGGACTATTGGGGTAACGAAGTTTACCGCTTCGCGCTGGATACCCGCACCTGGTCGCGGGTGAGCGAACGGTCAACTGGGCTTAACGGCAAAACCGGCGCCCCCGAAGACGATCCCAATTTCGATGCACAATGGGGCGAGCATATTTCACCCGGCGGCAAGCCGCCGCCGCAGCCCGGCGTGCCGCACAGCTACGATCAGATGGAATACCTGCCGCCGCATTTGGGCGGCGGGCCGCGCGGCTCGTTTATGTTTATAACGCGCACCATCGTCTATCGCCATCGCCGCTTTCGGCATCCGCATCTGTTTGATCTGGACAGCTTGCGCTGGCGCCGCGGCTTGGCACAACCGGGGATAATCCGTATCGGTGAAGTGGAATCGCCGTCATGGTGTTTCGACGCAAAGCGTAACCGCTATTGGGGCATTGATGGCAGCGAGAGCGGCATATTCATCACGCGGCTGCATAGTGTCGTGTTCGATCCGAATACCAGGCTAGGCGTGGCGCAGACCGTGCCCATCCCGGAATTCCTCACACCCAGCAACTACCCGGTGTCTCGCTATTGGCCACGTGGTGATCTGCTATTGGTGGCCGGCATGAGCGCCGATCGCAAGGCATTTGCGCTGTGGGCTTGTTCCCTGGAGGAAAACCGTGCATCCGGCTTTGTTGTGGTGCCGCTCGCGGGAAACGCTCTGCCGCCCCCCGGCGCGGGGTACGGGCTAGCTTACTGCGACGATCTGGATTGTTTTTTCGTGCGCACTGCCGCCGGCCATCGCCAAAAAATCTGGAAAGTCGTGCCACC
Source organism: Betaproteobacteria bacterium (assembly GCA_016868015.1). Taxonomy (GTDB): domain Bacteria; phylum Pseudomonadota; class Gammaproteobacteria; order Burkholderiales; family SG8-41; genus UBA5216. The sequence continues at coordinate 4,118 of VGIF01000075.1, forward strand.
CAAAAGTAATTTCCTTGCGAGTCCCTGGCAAGTCGAGGAGATCGTGATGCAAGGCGCTACCGTGGCGCCAAACGATAACGGCCAAGGCCTGTGGAAGCGCTTGATGTATGCGCCGCCCATGAAATGCTTGTTGTGGGTGGATGATACGCGCGGCCCGGTGTACGCGTATCGTCCGCTCGGGAGTTAGGGGGCATCGCCATGGATCGCCGGACATTTGTGCAACGCTGCGCCGCCTTCGGCGCTGGCACCGTTATCGACAGCCGTGCTGTCATCGCCCAGACGCCGCCGGTGCGCGCGGGTGCCGCGGGTACTAAGCCTGGGCACACCGAGGGCGGTTTGACCTATGTGGGCTCTTATCCGACGCCCACGCTGACGGACAACTTTGTCAAACCGCCGAAAACGGCGCGGCTTAACTTCGGCAAACACACCAAGATGGCGTACTGCCCGGCGAACGAAATGATTTACACCTGCGGCGGCGATGGCCAGGGCCAGCATTGGGGCGGCGATGATTCGGGCACCATGGATACCGTCGGGCGCTACGACGTCAAAACGCAGACCTATCGCGAGGATTTCCCCTATCAGGGTTATCCTGGCGAGCCGACGCCGCGCGGTCTGGATTTCATCGCGTTCACCTGGTCGCCGAGTTTGCAGGAATTCTGGCTGGGGCCCGGTTATAGCTGGAATTACGTCAAACAATACCCTTGGCTCGACACGCGTTGGAGCACGGCGCATTACGCCACCTACAATCCATCGACGCGCCGCTTTACCGATCGCGGCCCAAGGCGCGGCGGCGCCTTCGGCGAAGGCTTTGCGGGTTCTTGGGACACGACCCGGGATCGATTGATTTGGTTCGACGCCGGCTTAAAGGCCTTGCAACCAGCCAGCAATCAGGTTTTGGCCGTTGGCGTTACCGGGGCGCCGATAAGCTCGCATCGCACTGAAACCGCGGATACTTGGTACGATCCGGACACGGACGAACTTTATTTTGTGCAACTGGCCACGGGCCGGGTCTATGTCTGCCATGTGGGCGGGCAGCGATTGCGCCTCGTGGCCGACACTGCGGTGAAAACAGGCGATGCTTCGTCCCATGCCGTGATTTACCTCACCGACAGCAAGCATTGTCTGATCGTTTATGACAGCCCCGCGGCGGGGGCGCTGCCGTGGAAGCTGGTGAACCTGGTGACGGGGGCGGTGCGGCATCTTAACCTCTACGCGCCGGGCTGCGATCATTACAACACCGGCGTGTATCACCCGCCGAGTAAGACCATCGTGTTGACCGGCGGCAGCGGTCCGGCCAATCGCGTGAATGGCGCCGCCTTTCATCACTATCGTTCGGTTTTGTAAAACAAGGTCAGCGCCACCTGAGTGTTTTACGCCGCCGTGGGGAGCCGCGAGCCGCGCAGCGCGAGTTGCCTGGCCGCGGCACTTTGCGGTTTTGCCGCCAGCCGCTCGGCGGCAAGCGCCCGCGCGAGAGCGGTTTCACCGCCGCGAAACGCCGCTTCGATCAGCGTCAGATCGAGTACGTCGCGCTGTGCGTGGCTGCCGCCGAAGCGGTGCGCGCCGTGGCGTATCGGGCGCAGCAGGCGCACGGTTTCACGGTAGTTGCCTTGGCTAAAAGCCTGCATCGCAAGCGTGGCGGCGCGGCCGACTTCGCGAATAAAGCTAGGGTTATCCCCCAGCGTCTCCAACGCCGCTGCTTGCGCTTGCAACAGGGCCTCTTGCGCGTCTTTGCGTCCCGCGCCGGCAAACGCCATCATCGCGTGCATGTCGTTAAACGCGTAGTTGCCGCCGCAGGCCACCGGCAGCCAGTGGTCCGCCAGCGCTTGCCAGCGGTTGCCGACATCGACGCCGCGCAGCATCAAGCGCCACAGCATGGCCGATGCGTCGATCATTTCGAGGATCACGGTGGCGTCGTTGCCGCGGATCGGACCATCATGGAGCTTTAGCACTTCGTCGATTTCGCCCAGATCCAGGTGATACAGCGCGAGATGCCACCAGTTGTGCACGGCGAAAAAACTTTCGTTGGACCACGCCTGCGGGTTGGCGCGCATCCAGTTAATGCCGTCACGCGCGCGGCATTGCATTTCCATAACATGCGCCACCGCGTGCTGCGACCAGCCGTCGCGCGGGTCGAGTTCGACGCCGTGCCGGCCGTTCGCCTCGGCGAGCGCGTAGTGGCCGGTTTCCTCAAGCCCGAACGCATACATGCCGAGTACTGCGCCGTAACCGTTGACGCCGGGCGACCACGCCGGCAGCGCGCGTGCAATCCGGTCGCGCAGCATGCGCGAATCGCCGAGAAAAAAATCGATTTGATGCCCGGTCTGCAGCGCCAGTGTGTCGCGCGGATATTCGATGCTCAAGTCTTCGAGCGTGCGCCCGGCGTCTCGCCAACGGCCTTCGCATAAAAAGCGCACGGCTTCGAGGTGGCGCTGTTCGCGGTCGGTGCCGGGCAGTTTCGCCGCGCGCTCGCAAGAGGCCTTGGCAACGGCAATCGCCGCGGGCTCGGTGCCGAGCAAATGCAAATACGCGTGCAATACATGGCCCATCACCATTTCCGGCGCGCGTTCGAGCGCGGCGTTGATGGTGGCAACCGGGTCGCGGATGTAGCAGCGAAATTCATACAAAGCGGCTTCCAGTTGCTCGATGGCTTGGGCATCCGCGCCGCTGACGCGGTGATCGTTAAGGTCTTTGGTTGGCATGGTTGATTTCAATAAACATTATTTTCAGACGTAAGCGTAGCGGTCACGGGGTTACGCGTGAATGATCGATCCGCCGCGGGTTTTGCTCAATCCGCCGGAACGCCAGTTCTCACCGAGCCCACATATACGGCGCGCAAGGGCAACTGGATGTGTCGTTTCGCGTGTCAAATCCTACACTCGCGCTTCGCCACAATTGATCAGCATCTTGCCACGCTGATGCCCGCGATGACGCATGCGCGCTTGCTGTAATGCGCCTCGCGCCGCAGGTTGCGGCAAAGGGGACGAATCATGCATGGGGCGCAAAGCGCAATTCGAATTCAGAAAAAAATATCAATAAAATCAAATACTTACATTTTATCGATGAAATCACTTGCGGTGTGTCGCAAAGGCAGCCGCGATGAAACAAATCGCGCGACGTTGGGTGCTCGCCGGTGTGCTGGTGGCGATTGCGGGCGCGCTGGTGTGGGCCGCGTTAAAGCCGCGGCGCCGGCGCGCGCAGGCGTACACAACCGAAGCGCGCGTCGCGCAATTCGGCGCGCGCGTCGATGCGCGGCTAAAGCCCGCGTTCGCCGCGTTAGATCCGCGCGCGCCGGCGTACCCGCCGGCGGAAATCGCGTTGGTGGCATTCAAGGACACACGGCAACTTGAGTTGTATGCGCGTGCATCGAGTGACGCGCCGTGGTCTTACATCAAAACCTATGCGGTGCAAGCCGCCAGCGGCCTGTTGGGTCCAAAGTTGCAAGCGGGCGACCGCCAAGTGCCTGAAGGCATTTACGCTGTTGAGTTTTTGCATCCGAATAGCCGCTTTCATGTGTCGCTGAAGCTCGATTACCCCAACGCGTTCGATCGCCGCATGGGCGCGGCCGATGGCCGGCGCGATCTGGGCTCGGACATCATGATCCACGGTGGCGCTTATTCCATCGGCTGCCTGGCGATGGGAGATGACGCGATCGAGGAGATTTTTGTGCTCGCGGCACGCGCGGGTGTCGCGCGCGTGCGCGTGGTGATTTGCCCGACGGATTTTCGAATCAACGACGGCGCGGCGTTGCCGACGAAGCCCGCGTGGACACGCGAACTTTACGGTGAATTGCACGCGGCGCTCGTGCGCTACCCGCGGCAGGCGTGATGCCTTGGGCTCTCTAGCCTGGCCGGCAGCGATGCTCCTGCTACCACGTCGGCGCCTGTATTGGTTTTATGATCGCAAGTGCTTGATTTAATTGAATTTTATTTTTCGAGCGGCAAGCGGATCGATTTGCCGGTAGCGACCGAGCGCTCGATCGCAATCGTCGTTTCGAGATTGATGCGCGCTTGCTCCGGCGTGGTATGACATATGGGGGCGCCGGTGGCGAGATGATCGATCCACGCCCGCGTTTCGTTGCCGAGCGACCCCCAAAAATTTCCCATCGCCCAATCGCCCGCCGAGTTGCTGCCAAGAAACGCCATGTTGATGCTGTGGCCCGGCACGTAGGGATGCGGCACGCCTTTTTCGGTGTAGATCATGTGATCTTTGTGATCGTCATCGACCAGCATGGTGCCTTCGGTGCCGAGCAGTTCGACGCGGTCGGATTGGCCTTGCGTGGGGAAATTCGCCGGCAGCGAATAGCTGATGCCGAAGTTGAGCACCGCGCCGTCGGCGAAAGTGACGATGGCCCACGTCGCGTCGTGGCAGTCGTAACCCGCCGCTTTGAAGATGCCGTGCTGGCCGCGCGCCACCACTTCCACCGGGCGGTTGCCTTCGAGAAACCAGCACATCAAGTCGATGTAATAGGTCAACACATCGAGCACCGGAGTCGCGTGCGGGTCGCGCTTCAAAATTTGAAAGGTTTGCGCGCGCGAGTTGTAGACGCGCGCCAGCCCGCCGATGATTTTGCCCAGGCGGCCTTGCACCACTTGCTCTTTGGAGCGCAAAAAACACTCCTTGTAGCGGCGGCTGTAACCAAAGTTGAGCCGCCCGTTGGTTTTGGCCAGTGTATCGAGTATGTCGTCGGCGGTTTTGAGCGTAAGCCCGATCGGCTTTTCGCACAGCACCGGCTTGCCGGCGAGCAGCGCGCGCTTGATCGGCTCGGCGTGCTCCTGCTCCGGCGTGGAGACGAACACCGCGTCGACGTCGGGGTGGTCGATGGCGGCATTGTTATCACTCGTGTGATAGTGCGCGCCGGAGAGCTTGGCCAGTGCTTCGGCCTTGTTTGGGTCGAGGTCGGAGACTGCCAGAAATTTAACCGCCGGGTGCATGCCGGCAAGGCGTGCACGCAAAGTGCCGATGCGGCCGGAGCCGATGACGGCGATGCCGAGTCCGTTTTTTGCCACGATGTTTTCCTCAATCAAAATTCGTAGGATGGGTGGGGGCGAAGCCGTAACCCATCATTGTCGATGGGTTGCGCTGCGCTCCACCCATCCTACTTAATAGACGCGATTCACGGGGGATTCGTTGCGCAAGACAACGCGCTCGGCATTTTCCCACGACTGGCGAAACAGCGTTTGCCACGCTTGCAGTGACACGCCCGCGATGTGCGGTGTGAGCAGAATTTTTTCCGCGGCTTCGCCTGTTAGCGCGAGTAGCGGGTTCGCCGGATCGATGGGTTCCTTGGCGTAAACATCGACCACCGCGCCGCCGAGATGGCCCGAAGTGAGCGCCGCCGCCAGCGCAGCTTCATCGACGATGCCGCCGCGCGAGGCTTGAATCAGAATCGCGCTGGGTTTCATCAGCGCGAGTTCTTTGGCGCCGATGAGATTGCGCGTGGCGTCGAAAAGCGGCACGTGCACCGTCGCCACATCGGCGGTCGCGAGCAAATCGGTAAACGCCAACCGTTTTGCGCCGAGTGCTTTTTCCGCGGCGTCACGCGGTGCCGGGTCGAAATAAACAATGTTCGCGCCAAAGCGCTGAAACGCCTGCGCCACCACTTGGCCGATCACGCCCAAGCCTATCACGCCGACAGTTTTGCCTTCCAGCCCCGGCAGATTCGCCGCCACCATTTGCGCGCGCGCCGGCTCGTAGCGGCCGCCCTTGATTTGCGCGTCCGCCCACGAAAAGCGCCGCATCAGATTCAACGCATTGACCACGGTATATTCGGCGAGAGCGCTGTTGCTGCCGCCTGGCACGTTGGCGACCGCGATGCCTCGGCGCTTCATCTCGGCTTCGTCGACGCGGTCAACGCCCGCGCCGGTGACTTGCACCAGCTTAATCGGGCTATCGTCAAACAGCGTGCTGGCGAGCTTGGGGCCTACCGCCGGAATCAGCATCACCTTGGCTTCGCGGCACAACGCCGGCACGTCGGCATCGGCCGGGCCGCGATAAGCGATGTTGAGTGTGGTGGGCGGCTTGACGCCGATGCGCAGAAAGTCCGCCTCGGGGCGCAGGCAGAGTACGTCGATCGCCATGAACTAACTCGCGATCTTTAGATGTTTGATCTCTGCGGTGCCGCCCTGCGCCTCATCGAGCATGTTGAATATGTCGCTGCATTCTTTGGCAATCGCGTCGGCGATGTCGTTCAACATTTTCACGCCCTTGGCAACGGTGGCATGTTCGGGCGCGCCGTACCAGCCGGTTTCGGCGATGGTTTTGATATTGCGCAGCACGGGTTGATAGCTGCGCGTGCGGCGCAGTTTGTCCCACTTGCGGCCGTGCGAGTGGTCGGACGAATAATCGATGCGATCCAAGTGCACCAGATCCGGTTGATACGCCAGCACGGCGAGCGCTTCGATTTCGCCGCCATGGGTAAGCCCGCCGCAGTCGTGGCCATAGAGCTCCGCCGCGACGTAACACGCCTGCACCACGATCACGCTCATGCCGACATCGCGATGCAGTTTCTCGGAGGCAATCGCCAGCGACGGAATATTGCCTTCGTGCCAATTCAAAATCATCAAACGCTTGGCGCCGTGCTGCGCGGTGGAGGCGCAGCTTTCGACGACGACGCTTTGATACGTCTCGGGCGACAAGGTCATCGTTCCTTCGAACGGCATGTGCATCGGCGTCACCCCGAGCGGGCCGCCGGGCAGCACCAGGCCGTCCATGCGTTCGGCCACCGCGTGGCTGATCACGTTTGCGGCATAGATGTCGGTGCCGGTGGGCAAATGCGGGCCGTGCTGCTCGACGCTGCCGGCGGGCAAAATCACCAGCGGGTTCTTTTTGAGCTGCGCGGCGATTTCGGGTTGGGTTAGGTCGATGAAGTAGCGGGTGGGTAGCATGAGAAATCCCAAGTAAAAAATTGTCCGTTCGGGCTGAGCTCGTTGAAGCCCAGTCTAACTTAATCGCCTTTCGACAGGCTCAGGGCGAACGGTAGAAAAAACAAAGTTGACCTATAGTCCAACTTTCTTGCGCGTTTCACTGAGGATAGCTGCCACTTTGACGGCGCGCCCGTTTTGTTCGAGCGAACGCAGCGCCGCATTCACCATCGCCACCGCGACATTGCCGTTGTGCGCGGAAAGTTCAGGCACTTTGCCGCTCACGCAACTGGCGGCAAAACTTTCCAGCTCAGCGCGGAACATATCGCTTTCCGGCACTTTGAGTTCTTCGCGCTTGCCCCAGCCGTCTTTGCCGCGCTGGATGTAGAGCACCGAGTTTTTATGCAGCAAATGCGGTGTGTCCCAAGTGCCGAAGTCGATTTCGTAGTGCATCAAACCTTTGGCGCCGAATACGCGTACCGCGAATACGCCGGGCGAGGTCCAGCTCGAGCCGACGTAGCCCAGTTTGCCGTCGGCAAACCGCACCGTGCTCATCGATTGATCGTCGACTTCCGCGCCCACCGGCGAGAGTTTGGACGACATCGAGGAAATCTCCGCCACCGGCCCACCGAGCATGTGAATCACATCGAACATGTGGATGCACAACTGCGACAGGTTGCCGCCGGGCGCGCGGTCTTTGTACCAGCGCCAGGTTTGCGGCGTAAGCTCCAGCGCGCGCTCGTTGGAAAAATTCGCTTCGATAAAACCCACGCGGCCCAGATCGCCGCGATCGATGTGCTCCTTGATGACACGTATGCCCGCCATCAGCCGCGCGCTGTGGCCCACCGTCACGGTGATGCCGTATTGTTTTTCCAGCGCCTCGATTCTGAGGCCGTCTTCCAGCGTTTGCGCGATGGGCTTTTCGGTGTAGACGTGTTTGCCGGCCTTGGCCACTTGCTCGGCGAGCGGCCAGTGCTGCTCGTTGGGCACGGTGAGGATCACGCCTTTGATTTCCGGGTTCGCCAACATGGTTTGCATATCGGGCACGCCGGGCACGCCGAATGCTTGGGTGAATTCGCCGCGCTTGTCCGCCGAGCGGCTATAGCCGGCGGCGATTTGTAATTTGTTCGATTTGCCGGCGACGGCGCGCGTTAACACGTTGGCCCAACGGCCCAGGCCGACGATGCCCAGTTTGACGGGGCTATTCATGGTGGATGCTCCTCGGAGGTTGCATTTGAAGTGGTGTCATAATATCGTATTACGGTATTACGATTTGGTCAACGGGAGAACCTTTTTGGAGCCACTGCCGTCACTGGAAGTGCGCAAGTTCGCGGCACCGCTGCGCCAGCAGGTGCTCGACGGGCTGCGCCAAGCCGTCATTGATGGGCGTCTCGCGCCGGGTGCGCGCCTGATCGAGCGCGAGCTGATTGAAATGATGGGGGTGTCGCGCACGGTGGTGCGCGAGGCGCTGCGCCAGTTGGAGAGCGAAGGCCTGGTGGCTATCGTTCCCAACAAAGGGCCGGTGGTGCGCGCGCTCTCGCCCGCCGAAGCGAAGGATTTGTATGGCATACGCGTGGTGCTGGAGGGCCACGCCGCGCGCTTGTTCGTGCAAAACGCCGGTGAAGCGCAGGTCAAGCAGTTGGCGCAAGCGTTGGATATCGTGGCCGGCGCTTATCAACGCGGCGACGCGCAGGAAATCCTCGACACCAAGAACCGTTTTTACGAGGTGTTGTTCGCCGGCGCGGGCAGCGAAACGTTATCGACCATGTTGAACACACTGCACGCGCGCATCTGGCGTTGGCGCGCGTTGGGGCTGTCGCATCCGCAGCGCTCGGCGCAAAGCTCCAAGCAAAGCGTGAAGAATTTGCGCGCCTTGCTCGCCGCCATCCGCAAGCGCGAAGCCGATGCGGCGGAAACGCTAACGCGCCTCGAGGCGCAGCGCGCCACCGCCGAAGTGATGCGATTGATTGAATCTCCTCTCGTTTGAGTCAAAATAAAAATATGAATAAAATCAATTACTTATGTAACTTCTTTGGAGGTGACAATTTGCGTCGCCGGTGGTGCTCCGGCGACAAGGGCGGCAACGCCCGCAGCCTACCCCGAAAAATCCATCTGCCTGATTGTGCCGTTCCCACCTGGTAGTGGCACCGACATCCTCGCGCGCATGGTGGCCAACGAAATGAACAAGTCGCTCGGTTGGCAATTCGTGTTCGATAACCGGCCGGGCGCGGCGGGCAACTTGGGGCTCGATCTTGCGGCCAAAGCGGCGCCCGATGGTTACACCATGGTAATCGGCCAGACCAGTAATCTTGCGGTAAATCCGAATTTGTATGCCAAGCTGCGGTACGACTCGCTGCGCGATTTTGCGCCAATGTCGTTGATCTCGTCGATGCCGATTGCAATGATGGTGTGGGCGAAATCGCCGTATCAAAAACTGGGCGATTTGAATTTGATCGAGGCGGCCAAAAACAAACCCGCGACGCTGACCCTCGCCACCACCGGCAACGGTACCATCGGGCACTTGAGTGGCGAACTGCTGCAACGCGTGGCGGGCGTGAAATTGATTCACGTGCCGTATAAAGGCGCGGCGGTGGCGTTCCCCGATTTGCTCGGCGGGCGCACCAGCGTGTTCAATGCCTCGGTGGAAACCGCGTTGCCGCAGGTGCGCGGCGGCACCATACGCGTGTTGGCGGTGACCGCCGCGGCACGCGTGCCGGCGCTCAAAGATGTGCCGACGGTGGCGAAGGCCGGCTATCAAGGAAGGCGTGCTGGCCGCCACCTGGTTTGGTTACCTCATGCCCGCGCGCACGCCGTCGGCGATCGTCGCACGCATGAGCGCGGAAACCACGCGTGTGTTGAATCGCCCTGACATGCGCGAGCGGCTTGCCAGCGCCGGCGAGCAGGTGACACCTGGAGCTGAAGCGTTCACGGCGTTGATCAAAGCCGATCTCGCCAAGTGGGGTAAGATCGTGCGCGACGCGGGTCTCAAAGTTGAATGAACCGCGCAACCACTGGAGGAGCAGGCAGGTGTTCTTAAAATCAGCACTGAGGGCGGTACCCATTGCCGCGGGATTTGCCGCTTGCGTGAGCACGGCAGCGGCACAACAATTCCCCACCAAACCCATCCGCGCCATCGTGCCCTATGCGCCCGGTGGCTCGACCGACGTGGTGATGCGCTTGGTCGCGCCGCATATGAGTCAATTTTTGGGGCAGCAAGTACTGGTGGAAAACCGCCCCGGCGGCTCGTCCACCATCGGCCTGGATGCCGCGGCAAAAGCGCCGCCCGATGGCCACACCATCGGCATCGCCAATGTCACCTTCGGCGCCAACCCCAGCCTGATTAAAAAAATGCCCTTCGACTCGGAAAAGGATCTGGCGCCGGTGTCGTTCATGTCGCTGGTGACGCTGGTGCTGTCGGTGCATCCGTCGCTGCCGGCGAAAAATGTCAAAGAATTAATTGCGCTTGCCAAACAGTCGCCTGGCGCGATCAACTACGCATCGGCCGGCAACGTCAGCGCCAATCACCTGGCGACCGAGCGCTTCAGTTCCGCCACCGGCATCAAAATGACGCACGTGCCGTACAAAGGCGGCGGCCCGGCGGTGGTGTCGCTGGTGTCGGGCGAGACCGCGGTATTGTTCGCCACCATTCCCTCGTCGATCCAGCATTTCAAAACCGGGCGGCTGCGCGCGCTGGGCGTTTCGAGCTTAAAACGCAGCATCGCCCTGCCCGATGTGCCGAGCATTGCCGAGGCGGTGGTGCCGGGCTTTGAATCGAACGAATGGAACGGCGCGCTGGTGGCAAGCGGCGCGCCGCGCGCGGCGATCGACCGCTTGCATCAAGCGATCGCCAAATCCATGCAAATGCCCGAAGTGCGCGAGCGCATCATCGCGCTGGGCGCCGAACCGGTGGGCAACTCGCCGGAGGAATTCGGCGCGTTCATCAAGCGCGAGTTCGGCGTGTGGGCGAAGATTATTCGCGAGGTGGGGATTAAGGTGGAGTGAGCGCAAGGTGTGCGCCACGCTTGACCTATTACGCAGGGCGTAATACCCTTTTAAGGTGATCAAATCTTTTCGGTCCACCGAGACCCAGGCATTGTTCGAAGATCAGGCGGTGCCTCGGTTTCGCGCGATTGAGCGTGTGGCACGCCGCAAACTGCTGTATTTGAGTCAGGCACGTGCGTTACAAGATTTGTTGGTGCCGCCGGGCAATCGGCTTGAGGCCTTAAAGGGCGATCGCCGCGGCCAGCACACCATACGCGTCAACGATCAATGGCGGATCTGTTTTCGTTGGCTGGATGGTCACGCATACGACGTTGAAATTGTCGATTACCACTGACGAGCACGAACATGGTTACCAAACGGCTAGACCCAATACCCCCGGGCGAAATCCTGAGCGAAGATTTCATGAAACCCATGGGTATCAGCATCAACGCACTGGCGCGCGAAATCGGCGTGCCGCCCAACCGCATCAGCGAAATCGTCGGCGGCAAACGCGCCATTTCGGCGGATACCGCGTTACGGCTGGGTAAGTATTTCGGCGTGTCGCCGGAAATTTGGTTGGGTCTGCAGGCGGACTACGATTTACGTCTCGCCAAGCGCACGCTCTGGCGCAAGATCGATCAACAAGTGCGGGCGCGGGCGGCGTAACGCCAAGTGCCACTTAGGGGGGGGCGTACATGAAATCGTATTGGATCAAAAACACAGGCGATCGCACCGTGCTCGAATTGCGCGAGGTCGCGCAACCGCAGCCCGACGCGAATCACATGCTGGTGCGCGTGCGCGCGGCGTCGATCAACCGCGGCGACATCATGGCGCGCATCAAGCGGCATAGCGCCGCGGGCGGGCGGCCCGCCGGTGTCGATGGCGCGGGCGAGGTGGTCGATGCGGGCGGCTCGTCGTTCAAGGTGGGCGAGCGCGTGATGTTTCGTTCGCATGGCGCAATCGCGGAGTATGCCGCGGTGGACCCGGCGCTCGCCTCGCGCGTGCCCGATTCGATGTCGTGGGAGGAAGCGGGTTCGGTGCTCGCGGCCTACATCACCGGCTGGGAGGCGGTGTGCCAGTTCGGGCGCATGCAAGCGGGCGACTGGATACTGCTGGCCGGCGTATCGTCCGGCGTGGGTGTGGCGGCGCTGCAAATGGCCAAGCAAAAAGGGGTGAAGGTGATCGGCACTTCGGGTTCGCCGCAAAAACTCGATGCGCTAAAAAAGATGGGGCTCGATGTCGGCATCGTCACGCGCGGCGGTGATTTCGCCGATGCGGTGCTGCAGGCCACCGGCGGCAAAGGTGTCAGCGTCGCGGTCAACCTGGTCGGCGGCACTGCCTTCCCCGCGTGCGTGCGCGCTGCGGCGGATTTCGGGCGCGTGATTATTGTCGGTTATGTCGACAACACTATGACCGCCGATTTCGACCTCGAGACCGTGCACGGCCGCCGCTTGCAGATCATCGGCATCTCCAACACGCCGCTCTCGCCCGCGCAACGCGCGATCGCGCATAGCGGCTTTATCGCCGATTTTTACCCTGCGCTGGAATCGGGCGCGATGCGGCCGTTGATTGACCGCGTGTTTAGTTTTGATGACGCGCCGGCGGCCAAGGCGTACGTCGAGACCAATCAACTGATTGGCAAGGTCGTCGTTCGCATGCAGTAGTCCGGCTACGCCGCGAGCGGGTTTTGTTTTCGGGAGATGGGAATGCGTAACATGAGCGCGCCCGTGAAGGTGATAACCGTCATCTTGCTGGCCGCGGGGTTGATCGCCGGCTGTGGCAAAAGCAAGGAACAGGAAGCCGCTGATAACGCCAAGGCTGCAGCGGCGAAAATGGCCGAGGCCGCGAAAAAAATGGAGGAAGCGGCAAAATCCGCAAAAGAAGCGGCCAAATCTGGCGCGCCGCAATCGCCGCAAGACGCAATCAAGCAAGGCGCCGACGCCATGGCCGCCGCCTCCGCCATGATCGGCGCGATGATGGGCGGCGACGCCAAAGGCGCGGGCGCGGTGGAGCCGGTGGATTTTCGCGAGTTAAAGGCGTTGCTGCCCGAAACCATATCCGGCCTGAAGCGCGGTGAACAATCCGGTGAGCGCAGCGGCATGGCCGGCATCAAAGTCTCGCACGTGCAAGCAAGCGACGGCGACGGCGGGCAGAGCCGGCTGCGAGTAAAAATCACCGACGCCGGCTCGATGAGCGGTTTCGCCGGCGTTGCGGCAGCCGCGTGGGCGATGGTTGACATCGACAAGGAAACGTCCAGCGGCTACGAAAAAACCTCCACCGTCGGCGGGCGCCGCATGCACGAACAATGGGATAGCCGCGACAAGCGCGGCGAAGTGTCGATGATCGTCGGCGGGCGCTTTATCGTCGAGATGCGCGGCAACGGCATTGAGATGAAGGATCTCAAGCAGGCGATCAATGCTATCGATGTGAAAAAACTCGAGGCGTTGAAAAACACGCCGGCTACGGCGGTGGCGAAGTAGGGCGGCGCGCCGCGAGGCGGCGTGTTATCGCTGAGAAATGAGCATTGCTGTGGACTGTAGTGTTTGTCGGGATCACGCTTTTGCGGTATCGGCTATGAGCAGCCAGTCGCCGTTACGTTTCAATTCTTTGTCATCCGTCAATTGTTAGGACTCTTGGAAGTGCTTAAGCATCCCAAACCTGATCTGCGAAATATTCCTGTTTGGCGTTGTTCGCAACGTGACGTGTGCGGAGAGCAGTGGGCGACATGGGAAGAAGGTACAACCTGCCCGTATTGCCATGTCGGTATTGGAGAGCGCACCGGATTTACATATGGCGATGTCGTCAACGCCACTGACAAATTCGGCTTTGGCGGCGATATTCCGGTACACGTGCCTCAAGCCGTGCCAGACCTCGTTCAGCTATCAACGCTTCCTCAGGACACCTGGGTTGGCTTGCCGGTATTCCACCCATGCGGCCAGCAAGGAACCAACGCGAATTGGCTTGTTTACGATGTCGGTGTAGTACTCGAGGTCTATCCGGACCCGGATTTCGCGGACGAACTTCAATGTCGGTTCATTACCTCAATGGGTGGACGCAATAGCACGTTACGATATCATCCTTCGAACCTTTGGGTACCTCGTGTTCTTGCAGAGCGAATAGTTTGAGCGTGAAGGAGACTAGGCATTCGCTGGCGACGTCTACCCCTCGGCCAAGTGCGTTCCATCCATCGGCCTCCAAGGGACGCGCCGCAAGTGCATGCACCCCTTGCCTCGAGCGGTAAACGACTGTTATCGAGTAAGCGTGACCGACAGCAACGGGTCGGTTTCACCCATTCAGTACGCGTAGGTTGGGCTGACGAAGGAAGCCCAATACCGCGGTTTCATGACGTGCGATCGTTGGGCTTCGCTGCGCTCAGCCCAACCTACGAACAACGGCCGCTTTCCGGATTCGCGAACTTCGGGTTTGGGTCGCCGCCCGTCGTTCCAGCGAAAGCTGGAACCCAGTTTGTTAACGCCTGCAAAGCAGCATTATTCATGGCCTTCGGCTGGAATTACGACCTGGATTCTGGCTTTCGCCAGAATGACGGTTTGCTAGGGCGCCAGCAACTGGCCTTGCACGCCGATCCATGTCACGCCAAAACCGAAGCCTCCGACAGAGGTCTCCACCACCTGTGGCGTCGAAACGAAACGGGCGCGATCTTGATTCCCCGATAGCCGGCATTCGCCGATGCCGCTTTGGGTCGCGTCGAGCCCTCCGCATGTTACAGAGAGATTATTCATTTGCCATCACGCCACACGTATCTGAGCCTCCCGCATCACCCGCGCCCGCGTCTCGGTTTCGGATTTGATGAAGGCGTGTCATGCCACGTAGGCGTGCACACGACCACGGCTGCACCGTCGGCGCGCGCATCTCGCTACGGGTCGCATCCGCGCCAGCAGGGCTCCTGCTCCACTGTGCCGCCGCCGCGGGTGCGAGGCTGATCATCGGTGGGCGCATGTGCGCGGCCTAACCGGGTGCATTTGTTGTTGAGTCGCTCGCAGTCTGCCATTGGGTGTAGCGCGGCAGCGCGGCACCAGACCGCGATGGGGAAATTAAAAAAATCAATAAAATCAAATAGGTACGAAATATCAGCCATGGCGGGCAGAACATCGCGCCAGCGTCACAAAACCGCAATAAAGCGCTCCTAAACTTGGCCGCGGGTTTTCAACAGGAGCGCGCCGCGCGCGCTAAACGTTATGTGGCTACGCTGGGTGTTTGTTGTGGGTTGCTCGATGTGTGCGTTGAGCGCGAGTGCGAATACGCGGGTGCCGTATCCCGCCAAGCCGGTGCGCATGGTGGTGCCGCTGGCGCCCGGCGGCGGCAGCGATATCGTGGCGCGCGTGGTGGCGCAGGCGCTCGCGGGGCGTTGGGGTCAGGGTGTGGTGGTTGACAACCGGCCCGGCGCCGGCGGCACGCTGGGCAGCGCGATCGTCGCGCGCGCGGCCGCCGACGGTTACACGCTGCTGGTTACCAGCACCACGCTGGCGATCGCGCCGGCGCTCTACCGCAACCCCGATGCCGAGGCGGTGAAGCAACTCGCGCCGCTGTCGTTGTTGGCCGATCAGCCGAGCGTGCTCGCCATCAACGGCAGGCTCGCGGCGACATCGCTGCCTGAGTTGCTCGCGATGATGAAGGCGCAGCCCGGTAAGCTTGCGTTCGGCTCGACGGGTGTAGGCACGGCCAGTCATCTTGCCAACGAATTGTTTACCGCAACCGCGGGCGTCAAGGCGCTGCATATCCCCTACAAAAGCGCGGGGCTGGCGGCGACGGCGTTGCTCGCCGGC
>VGIF01000076.1 GCA_016868015.1 Betaproteobacteria bacterium
AGAACGCCAATCGCGCCTTTGCGATGCTGGCGATGGTGAACATTTACAAATGGGATAGGCCGCTCACGGGATAAGTGCGTGCAGCGGAAGCCTAAAACGGCGAAAAACACCGAATTAAACATCGAAAGCGCCTTCGGCCTGATGAAATCAGCATTCATTTCGCCTAATCGGCATCATCGCTTTCCTCGGGCGCACCTTTTACCTACTTGATCAGCGTATCCTTTTCATGGATATCCCCTTGAGTGAACCGTTTACGCCGAGCCCGCGCGGCCCAACACCGGGTTGACCGATCCCCTCGCTCCGTTGTACCGCAGCGTTGCAACCGCGTTAGGCCGCATGGCATTCAGCCCAGCGGGCCAGCGCATCACTGTGGCTTAATCCCCGCCACTTGCGCCACTTCCCGCCAGCGCGCGATTTCGCGCTTGACGCGCGCGGCGAATTCATCAGAGGGTTCGCCCACCGGGTCGCCGCCGATGTCGATCAGCTTTTGTTTGGTGTCGGGCGTGTGGATGACCGCGGCCACATCGTCGCGCACTTTTTGCACGATCTCGCGCGGGGTGCCGCGCGGCGCGAAAAACGCGAACCAGGTGTCGGCATCAAACCCCGGTAAGTCTTTTGAGATGATCGGCACATCGGGAAACGCCACCGAGGGCGAGGTCATGCCCAGCATGCGCACGCGGCCGCCGCGCACCCCCGCTTGCACCGAGCTTACCGCGCCGATCGCCAGATGCACATGGCCGCCGCTCACGTCGATCATCATCGGCCCCGCGCCTTTGTACGGCACGGTTTCGATTTGGACCTTGCCCAGCATGTTGAACAAATGGCTCGGCAGCGAGGTGCCCGCGTTGGCCATGTTGATTTGGTGCGGCCGCGTGCGCGCGAACGCCAGCAGCTCGGCGATGTTTTTCACCGGCAGCGACGGATGCGCCACGATCACTTGCGGCGAGCGTGTAATGCGCGTGATCGGCACCAGATCGGTAAGCGAATCAAACGGCAGCTTGGCGAACATCGCCGGGCTTTGCACAAATTGCGTGGAGGTGATCAGCAGCGTGTGCCCGTCGGGCGGGCTTTTGGCGACAAGGTCGGTGCCGATCACGGTGGCGGCGCCCGGGCGCGGATCGATGATGATTTGCTGCTTCCAGCGTTCGGTCAACGGCGGCGAGATGATCCGCGCGTTGGCGTCGCTGCTGCCGCCCACCGCAAACGGAATCACCACGCGCACCAGTTTGGCGGGAAAGGCCTGTCCCGCGCCCGCAGCGGGCTGCGCATGGCTGAGCGGCGCGAGCGCCGCGCCCAAGATTGTTATCGTGCCGGCCGCAATTAGAGTTCGCATGACCATCCTCCTCGTTGTGAAATTCGTGTCCGCTAGTCCGGATTATTGCGCGGCACGCCGTAGCTGTCGATGCAGGCGCGAAAACGCCCTTCGTTACGCAACGTTAGGTAACGAAAGGAATTTTGCACTACGGGAGCATGCGCGCCGCATCAAGCAACGCGGCGGGTGACAACGATTACTCGTGCGCTTCGGCGGCCGCCTTGGCTTGCACCGCGGACTTGGGCTTGCGGCCGGGCGCGGCTTGCGGGATATAACCGGAAATGCGGCACAGAATGCCTTCCATTTCCTTGCCATCCTGATAACGGATCGAACGGCACACCATCACCGCGCCTCGCGCGTGCAATTCCTGCACGCTGGTGCGTACGCTGGCGAGCGTCATGCCCGTTGCCGCGGCAATTTCCGAATCGAGCTTTTCCCCGGTGTTTTTCAGGTAGTCAAGAATGGCTTGCATTGCGAATTTCCCGTAAACCAAAGTGGCGGAACCTGGGCCGCATGTGGAAAAGCACGGCGCCAGCGACTTGCGAAGGGTTCGCATCATACCGTAATTCCGGCAATTTGCCTAAAAAAGCGGCACTGGATTAGTACGTGGGAAACGCTTTCGTTTCAGGTAAAAACAAAAATATAAATTAAATCAATGAGTTATAAAATTCGATTAAAGCAGACACATTACTGACAGGCAAAATCGCTATCTCACGCAATATGAACTTATGGACGCAGCGAGCGATACAAGAATGGCAGGCTCACGTCCATGCGGTAATCGATGTCGGAGTGGTTGTCGTCGAATTCTTCGTAGGTATGGCGGATGCCGGCAGTGGCAAGGCGTTTGGACAAAATGCGCGAGCCGAAGTGAATGTGATACTGATCACGCGAACCGCAATCGATGTAGATGCCTTTGAGTTTCTTGAGGTTAGCGCGGTATTTCGCGACCAGGTTGATCGGGTCGTGCGCGCGCCATTTTTGCCAGCGCGCCGCGATTAACTCGCCCGACTCCAGATTAAACGGCACACGAAAACCCAGCGGCGCGCGGGGGGCGGGATCGTAGGTCGCCGCCATGCAAATGTTCATGATGGCGTGGCCCTCGGCACTGGAAAACTTTTCTTTTTTCCAAACCGCGTCGAGAAAACGTTTGATACGGCCGTCGTCGAGCCCTTGCGTTAGACCCTTGCGCGTGGAATCGCGCAGCACGTGGTAAGCGCCCGCTTTGCGCTTGGGCAAGCGATGCTTGGCGAGCTCGTTTAACGTGTTCGGCCAATCGTGCCAGTAAATAAAATCGAAATACGCATCGCCCGAATGATTGGCAACTGCGCCCCAGTGCTGGGTATATTGCATGCCGTGGATCATCGAACCGTAGCCGCCGGAGGATTTGCCAAAACAGCCGCGATGCTCGCGGCTCGCCAGCGTGCGAAATTCGCGGTCGACAAACGGGATGATCTCTCGCGTCAAATAATCGGCGTAGTTGCCGATCGCCGAAGAATTGATGTACTGATTGCCGCCCAGCGCGGTAAAGCAGTCTGGAAACACGATGATCGCCGGCCCCATTTTTTGCGCGTGGATCAGCCGCGCGGCACGCTCCGGCACGTTGTCGCCAAACGGCTTCCACGCGGTGTGCGACAAGCCTGAGCCGGTAAACCCCACCAAGTCGTAAAGCACCGGAAAACGCCGCTTGCCCGTGTGGTCATATTGCGGCGGCAGCCACACGCCGAGCTTGCGCACGTGGGGGTCGCCGAGCGGGTTACCCTTGAGAATTTTCGAGTTGTGTTCCAGCACCACCAGCGTGCCGGCGGGGCCTTGGGGGCGCTTAAGAGCCATGGCGTTTTCGGTTTATAGGGAAGGCGAATTATGCTTGAATAGCACTTACCTTACGACTTGAACCTCGGATCAACATGGCCGACCGGCGCTTGCAGGTTTTCCACGCGGTGGCGAAGCATTTGTCCTTCACCAAGGCCGCCGAAGCGTTGTTCATGACGCAGCCCGCAGTGACGTTTCAGGTGAAACAGTTCGAGGAGCAACTGCAAACGCGCTTGTTCGACCGCGCGCAGGGGCGCATTTCGTTGACGCCCGCAGGCAAGATCGCGCTGGAATACGCCGAGCGCATTCTGGCGCTGTCCGCTGAGCTCGACACGCGCTTAAAAGACATCGGCGGGCAGGTCGCGGGGCCGCTGTTAATCGGCGCCAGCATGACGGTTGGCGAATATGTGCTGCCGCAGTTGATCGGCCAATTCAAGGCGCGTTATCCGGAAGTGGCGCCCAGCCTTTTCGTCGGTAACTCTGAAACCGTGCAGGAGCGCGTTGCCGAGCACACGCTCGACTTGGGTTTCATCGAAGGCGATTCGCACTTAGCCTCGCTGCAAAACGAAGTGTGCTGCGAGGATGAATTGCAAGTGGTGTGCGCGCCCACGCACCCGCTCGCGCGCGAAACGTTTGCGCTGCCCGCGGCGCTGACGCAGCATCCGTATGTCAGCCGCGAAGCGGGCTCCGGCACGCGCGCGGTGATCGACCGCTACTTGCAAAAAGTCGGCGTGTCGCCCGACTCGATGAACCTGGTGGTCGAACTGGGCAGCCCGGAAGCGCTAAAAGGCTTGGTCGCCACCGGCCTCGGTTTTGCCATCATGTCGCGCGTGATCGCCGCCAAGGAGTTGCAGTTGGGGCAGTTGGTGCAGGTGCCGCTAAAGCCGCCGCTCATACGCAATTTTTCCGTGGTGTATCCCAAGGAGCGCTTTCACTCTAACCTGGTGGCGGAATTCGTGCGTTTTGCCAAGGAGCAGCTTGCGGCGGCGCAGCGGCTGGCGGCTTAACGCTTGCCGCTCCCGCACCGCAGCATTTTGTAACAATTCAATGGCATCAGTTTTTTCGATGCCCGCATAATTTCTTTTTCGATTGAGCGCAAAGCGGCATCCCGTAAAATGCTGCGCCAGGAGCTAGCGACAATGTGAACCATCGTTGTCGCACCACGAACCACCGGCCCGTAATGAAAAAACCAATAAGTGGCGCGCGAGCCACCCGTCGATCAGCTTGAGGTAACCATGTTCAGTCAAAATCCCTTCGCCGCGCTGTCGGAGCTGTTGCCCGCGAGCGCCTTGCAAACTTATCTCATCGTGATGGTGCTCGCGGTGTTCTTTGGCACCCTCTACGACATCCTTCACAAGGGCAGTGCAAAGTACTTTTTTGCAAACTGGCGCAAATCGCGTGAAAAAAGCACAAAGACGGTCGGCGGCGGCGAGGTGATATCCGCTGCGGTAAAGACTGCGGTGGTGGACGTCATGGCTTCCGGCGAATTCTGTAATCAGCGCCGCCGCGTTGCGCATCTGCTGACCATGTACGGGTTCATCCTCTATGTCGTCACCACGGTGATCATGATTTTTGGCTATCCGACGCCGGCCACGCCGACGCCGACGCTATTGCCGCTACTGTGGTGCGTGGGCGCGCTGATGGTGTGCGTGGGCGGCTACTGGTTTTGGTTTTTTATCCGCGTGGATGTGGCTGCGGAGGGGGGGGCGCCGTTGCGTCTGATGCATGCGGATCTGTTCATCCTCTCGCTGCTGGCAAGCGTCACGCTGGCTCTGATTTGGGCCTTCCTGCAGGCGAACGGCAGCGCATTCGCCGGTTTGTTCTTTGGCCTTTACATACTCGCCACGACCATCTTGTTCGGCTCGGTGCCCTGGTCGAAATTCGCGCATATGTTTTTCAAGCCCGCCGCGGCCTTCGAGAAACGCCTGTCCGAGGCCAATGGCACTCACCAGAATTTGCCGACACTCTCGCGCGACGATCCCGAGCAACAAAAGCGCCACTCCATGGAGCTCCTGCAAAACGCGCCGATGGATATGGGACTCGGCATCAAGCGCGAAAAACCCAATCACTACTAAGAATTACACGGATCAAGGAGCTAACTCATGCCTACCTTCGTCTACATGACAAGGTGCGACGGATGCGGACACTGCGTCGATATCTGCCCGTCCGACATCATGCACATCGACAAAACCTACCGGCGTGCCTACAACATCGAGCCGAATATGTGCTGGGAGTGCTACTCCTGCGTCAAGGCTTGCCCGCAGAACGCGATCGATGTGCGCGGCTACGCCGACTTCGCGCCGCTCGGCCACAGCGTGCGTGTGCAGCGCGACGAGCAGAAGGGCACGATTGCCTGGAAGATCAAGTTCCGCAATGGCACCGAAAAAAACTTTCTGTCGCCCATCACCACCAAGCCGTGGGGCACTGCGATTCCCAAGTTGAAGGAAGTGCCCGCGCCGAGCACTGAAATGCGCGACAGCCAGTTGCTCTACAACGAGCCCAAGTGGCTACGCATGGATGACGGCGGCTTGCATACGCTGAAAGCCGCTGGGCTTAAGTTGAATAAAGGCGTGTACTACTAATGGCTTACAAAACCATCGTCGAAGACAACATCGATATTCTGGTCGTCGGTTCGGGCCTGGGCGGCAGCGGCGCCGCGTGGGAAGCCCGTTTCTGGGGGCAAAACAAGAAGATCGTGATTGCCGAGAAGGCCAACATCGACCGCTCCGGCGCGGTCGCTCAGGGCTTGTACGCCATCAACTGCTACATGGGCACGCGCTGGGGCGAAAACAAGCCCGAGGATCACGTGCTCTACGCGCGTATCGACCTGATGGGGCTGGTGCGCGAAGACCTGCTGTTCGACATGGCGCGCCACGTCGACTCCACGGTGCATCAGTTCGAGGAGTGGGGCCTGCCGATCATGAAGGACCCGAAAACCGGGCGCTATCTGCGCGAGGGGCGCTGGCAGATCATGATCCACGGCGAGTCCTATAAGCCGATCGTGGCCGAGGCCGCCAAGAAATCCGCGGACCAGGTGTTCAACCGCATTTGCGTCACCCATCTGTTGATGGATGACGGCAAGGAGAACCGCGTGGCCGGCGCCGTGGGCTTTAACGTGCGCACCGGCAACTACCATGTCTTCAAGTCGAAGACGGTGATCTGCGGCGCGGGTGGCGCTTCCAACATTTTCAAACCGCGTTCGGTGGGCGAAGGCTCCGGCCGCACGTGGTATGCGCCGTGGTCGTCGGCTTCCGCGTATGGCTTGATGATCAACGCCGGCGCAAAAATGACGCAGATGGAAAACCGCATCGTGCTGGCGCGCTTCAAGGATGGTTACGGCCCGGTCGGCGCGTACTTCCTGCATCTGAAAACGTACACGCAAAACTGTTTGGGCGAGGAATACGAATCCAAGTGGTTCCCCGCGCTACAGCAAATGGTCGGCAAGGAGTATCTCGATCCGGAAGCCTCGCACCTGACACATCGGCCGATCCCGACCTGTCTGCGCAACCATTGCATTATCAGCGAGGTCAATGCAGGGCGCGGCCCGATACACATGGTGACCATGCAGGCGTTCCAGGATCCGCATCTGGAAGAGGTGGGCTGGGAGAACTTCCTCGGCATGACCATCGGCCAAGCGGTGCTGTGGGCGGCCACCGATGTCGACCCGAAGAATGAAAATCCTGAAATCACCACGTCTGAACCCTATGTGATGGGCTCGCACGCCACTTGTTCGGGCGCGTGGTGCTCGGGGCCGGAGGACGTTTCGCCGCCGGAGTATTTCTGGGGCTACAACCGCATGACCACCATCGAGGGCCTGTTCGGCGCCGGCGATGCCGTCGGCGGCACGCCGCATGCGTTCTCGTCGGGCTCGTTTACCGAAGGCCGTCTGGCGGCCAAGGCGGCCTGCAAATACATCGACGATGGCAAGGCCGAGGGCATCCGTGTTTCCGAGGAGCAAATCCAACGCCGCAAGGCGGAAATCTACAAGCCGCTGGAGCATTACAAGGTTTACAGCAACGCGGTGGTGGCGGGTGACGTCAACCCGCACTTCATCAACCCCAAGCAGGGCCTGGATCGCCTGCAAAAGCTGATGGATGAATACTGCGGCGGCGTCACGGTCAACTACATGACCAACGAGAAGCTCCTCAACATCTGCTTGAAAAAGCTCGCGATCATGGAGGAAGACCTCGAGAGTATTGCGGCCAAGGACATCCATGAGTTGCTGCGCGCGTGGGAATTAAAGCACCGTCATCGCGCCGCCGAGTGCGTCACCCACCACACACTGTTCCGCAAGGAAACCCGTTGGCCGGGCTACTACTACCGCGGCGACGCGATGAAGCTCGATGACGAAAACTGGCACGTGTTGACGGTATCGCGCCGCGATCCGAAAACCGGTGAATACACCATGGAGAAGGCACCGTGTTATCACCTGGTGTCGGAGAACGAGTAGCCGCCGTACCTTGGGTGCAGGCTGGCCTTCGAGGCATGAACATTATTGAAAAGACCGATGCGGAGATTTTGGCGATAGCCGATCCGCTGTGGCGCGACCTCATCAAGCAGTCGAACGAAGGCAAGTACGGGGAATTCGTGAAGCACTTTTCCAATTCTCTGGCGCGGGCGATGAATCAAGCCGTAGCCGGCCACCAGTTCGCGCATAGCGAGCTGGCGCGCAACCTGTCCGAGGACATCGACTCAATCGGCATTATCCGCCGCGGCGAGCATGTGACGGTGCTTTACCGGCAGCGCAGCACCAAGAAGCCGGGCGAGTGGCTGGGCCGGCTGGTGTTGGGCTACGAGAACGAAGTGGTCAAGATTTTTGGTGCATCGATTTTTTGATCGTGTGAGCAGCACCTTCAAAATCAGCATGGACGACCTCATCGAAGACGGCAAGTTTGTCGAACTCACCTACCAGGTGACCGACAAAAAAACCGGGCATGTGCTCACGGGCGTCGAGTTTCCGCTGGGCTATGTGCACGGGCATAACGAAATTTTAGCCCCTTCCGTGCACCACGAACTCGAAGGCCGCTGCGCGGGCGAAATCATCGAAGTGCCCATCGACGGCAACCAGATCTTCGGCGCGCGGGACGAGTCGCTGGTGTTTACCGACCGCCTTGAGAATGTGCCTGAGGAATACCGGCAGATCGGCACCTCGATCCTGATGGAAAATGACCAGGGCCAGACCCGCAGTTTTTTGGTGACGCGGATGGACGCCGAGACGCTGACGGTGGACGGCAACAACCCTTTGTGCGGCCGCGAAGTCGTGTTCCGGCTGGAGATACTGACCGTGCGCGACGCGACGGACGAGGAAATCCAGGCGGGCGGAGCGATTCCCGCGCAAGCGGCGATCGACTCGTCACGCATGCGGCCGGTTTGAGCGGTAACGTCGAATTTGCAGCCTTGATCCTTGCGGCTATAATCCCAACTTAATGATATAGGTGACTGATGAGCGAGCAAAAACCCCCTACCAAGGCTCCCGATGGCGTGACGCGTTTTTACACCACGCGGCAAATGCCGCGCAACGACAAGGGCTTTGTCGGTTACGAAACCATCTGGAAGCCGCTGCAGAAAGTCGCCGAATATAAGACGCCGAAGCAGCCGTAGCCGACATAAGCCGGCATCCTTCGGCACGACTTTGCCAACATAAAAAAGCCGACTCGTGGGCGGCTTTTTTTATTGGGCGAACGGCCCGAACAACCCTAACGCGCCGCAGCCGTGCTGCCCGCCAGTTCGGCGTAATACGCCCGCAGTATGTCGAGCACCTCCGCGCGCGAGAACTCCGCCGGCACCACGGCGCCCTGTTCCAGCGATTTTCTAAGCTGGGTGCCGGACACCTGCAGTTGTTCCTTCTCCGTATGCGGGCAGGTGCGGGTGGAAGCCATACCGCCGCAGGCGTAGCACCAGAACGTCAGGTCGAGCTTTAAAGGCTGTGTCAGTAGCGCATCTTTCGGGATGGTGTCGAAGATATGATGCGCATCAAACGGCCCGTAGTAACTGCCCACGCCGGCGTGATCGCGGCCGATAATCTGGTGCGAGCAGCCGTAGTTTTGCCGGAACAACGCGTGCAGCAACGCTTCGCGCGGGCCGGCATAGCGCATGTCGAGCGGATAGCCCGCTTGCACCACGGTGCCGGCGCGGAAATATTTTTCGATCAGCACGCCGATCGCGCGCGTGCGCACCTCGGCCGGAATGTCGCCGGGTTTCAAGTTGCCGAGCAGCGAGTGCACCAGCACGCCGTCGCACACTTCGATCGCGACTTTGGCGAGATATTCATGCGAGCGGTGCATCGGGTTGCGCGTTTGAAACGCGGCCACGCGCGACCAACCAAGGCGCGTAAATTCCGCGCGCGTCTCGGCGGGCGTCATGAACAGCGCACCGTATTTCGCCTTGAAGCCGCCATCGGAGAGCACGGTCACCGGCCCAGCTAGATTCACCTCTGGCTGCTGCATCACCATTTTCACGCCGGGATGCGCGGCGTCGGTGGTGCGAAACACTTTTTCGCACTCGAACGCCTTGTCGATGGTGTATTTCTCCGTCACCTTCATGGTGGCGAGCGGCTCGCCGCCTTCCGGGTCGATCAGCGCAATGTCGCCGCCGATGGCGATCGTGTCCGCGGTTTGCGTATCGACCGACAGTGTGATCGGGATCGGCCAAAACAAGCCCGACGCCGTGCGATAGTTTTCGCACACCCCCAGCCAGTCGGCACGCGACATAAAACCATCCAGCGGGGTAAAACCGCCGATGCCGAGCATGATGAGATCGCCGCGCTCGCGCGAACTCACGTTGACTTTGCGCAGCGTTTGCGCGCGCGTGCGCGCGGCGTCGAGGGCCGCACCGGCCGGCATGCGCGGATTCAATGGACCGCCGCCGTGCGGCGGCACTAAGTTACTCAAGATCGCCTTACTCCCTTGGAAAATTTGCTACGCCGCGGCGCCGTTTCGCCGGTTAGGCCAGTCATGCGGGCGGGCAACATCGATGCCGATGAAATTTCGGGTGCTGGGTCGTGCCCCGTCGAATATAGCCACGGGCATACGCAGCGTCAATCCGCGCGGCCGACCCTGCGCGGTTGACCCTATTGGGTGGCGAGGCTACAGTGCGTGCACCATGAAAATCTGCATTCTTTCCGATTCGCACGATAATCGCTATTTGTTAAATGCCGCGGTCAAAGACGCTCGGGCGCTGGGCGCCACAGCCGTGCTGCACTGTGGCGATGTGGTGGCGCCTTCGACGCTGCGCGTGCTGCAACAACATGCGTTGCCGGTGCACGTGATCCATGGCAACAACATGGGTGATTTGCACGCCATGACGAAGCTCGCGGCGCAGCCGGGCGGCGTAGTTCGATACCATGGCCAGGACGCCGGCTTCACGCTGGCCGATCGCCGCGTTTTCATGGTGCACTATCCGCACTACGCGCGCGCCATGGCCTGCACCGGCGATTACGATCTGGTGTGCTGCGGCCACGAACATCGCGCGCAAGTCGAACGCGTCGCCAACATCAAGGGCGCGGCCACTTGGTACGTCAATCCCGGCACGGTAGGCGGCATCGGCGCAGATCCGACTTACGTGCTGGGCGATTTGGCGGCGCTGCGTTTCGAGGTGCGGGCGGTGCCGGTGGATGAGATGCCGGCGCCATTGCGCTGGGGAACGCCGCGTATTTGATGTTGGCCGCGCCGAACCCTGGCACTGAAGGCTGTTTCAGCGTTACACGCCCAGGCGCGCGCCAAAGGCGCCCTCGCCGCTCACCGTCACCATTAGTTCATGGGTTGCGCGCGTCGCGGCGACGTAAAACAATATGGCTTCGTCTTTTTCGTCGTCGCCGCCTTTGGATAAGCTCCCAACGCCGGGAATGGCAACCACCGGAAACTCAAGGCCCTTGCTCGCGTGCATAGTCATGATTTTGATCGAGTCCTCGGCCGGGCGGAAATCGCCGGATCGCCTGCGCACTTGATGGGGCAGCCCGCGCCGACGCAAGACTTTCTCGCAGGCATCCATCACCGTTGAATCGCGGCACAAGATCGCCATATCCGCCCATGCGTGCCCTTTTTCGTGCGCCGCGGCCAACCACGCCGATGTCTGCGCGGCCTCCTGCGGCAACCCCGGCAGGCGCAATACCAGCGGTTCGTGCCCCTCGCGCCCGAAGCTCACCGGCTGCACCAGTGGGATGCCATCTTCATCCTTGTCTTGCTGTGTGAGCAAGTCGCCGGCAACCTTATGGGCGAGGTGCAGAATTTGCCTGGTGTTGCGATAGTTGATCTTGAGGATTGTGGTGCGGCCCTGCGCTTGTATGCCGAGGCTTTTGAAGCTGAACTGTTGGGCGCGCGAGCGCTTGTAAATGCTTTGCGCATCGTCATAGAGCAACAGCAGACTGTTGGTTTGCGCATCCACCATTTGCGCGACGAGCTTTAGCCAGTCCGGCTCGAAATCATGGCCTTCGTCGATCAAAATCGCTTGATATTGCCCGCCGGGTATCAGCTTGCGCTGCACCGCGCGGATCACGTTTTGCACCATCTGCTCGAACATCTTCGGGCCCTGCGCCGGCAGTGGTTGGCCGAACGCAACCAGTTGGCGGCGGCACCACTTGTGAAAGTTCTGCGCGTGTACTTTGTCGGCGAGCCCCTTAGCGGCGAACATGGCCTCCAACTTCACGGCCAGCGGCTCGTTGTAACAGAGCACCAGCACCGGCTTGGTGGCGGCGGTTTGGGCGCTCGCGAGATATTGCGCGCGGTAGCCCAAAATCATGGTCTTGCCCGAGCCCGCGACACCGTGTATGACCCGATGGCCGTCACCCAGGCTGCGTGCCAACTGCTCCTGCTGCAAATCCATGACGCGCATGATGTCGAGCAACGGCGAGTCATCCTTGGCGCCCTCGAACAATCCCGCCTGCGAGGGGATGCGCACTTGCGGAAACATGATCCAACGCACGCGATCCAGTTGCGGCAGCGTCAGCAGGCCGCCAAACGAATACGGGAACATGTCCCACAAGCGCTGCTGAAAAGCCTCGGCATCGGCCGACTCCAGCATTTCGTCGGCGCAAATGACGCGATGCGGTTCGATGGCCTCGCCCAAGCCGCTATCGGTGAACTGCTTACGCGTGATGCGTGTGAGCACAACGCCGTAGGCCCACGGAAAACAAAGCTTCCCCTGGTGTGGCCCCGCGCCGTGCACGAGTCGAGGGTCTTGCTCCAGCGCGTTAACGACCTGGAGCGCGCAGTGCCGTGCTTGCGACAACGGGTTGATCACCGATTTGCGCTGCACCCCATCGGGCATGATCTCCCACAGTTGCCGGGTCGCGCGGCGGATGGTGTCGAGCTTCCAATCCTTGGTTTCCAACACCAGCAAGCCGCGGCGCGCATTGAGCACCACGAAATCCGGGTGCATTTGCTTGGGCCCGATCGGCACGTCATACCACAGCCAATAGTCATCATCGAGCTTTTGCTCCAGGCGCTGCGCCAGGCGGCGTTCGCCGGAAGTCATGCGCGCGGCGCAACTGCTCAGTGCGGGAATCAGCGTTGCCATGGGCCAGTTCCTTCGATACGCCTCGCATGGGAACGAGGCCTTGACATACACACCCCTTGGCTTTCGTGAGATGCAGGTGCGGCCGGTTAAAAACGATTGCGTGCCGCGGCGAGCGCTTGCATCGCGGCCTGCGATCGCTCGGCAGGCGATATTTCCGCGCATCGTGCTCGATCATGCAATGAAGTAGTGCACACTGGCGCACTGATTCGTCCACCACAGCGCGGCTTGTGCAATGCTGTCTTGACAATAAAGCCGCCATAAAAAATATTAATAAAATCAAATACTTATGTATTATTAGCTGGCGCTCTTAGCCGCTGACAGAGTGCCCATAACCGCACGCTCCAGCCCGTCCGACTGCCGTTTCCAGGATAATCAGCCATACCAACCAAACGGGGAGTACAACCACCATGCTACGTCTACTTGCTACGCTGTTTTTGGGTCTTGCTTACACCGCCGCATGGAGCCAAGGCGCGTGGCGCCCGGAGAAGCAAGTCGAGATCATTGTGCCCACTGCGCCCGGCGGCGGCAACGATACCGTCGCGCGCCTGTTGGCCAAGGCGTTGCAGGATACCAAGGCGCTCGCCACGCCGGCGGTGGTGATGAATAAATCCGGCGGCAATCAAACCGTGTCGCTGGCGTACCTCGCGCAACAAAAGGCCGATCCGCATTACTTGTTGCTCGCGACCTCGACCTTTTTCACCAACCACATTCAAGGTTTGTCGCAGCACAACTACCGTGATTTTCCGGCGCTGGCGCTGGCGTTCGTCGATTACAGCGCATTCATGGTGCCCACGAACTCACCGTTCAAAACCTTCGGCGACATGATTCAGCGCTTGAAAACCGATCCGGAGTCGGTGGCATTTAGCGTGGTCGCGCGCGGCGGCACCTCGCACGCGGTGGTGGCGATGGCGGCGAAGGCCGCGGGCATTGATCCCAAGCGCTTGAAAATCGTGGTCTTCAAAACCAGCGCCGAAGCCACCACTGCAATGATGGGCGGGCACATTCAAGCCGCGGTATCGTCGGCCGCGGGCTCTACGCCGCCGGTGAGCGCGGGCCAGTTGCGCATGCTCGCCATCGCCGCCTCGCAGCGCCGCCCCGGCGAGCTGGCCCATGTGCCCACGCTCGCCGAGCTCGGATTAAACGCGCCGGTGCTCGCCACCTGGCGCTGCATCTTCGGCGCGCGCGGCATTTCTCAGCCGCAAATCGCGTTCTGGGAAGACGCGCTCGCCAAAGCCTTTCAAAGCGAGGATTGGAAAGCTTGGATGACCAAGAACGATGTCTCCGCACCGCTGCTGCGCGGCGCGGAACTGGTCAAATATCTCGATGGCCAATACACCAACACCCGCGGCGTGTTGCTCGAGCTGGGGCTGGCGAAGTAGGCGCGGGGCGCATGAGCACACTTTCGATGCCTCTGCAGCTTTAAAAAACATTAAATTAAATCAAATACTTACGTTTATCCGCAGGCGACAGTGTAAACGTCCTGTACGCCCTGCGGCAGCGCATACTCGCGCCACGATTTACCGTCGTCTTCGGTGCCGAACACTTGGCCGCAACGCGATACGCAGTAGACGCGCGAGGGGTCTTCGCGGTGCACCGCCACCGCCATCATGGTGGCGCGCGCGGTGATGCCGTGATCGATGCGTGCCCAGGTTTTGCCGATGTCGCTGCTGCGATAAAGCGAGCCGTCGTGCCCGCGCGATGAGCTCGACAAGCCCGCGTACATCACGCGCGCATCGTGCGGCGAAGTGATCACCGCGCGGCAATAGGTGAGCGGTGAATGCTGGCCGACTTGCATGTCGTGCCACGAAGCGCCGTGATCGTTGGTGCTGAATAAACCCATACGCACCGCCAGCACCGCGCGCCCCGGCGCCGCGGCGCTCACGGTGATGGCGTGCGAGTCGAGCATGCCGGACGCATCAGTGTCGGATTCGATGCGGCTTTTAAGATGCGGGAAATCTTCCGACAGTTTGATCAACGGCGCGGACACATCTTTCCACGTCTCGCCGCCGTCGCGGCTGACCACCACGCCGCTCACTTCAAGGCCGACGTAAATGTCATCCGGATTCGCGGGATCGACCGCGATGCCGATGGTGCGCGTGGGGAAACTCATCGGGCAATGTTCGGGCACCGGCACGTTTTTCAATGGGTGCCAGGTGTCGCCGCCATCGAGACTGCGATAAAGCCCCACCGGCGCCAGCCCCGCGTACATGATTTTCGGATTTTTCGGATGAAACGCGAGCGACCACACGATCGCGCCCTTCACCGGAAAGCCCAGCCGCGCCCAGCTATCGCCGGCGTTAAGACTGCGATACACGCCATCTTGCGTGCCCGCGTACACCACGTCACGCTCGGTGGGGTGAAACACCACAATGCGCGACTCGACATTCTCCGGCAGGCCTTTGCTCAGCAACTCCCATTTGCCGTTGTCCGGCGTTGTGCGAAACAAACCGCCGCTGTAACGCGTACCGTTTTTAAGCTGAAAATACGCACCGCCGGCGAAGATACGGGTGGGTTGAGTCGCGGCCATCGACATCTCCGTGGAAAAAACTGCGTCGATTATCGCGAGCGGCTTCGCCAGGGTCAACACGCATTCCGTACTGAGTTGGCCTCGTGCTCGCATGCGTTTAAGGTCTCCGCATGTCAAATTCGATCAGCGCTATCGGAGCGTGCGCCCTGGCGGCGGCAATCAGCGCCGTTCATGCCTGCGCTCAACAAAACTACGCGACGGGCACACGCTGTCATCATGCGGCGCCGGCGCGGATTGTTTCACACTGGGGTTTTATAAGCCGCCACAAGCCACATCGGTAAGGAGAAGTTTCGCGCGTTGCTACGTGTTGCCCAAATACGGCGTCTTCGCGCGCTTATACCCCGTCAACGCCTCGGTGATGCGATAACGCGTCGGGAACGGAAACGAGATGTGCTTTTGGATCAGCGCATCGCGCACGTATTTCTCAATCGGCATGCCCTGAATCACGCCCATGCCGCCGAAAAGTTCCATCCCTTTTTCGGTTAGGCGTTGCACCGCTTTGCCGGTAAACGCCAGCGCCATCCACTCGTACGGCTGATAGTCGGCACTGCCGTCTTGGAACGCTTCGGGGTGATCTTTGGCCCAAGCCGCGGTCCAGATCAGGCGCCGCGCGGCTTCGAGGTTCATCGCCATGTCGGCGATTTCGACGCCCACCGCCTGATGTGCAATGATCGGCTTGCCGCCGGATTTGCGTTCCTTGACGTAATCGATGGTGGCTTCGAGCGCGGCGCGGCCCAGGCCCAGCGTGAGCGAGGCAATGGTCACATGCGTGCCGATGTCGGTGCGCCCCGGCGGATTGGGCGCGAGGATGCGGTTCTTGGGCACGTGCACGTTGTCGAAAAATATCTCCGCGTTATCGCCCACGCGCCGCCCGATTTTGGACATCGGCCGGCGCACCAGCCCCTTGGAGTCGCCCTCGACTAAAAATGCGCGCGGCCCCGCCGGGGTTTGCGCCTGCACCACCAGCAGTTTGGCGAGGTAACCCACGGTCTGAAAGTTTTTCGCGCCGTTGATGATCCACGAGCCGTCGGGCTGCTCGGTGGCGCGCGTTTTAAATTTCACCCACTCCGGCGTCTCGGTGTAGTAATCGAAACCCAAATCAGTGTCGGGCTCGTGAATCGCCACCGTGGTGAAATACAAATCGTCGTTCAAAAACTTCGGTAAAAAATACGCGCGCTGTTCGTCGTTCATGCGGATTTCGAACCAGTCGCGCGCGCGCCGCGCGGTCAGCATGTAATAGTACGCGGTGCCGATATCGGCGGCGGCCAATTCCTCGGCGATCAAGCACGCGGTCAGGTGATCCGACGCGCCCGCGCCGCCGTTCTCTTCGGACAGCGCAAAGGTGCGAAAGCCCAGCTTGGAGCCTTTTTTCAGCACCTCCCAGGGGATGCGGTCTTCCCAATTGGGTTTTTTGTCGAGCTCGATGGCGATGGGTTTGATTTCGTTTTGCGCGAACTCGCGCGCAAGGTCGCGATAGGCGCGCTGCTCATCATTGAGTCTGATGTCGAACATGTCTCCTCCTGGACAGAAAAAAAGCCGTCAAGAGTCGAATGCTAGCGCATCTGGGCAAAACGCGAATAGCGCACGTGGCTTGGCCTCGGTGGCGGCGCGGCGATAAAATCGTGGCGTCACGCCGGTTTGCCGCGTTCGCCGCAAACCCAGCCCTAACTGCTCGAAGGAGCCCGCCATGGCCGCCAACAACTATTTGCCCGAAGTACTGGAAACCACCGACGCCGTTCGTGTTGCCGGCGGCTTTACCTTCACCGAAGGCCCGCTGTGGCATCCGGATGACTATTGGTACTTCGTCGACCTGCGCCCCAACCGCTTGCATCGCGTCAAGCTCGGGCAACCGGTGCAACTCGTGCGCAACACCGAGGGCGGCAACGGCACCACCTTCGATTTGCAGGGACGCTTGATCGTGTGCGAAGGCGATGGCCGCAAGGTCACGCGCATGGACGCCGGGGGCAAGGTGGATATCATCGCCGACCGTTACAAGGGCGGGCGCTTGAATCGCCCCAACGATGTGATCTGCCGCTCGAATGGCTCGCTTTATTTCACCGACCCCGACAAGCGCCGTCCCTATCACGAGCGCGAAATTCCCGGGCGCGAAGGCGACAACAATTTATGGGACGGTGCCGGGGTTTACCGTCTCGCGCCGGACGGCAATTTGAGCGTGCTGGCCAATTTCGAATACCCAAACGGGCTTGCGCTCTCGCCCGATGAGCGCACGCTGTATGTGGCGAACACGCGCTCCTCGAAATACGTGCATGCGATCAAACTCGACGCCAACGGCGATTATGTCAGCCGCGGCATCTTCGCCGATTGCAACGAGGGTTCGGCACCCGGCATTCCCGACGGACTGAAAGTCGACAGCATCGGGCGCGTGTATTGCACGGCGCCCGGCGGCATTTGGGTGTGGAACCCCGACGGCAAGCGCGTGGGCATCATCCGCTT
Organism: Betaproteobacteria bacterium; assembly: GCA_016868015.1. Taxonomy (GTDB): domain Bacteria; phylum Pseudomonadota; class Gammaproteobacteria; order Burkholderiales; family SG8-41; genus UBA5216. The sequence continues at coordinate 17,616 of VGIF01000076.1, forward strand.
TCCCGAACAAGCGGTGAATTTTGCCTTCGGCGGGCCGGATCTGCGCACGTTGTTTTGTTGCGCGCATACTTCGATTTACACGTTGCGGGTGAAGGTGCCAGGAAATCCGCATCCGTTTTACAAGCTGCACAGAAAGTAAATATGCGAAATTTCCGTCAGCCGCTGGTGTATTGTGGCGCCGCGCTCGCGTTTGTCGCCGTTGCCGGCACAGCGCACGCGCAGAGCTATCCGGTGAAACCCATCCGCCTGGTCGCCCCGTTTGCGCCGGGCGGCTCCACCGACATCCTCGCGCGCATCGTCGCGCAAAAACTCACCGAAGCCTGGGGCCAGCAAGTCAACGTGGAAAACCGCGCGGGCGGCGGCTCGGTGATCGGCACTGACCTGGTGGCGAAAGCCGCGCCCGACGGCTACACGCTGCTGATGACCTCCACCAGCACCGCCACCGCGCCCAGTCTGATGAAAAAACTGCCCTACGACACGTTGCGCGATTTGACGCCAGTGATTCAACTGGTGTCCACCCCCAACGCGCTGGTGGTGCACCCATCGCTGCCGGTCGCCAACGTGCGTGAGTTGATCGCGCTCGCGCGCTCGCGGCCCGATCAAATCGCCTTCGGCTCCGGCGGCAACGGCACCTCCACCCACCTGGGCGGCGAAATTCTGCGCCTGATGGCCGGCGTGCGCATGACGCATGTGCCGTTTAAGGGTGCCGCGCCCTCGCTCACCTCGCTGTTAAGCGGCGAAGTGTCGTGGGTGTTCAGCGCGATCCTGCCGGTGGCGCCGTTGATCAAGGCCGGGCGGCTGCGTGCGATCGCGGTGAGCAGCGCCAAGCCCTCATTGGCGCTGCCGGGCGTGCCGCCGGTGGGCGATACGCTGGCGGGCTTTGACACCAGCCCGTGGACCGGTGTCGCCGCGCCGGGCGCAACGCCGCGCGACATCATCCAGCGCTTGAATCAGGAAATCGCGCGCGGCTATGCGGCGCCCGACGTGCGCGAGCGGCTGCAGCGCGACGGCAACGAGGTTGTGCTCAACACGCCGGAACAATTCGACGCGTTCTTCCGCGGCGAAATGGACAAGTGGGCAAAAGTGATCAAGGCGGCGGGCATCACGCTGCAGTGATGCGGCGTTTCAGCCTGCGCCGCCGCGCTACAAGCCTTCGGCGGCGGCTTGATGGGCGTGATACGTGGTGTAGACGATCACCGGAATTTTCAGATCGCCCAGATGCTGCGCCACCAGCGGCTGCACGTCGCGCCACTCAAGCCCGCCCACGCCGGTCGCCAGCCGCGGCAGCGCGATGCTGGTGAATTTTTCCGCGTCGGCCAGTTGGCACAGCGCACGCAAAGCATGCCCCACATGCTGCAGGCTGGCGCGGCCGGGCCGTTCGCCGCGGCCGTACGCGGGCTCTTGCGTAAACAAGTTCACCATGCGTTTGCCATCCGCTCCCATCCACGTCCACAGGCCGCCGGGCTTGGGATGCTGCGTCTGGCAGTAATGGCGAAAATCCTTGTACATCGCCGGCCAACTCGCGCGCAGTTGTTGCGCAAGACCATTGTTGAATGGATCGTTCGGCGCCACGCCATGCGCGATGGCCTGCGCCTTGCTCAAAAGAATGTCCCCGCTGACTTCCTTAATCATGATTCACCTTGGGCAATAAAACTCGGTGCAGTATCGCATCGCCCGTTGCGCGCCCGATTGATTCAGCGCAAGCGCCGCCCTGTTTTTCCGATTAATGTCACAGACCAACGGCGCGAGTGCTCACGCGTATACAATCGCCGTTGCAATGGCCAACCACATCGGCTTCAGCGTATAATCGTAAGTATTTAATTTAATTGACTTTTTTAACATAAGGATACGCTGATCAAGTAGGTAAAAGGTGCGCCCGAGGAAAGCGATGATGCCGATTATGCGAAATGAATGCTGATTTCATCAGGCCGAAGGCGCTTTCGATGTTTAATTCGGTGTTTT
>VGIF01000077.1 GCA_016868015.1 Betaproteobacteria bacterium
AAGTCATCGCCGGCCCGAGAAACGTCCACAGCGCGCCGGCGATGATGCTGGCGGCGAGCAGTGCAAGGCCCGTCATCAGGTTAAACGCGCCGAAGGCGGTGCCGCGCAAATCCTCGGGCGCGGCATCGGCGACGATGGCGGAAAGCAGCCCTTGTGTGGCGCCCATGTGCAAGCCCCACAGCATCGCGCCCACGCCGACGGCCCACCAGTGATTTGCCAATGCGAGCACGATATCCGCCGCGATCAGCAAGCCCACGCCCGCGGCCAGCATCAGCTTTCGGTTGACGCGGTCGGCGAGCACGCCGAGTGGATAGGCGCTCGCGGCGTACACCAGATTCATCAGCACCATGATCATCGGCACCCAGGTGATGGCGAGCCCGACGTTTTCCGCGCGCAGCAGCATAAACGCTTCGGAAAACCGCGCGAGCGTCAGCACCGCGCCGAGCACGCTGACCCACCAGAAGGCGCGCGGCAGGCGTTTTAATTCGGCACGACTGATCGGAAACGGGCGCGCGACTACTGGTTGCGCGCGCGGCGGTTCTTTCACCATGAATACGATCAGCGCCACGCACATCAGCGCGGGCAACACCGCCACCCAAAACACCAGGCGAAAGTTGTTGTTGCTCGCCGCCAGCAGCGCGATCGCCAGCAGCGGGCCCGCCACCGCGCCGATGGTATCGAGCGATTGGCGCAATCCGTAGGCCGCGCCGCGCAGTTCCTTCGGTGTGACATCGGCAATCAGCGCATCGCGCGGCGCGCCGCGTATGCCTTTGCCGATGCGATCGAGCGCGCGCGCGGTGAAGATCGCGCCCACGCCGGTGGCGAGCGCGAACAGCGGTTTACACAGGGTCGAGAGGCCATAGCCGATCAACAACAACGGCTTGCGGCGGCCGAACCAATCGCTGATCGCGCCGGAGTAAATTTTGATCAGCGCCGCGGTGGCCTCCGCCACGCCTTCGATGACGCCGATCGATAACGCGCTCGCGCCCACTACCGCCACCAGAAAAATGGGCAGCACCGCATGGATCATTTCGGAGGAAATATCCATGAACAAGCTCACCATGCCCAAGGTGACGACGGTGCTGGGGAGGGCGCGTTGGGTGGGCGATGTCATTGCGAGTTATGTTGTGCCTTTGCCACAATGGATGAAGGCGCAAGGACGAACACAGACAACAGCATACCGCAGCCAGGCCGTGCTCGCCCTTCACCCCGCACTTCTTTGTCGCAAGCTTCATCCGCCCATCAATATCACCACCCATGATCGCCGCAATCTGCGCCGCTGCATTGCCGGCCACGAATGGTTGGCTCCACAGATCGCTCGACTGGTGCGAAATAATGCGTGCCACCACACGGCTGGTGCCGCCGGGCGTGAAACCGACCAATATGCGCACCAGGCGCGTGAGGTAAGTGGGTGCCGCGACATGCGTAGTCGGAAAAAATAAAAAATTAGATTAAATCAATGGCTTATGTGTTATCGGCATGGTAGTGTGGATGCGGGTGCAAGTTGAAAAAGTATGCGCCGTATTTCGCACCGATTCGTGATGAAACCAGCATTTGGATTCGCTGAGTTGGCGGGTTCGCTTTTGAGTTAGGCTCGGTGATCGTGGCAACGGCGGTTTAATTTACATCGAAAATTGCGATCCCCATGTGTCGTTCCCGCGCAGGCGGGAACGGCGGCAGCGGTTGTTCGGCGGCTAACGAGAAATGATATTGCGAGGTCGTATGAAATCCCGTTTGTTGATTGGTGTGGCGTCGCTGTTGTTCACGGTTGTTACCTACATCCACGCCCAAGAATTTCCCAACCGCGGCATCCGCGTGGTAGTGCCGTTTGCGCCCGGCGGTGGCACCGATGTGTTGGCGCGCGTGCTGTCGCAGCGCTGGCAGGAATCGTTCGGGCAGAGCGTGGTGGTTGACAATCGCGCCGGCGCGGGCGGCAACATCGGCGCCGAAGTTGTCGCCAAATCGCCGCCCGATGGTTACAACGTGTTGTTCACCACTTCGGCGCTGGCGGCGAACGTGACGCTTACGCCGCGTATGGGTTTCGATCCGCGCAAGAGTTTGGTCGCGGTGTCGCACATCGGTAACGTGCCGGCGCTGTTGACGGTGCATCCTTCGGTGCCGGTGAAAACCGCGAGGGACGTGGTGGCGTTGTCCAAAGCGACCAAGGGCGGCCTGAACTTCGGTTCCAACGGCACCGGCACCACCAGCCATCTTGCCGGCGCGATGTTTCAGCAAGTTTCGGGTGCGGTGATGACGCACATACCCTACAAGGGCGCGGCGCCGGCATTGACCGCGCTGATTGGCGGCGAGACTGAAATGGCGTTTCCCGGCGTGAATAGCGCGGCGCCGTCGTTGCGCGCGAACCGGGTGCGTGGCATCGCGGTCACCTCCAGGCAGCGTTCGGCGGTGTTGCCCGACGTGCCGACGCTCGATTCGATGTTTCCCGGTTTTGATATCGCCAATTGGATGGTGTTGTTTGTGCCGGCGGGCACACCGAACGCGATTGTCACGCGCTGGCACGCCGAAGTGGTTAAGGCGATGCAGCACCCCGAGGTGCAAAAATTCATGGCGCGCGAGGGCGCCGATGCGGTGGGCAGCACGCCAGCCGAGGCCACGGCTTTTTTTGTGGGTGAAGTGGAAAAGCTCGGCAAGATTATCAAGGCGGCGGGTGTCAAGGCGGACTAAATCGCAGGCTTGCGCCAAAACAAAATATGTAATAAAATCAAATACTTACGTAAATCGGCAGAGAAGGTTTGCGTTGTCCGTTTTGTCGGCAAGTGCCAACCAAGTCAGGGAGATATTGTTTTAGATGAGTGCCGCACCCAGCGCGCCCCCCGCGAAAACGTCCGCGCTCGCGCCGTTTCGTGTCAAAAGTTTCCGCTTTCAATGGCCCGCCGATTTGATGACCTCCTGGGCGCAGGAGATGGAGCTCATTTTGCTCGCGTGGTTCATCCTGGTCGAAACGCAATCGGTGGTGATGCTGACGATGTTTGGCGCGTTGACCTACCTGGGCACGCTGATGGCGCCGGTGCTGGGCGTCACCGGCCAGCGCGTGGGCAACAAAAAAACCTACTGCGCGCTGCGGCTCGCCTACACCGTGACGGCGCTATTCACCATGTCGCTGGCTTTGGGCGGCGTGCTCGCGCCGTGGCATGTCTTTGTCATCGGCGCCATCTTGAGCGTGGTGCGGCCTTCCGATCTGGTGCTGCGTTACGCCATGCTGGGTGAAACCATGCCGGCGTCCAATATCATGGGTGCTGCCAGCGTGTCGCGCACCACCCAGGATTCCGCGCGCATCTTCGGTGCGCTCAGCGGTGCGGCGCTGGCGGCGTGGCTGGGCATGGCCAATGCGTACATGGCCATCGCCGTCTTTTACGCGGGCGCGTTGCTGTTGAGTCTGCGGGTCACCGGCCGCGACGGTTCCACCGAAAACCGCCCGTCCTCCACGCTGCATGACTTGAGCAACGGCATGGTGTACGTGTGGCAGACGCCGCACTTGCTGGCGGCCATGGCGGTGGCGTTTTTAGTGAATCTGTGCGCGTTTCCGCTCACCAACGGGCTGCTGCCGTTCGTGGCCAAGGATGTGTATTTGAGCGACCAGCGCGGCCTGAGTTACCTCGCGGCGAGTTTTGCGTTCGGCGCGCTGGTGGGCTCGTTGATCCTCACCCGCATCGGCTACAAGCTGCCCACCGCGCGCACCATGATCGTGTTTTGCGCCATCTGGTACGTGATGACGCTGATCTTCGCGCAAATGCCGGGCTTTACCGGCGGCATCCCCATGCTCATCCTCGCCGGCTGCGCGCAAAGCATGAGCATGGTGCCGCTCTCCGCGATGCTGTTGCGTACCACGCGCGAGGGGTTTCGCGGGCATGTAATGGGCGTGCGCACGCTGATGATTTACGGCGTGCCGGTGGGCTTGCTGGTGTCCGGGCCGCTGCTCGCGAATGTGGGTTATCGCGCGACGGCGACGTTGTATTGCGTATTCGGGTTGATTTGCACCGCGGCGATCGGCTGGTATTGGCGCGAGCACATTTGGCGCATGGATGCGCAGGGGAATAAACGCTGATGCGCGCCGGCGACAAGCGACGCTGATAGCGTATGATCACGGCTCAACGATACTCTCGCCCTCGCCCCGCTTTAGCGGGGCGAGGGGGCGGAGTTTTGGTAATGGCTCGAATCCGAGTTCCCGCGAATATCACTGGAGATCCCTATGGCCTTTGTCGAAGTCGAACGTAACGATGGCGTGATGACCATCCGCTTAAACCGCCCCGAGCGCATGAACTCGCTGGGCACCGAAATGCGCAATTTGCTGGCGGATGCCTGGACCGAGTTTCGCGACAGCAAGGATTTGGAGGTGGCGATTTTTACCGGCGTCGGCCGCGCGTTTTGCGCGGGCGAGGATATGAAAGAATCGGTCGAGCGCGGCACCGTCGGCGCTTCCGCCGAGGCCGCGAAAAAATCCAACCCCTACAACGACGGCACGCTCGACAAACCGGTAATCTGCGCCATCAACGGCTTTGCCATGGGCGGCGGTTTTATGCTCACCGAGCGCGCGGATTTTCGCGTGGCGGCGCGGGGGGTGACGTTCGAATCGTCCGAAGCCAAGCGCTGGCTGTTGGGCGGCCACAGCCACGGTATCGTCAACAACCTGCCGCACGCGGTGGCGATGGAAATCGCGTTTGCGTTTCGCTTCACCGCCGAGCGCATGCACGACATCGGCTATTTGAATCGCGTGGTCGACGCCGACAAGCTGATGGATGAGGCGCGGGGCATGGCCGATCACTTGATGAGCCTGCCGCCGGCCTCGCGCACCAACACGCTGTACATGATGCGCGCGATGCGCGGGCGCGTGTCGGACGATTTCGAGGCCTACGCCAAGGTGCTGCACAACCACGGCGCGCTTTCCGACCGCATCGAATCGCGCAAGGCGTTCGCGGAAAAACGCAAACCCAACTGGAAGGGCTGGGACAACCCGGGTGACCGCGAGCGTACGCCGCGGTTTAAGGCGGCGAAGTAACCCGTCGCGAATGGAGCGTCAGCATGTACAAAACCATCCTGTGGGAAGTGCGCGAGCACACCGGCATCATCACCTTCAACCGCCCCGACCGGCTCAACGCACTCAACATCGAAATGCGTGAAGACATCGCCGATGTGGTGCGCAAGGCCGAATACGACGACGATGTGTGGACGCTGATCGTCACCGGCGCCGGCCGCGGCTTTTGTTCCGGCGCGGACTTGAAGGCGCGTGCCGAGGCCGAGAACGCGGGCGGCGGCAACAGCATCCTCACGCAGCCGATGTTCGACGCGAAGTATTACTACCCGATCGCCTTCGGCGAGATGAGCAAACCGGTGATCGCGGCGATCAATGGGGTGACGCGCGGCGCGGGCAACAACATGGCGTTCGCGGCGGATTTTCGAATCGCCAGCGAGAAGGCGGAGTTCGGCTGCAACTTCGTCGGCATCGGGCTGATGGCCGAGGCCTCGGCCTACTATCTGCCGCGGCTGGTCGGGCGGGCGATCGCCACCGAAATTTGCATGCTGGGCGAGCCGTTTGATGCGCATCAAGCCAAGGCGTGGGGGCTGGTCAACAAGGTGGTGCCGCACGAAACGCTGATGGACGAGGCGCTCACGCTGGCCGCAAAGTTGAACAGCAAGGCGCCGATCGCGGTGCGCATGACCAAGCAGGCGCTGCACCGCGCGCATGACATTTCGGCCGAGCAGTTCATCGACATGCAAAACACCATGAACACTAAACTGCGTTACACCGCCGATGCCAAAGAGGCGCTGGAGGCGTTTATCAAAAAGCGCAAGGCGAAGTTTAAGAACGCTTAGGGCCGGTTAACCATTAATTCGCGGACGCGCTGCGGGCGCTGGGGCGCGATGCAAAATTAGTGTATCTCTAAGCCTTCTGCCACAGTAAGAAGGGCTTTAAATCCCGCTCCCACGCGGCTGATCATCCCCCATATTTTCTTACGCCGTTTCAAAAGCTTGCGGGAATTTGATCAGCGTAGGGTGCGCATCGCGCACGCGTCAGCGATCGCTACGCGTGCGCGACGCGCACCCTACTCGTACTGCCGGCGAAGTGACGTTCAACCCTGCATTACGCGCAAATAATGCCGGTCGAACGCCGCGAGCTGGCTTTCCAGTTCGCTGTAAGGGCCGGGTGTCCACGCGCTGGTACGTATGCCTTGATAGGCGTTGGCGCACAGCGCCCAATCCTGGCGGTTGGTAAGATCCCAAAAGTCGATCGCGGGCTTGGGGTCGAAACCGGGCGCGGCGATCGCATCGGGATGAAAATACCAATCGCACACGATGCGCGTGCGCTCAAGGGCGAGCGGCTGCGCGCGGTGCAGCAGCACATAGTCGGGGTGCAGCGATAAAAACGCCGAGGGAAACAGCGTGTAGTAATAAACGCGGCCGCGTTCCCCGGCGGTAAGTTGTGCGAAGGGCGGCGCGCAACGCTCGCCCGTCAGGCTCATGCTGCCCTCGGGGTTTTTGAGCCACATGGGCCCGCCGAGCACCGCGCCTTCGTCAAGATCGTTCTCGGTGTTGCGGTAGGGTGTGAGCTTGTTCAAATGCGGATGCACTGTCGGGCAGTGATAACACTCGCTGTAGTTATGGAAAAACAGTTTCCAATTGGCTTGAACTTCATACACGGTTTGATGGACCGATTGCAGCTGCGTTAACGGCCAGTGCACAAATTTGCCGATCAGCGGCGCGAACGCCGTGTCAAATGCCTGCGGTGCGGGCGCGAGATTGATAAACAAAAACCCGCGCCATTCGGCAAGCGCCACCGGTTGTAGGCCCCACTGTGTTTTGTCGAAGCCCGCGACATCTTGCATATGCGGCGCGCCGCGCAACGCGCCGTCCAGTTCGTAGGTCCAGGCGTGGTACGAACAGCGTAGTGCCGTGCCCAATTCGCCCTGGTGTTCCAGGCACAAGCGCGTGCCGCGGTGGCGGCAGAAGTTGTGATGCGCGCGCACGCGCCCCGCGCGATCGCGCAGCACGATCACGCTGTCGTGGCCGATGTCGTGCACGAAATAACTGCCGGGTTGCGGCAACGCCGACACGTGGCCGGCGAGCAGCCAGCCCGCGCGAAAAATGCGCGTCTGCTCCAGTTGCCAGACGTCGGGGCTCACAAAATATTCGGCGGGCAGCGTGTTTTGACCGTGGGCGGTGCGCGGCTTCATGGGGTGTCAGTGTTAAGCGCGGTCGGCGATACCGCTCACGCTCCGACGAATACCGGTTTGCGTTTTTCCATGAACGCGGTGCGCCCTTCGGTGTAATCCTTGCTCGCAAAGCAGTCGTCGACCACGCGCTCGCACAGCGCGAGGTCGCGCTGGGTTTCGTCCTTGACGATTTCGGTCAGACACACTTTCACCGCTTTTAAAGTGAGCGGCGCGTTTTGGCCGATGGTTTTGACATAGTTGGCGACGTATTCCTCGAGCTTGTCCGCCGGCAGCACGCGGTTCACCAAACCCATGTCCTTCGCTTCCTGCGCGTCGAACTGGCGCGCGGTGTAAAAAATCTCCGCCGCGTACGAGGGGCCGACGATATCGGTGAGGCGCTTTAACGCCGAGTACTTGTAGCCCACGCCGAGCTTGCCGGCGGGGATGCCAAAGCGCGCATCGTCGCTGCAAATGCGCAGATCGCAAGTCAACGCCGTGCCCAAGCCACCGCCCATGCAGAAGCCGCGGATCATGGCGATGGTGGGCTTGGTGCAGTGCGCGAGTTTGTTGGCGACGGCGCCCGACACTTTGTTGAATTCGGCGACCATTTGCGGATTGGCGCGTTTTTCCTTGAACTCGCTGATGTCCGCGCCCGACACAAACGCCTTGTCGCCCGTCCCCTTTAACACAATCACGCGTATCGCGTCGTCGGCGAGAAATTCATTCAACGCGATATCGAGCGCGAGCCACATCTCATACGACATGGCGTTGCGTTTGGCCGGGTTGTTGAAGGTGATCCAGCCGGCCGCGCCGTCTTTGTGGGCGAGCAGTTTTTCGCTGCGGGTGTCGATGTGCATAGCCTTATCCTCTAAAACTAAAAGTGCAATAAAATCAAATACTTACGTTTTTTCAGGCAACAGCGCGATACCTTGCGCGATCCACCCATCGATGTCGCTGCTGGCGTAACCGAGTTCGTCCAACACCGCGCGCGTGTTTTCGCCCTTGCGCGGCGGCTGCGAGCGGATGCCAAGTTTGTGATGGCTCAACTCCAGTGGCAAGCCGGGTATGTTGGCGCGCTGGCCGTTGAAAAAATGCAGATCGAGCATGTGCCCGCCTGCGTTCAAATGCGGATCGTCGAATAGGTCGGCCGGTTTGGCCAGGGGCGCGTACGGAATCTTCAGGCGTTCGAGCGTGTTCGCCAATTCTTCATAACGGCGTTCGGCCACGATCCGCGTCACCGTGGGCGTGATGCGGCCGCGCGCCGCCGCGCGCTGCGGGTTGGTTTTGAGCGCGGGGTCGTTGAGCAGAGCATCGAGCCCGAACGCCTTGCAAAAGGCGCGCCAGTGATTGTCGCTGGTGATGGCGATGAAAATCACTTTGCCCTCGGCGGTGGTGAAGGTCTCGTAGATCGCCCACGAACTCGATTTGTGCGGCATCGGCGGCGGTTCCTCGCCGCTGACGATTTGCCCGGTCATGTGCTGCGCCACCATGAACGCGGTCGATTCGAACAGCGCGCTTTTCACCATCTGCCCGCGGCCCGTGCGCTCGCGCTCTTTTAACGCCGCCATGATGCCGATGACGCCGAACATGCCGCCCATCAAATCCACCACCGACGCACCCGCTCGCAGCGGCTGGCCGCGCGGGCCGGTCATGTAGGCTAGGCCCGCCATGTACTGCACCACTTCGTCGAGTGCGGGGCGGTGTTCGTACGGGCCGCTGAGAAAGCCCTTTAACGCGCAATAAATCAGGCGCGGATTGATGTTTTCCAGTTGCGCCCAGCCGAAGCCGAGACGATCCAGCGTGCCATGGGCGAAGTTTTCCACCAGCACGTCGGCGGTGGTGATGAGCTTGGTGAGGATGCCGCGCCCGGTGTCCGACTTAAGATCGATGCAAATGCTGCGCTTGTTGCGGTTGTAGAGCGGAAACAGCCCCGAGCCGAAGCCGATGTTATGCCGCGTGCGCTCGCCTTCGGGCGGCTCGACTTTGATGACATCGGCGCCCAGGTCGGCGAGCACGACGGCGCACGAGGGCCCCATCACGGTGTGGCCCATTTCGATGATGCGCAGGCCCGCTAACGGCAGTGGTTTTTCGGTGGTGGTCATGGTGGCGGCAGGTGTGGGTGACGCCAGAATTGTATGCGTTTATGGGGCGCATGGCGTTGTTGCCGCCGGGTGAGGCACAACACTGGGTGTCGCGCCAAAAAAAACGCCCCGCATTGCGGGGCGTTTGGATGGGCGAGAGCCCGCTATGGGTGTGTGCGTTAGCGCTCGCAGAACTTGGTCACCGGCACCGGATGCTTGTCGCCCTTGCTTTCCCAGAACATCAGATTGCGATCCATGCCTTGGCTGACGAGGTAATCGCGTACCGAGACGGCGCGCGCTTCGGCCACGGCTTGTTTGCCGTCGGCCGCCTCGGTGCGGTCGATGTGTCCGGCGATGATGATCGCACCAACTATGGTGGGGCGAGTGTCCTTGCCCGCGCCTTTGGTGATGGTGCGCGCCAGGTTGTCGAGTTCTTTTTTGCCCTCATCCTTGAGCGCAGCCTGACCGTAATCAAACGCCCAGTTGCCCTGCACCATCGCCTTGTGCTCGACGTTTTCCATCACCGGCTTCTTGGGCTTTGGCTTAGCCTCGGCGGTTGCCGCATCGGGCTCGGCCTTTGGCTTGGCGTCAGCCGCGGGCTTGGGCGCAGGCTTGGGTTTGGCCATGCGCTGGCCGACGACTTCCACTTCCACGCGGCGATTGGGCTGCAGGCATTCCACCAATTGCGGGCTTACCGTGGCGCAACCGGACAGCACCGTTGCCGTGAGAACACCGCCTAAAATGACCGACTTTTTCATCGCACTTCCTCCTTGTGTGGGCGTTGATTGTTGGCCCGCGCGTTAAAATAACATCTGATGCGGCGATGCGCATCTTTGTTGTTCGTGGGCGCGTTGAACTTTTAGCAGCCGACAGTATCGCGAGTCTTGCTTGTCGCGATAATTAGTAATGTTACGTACTGACAGTAATTTCGTATCGTGGAAAGGATGACTCCTCATGTTTAGTCTCAAGGGTAAGGTCGCATTTGTCACCGGTTCCACCAAGGGCATCGGCAAATCCATCGCCGAGGAAATGGCCAACGCCGGCGCGAAGGTGGTGATCTCCAGCCGCAAGGCCGAAGCGTGCAACGCGGTGGCGGCCGAGTTCGCCGCGCGCGGGCAGGAAGCGTTCGCGCTGCCGTGCCACGTCGGCGACAAAGCGGCGTGCCAAAAAGCGGTCGATGCGATCGTGGCGAAGTGGGGCGGCATCGATATTCTGGTGTGCAACGCCGCGAGCAACCCGCATTTCGGGCCGCTCGCCACCGCGAGTGACGATGTGTTCGACAAAATCATGGAGACCAATGTCAAGAGCGTGTTCTGGCTCGGTAATATGGTGCTGCCGAAAATCGCCGAGCGCGGCGGCGGCGCGATGATCATCATCTCCAGCATCGGCGCGCTGCGCGGCAGCACCGTGCTGGGGCTTTACGGCACCTCAAAGGCGGCGGAAGCGGGTCTGGCGCGCGCATTCGCGGTGGAGTGGGGGCCGAAGAATATCCGCGTCAACACGATACTGCCGGGGCTTATCAAAACCGATTTCGCCAAGGCGCTGTGGAGCGATGACAAGCGCCGCGCTTCGCGTGAAGCTTCGACACCGATGCGGCGTATCGGCGAGCCCAAAGACATCGGCGGGGTGGCGACGTTCCTGGCAACCGAGGCGGGCGCGTTTGTGACGGGACAGATGATCGTGGTGGATGGTGGGGTGACGATTGCGGGGTCGTGAGGCCAACCTCAAAACCTTTTTCGACGCAGATTAACGCAGATTTTCGCGGATTTTTGCGCTGGTAATCCGCGTTCGTCTGCGTAAATCTGCGTCTAAGGTTTTTTTGATTGTCCTGCGCGTTTACGCGCAAACCTGCAGTGCCGCCGCGCGTATTGGGTAAACACATGGCCGCGGCCTGTAGGCCACAGCGGCAGTTCCACGGCGTGCAACGGGTCACCGTCGGCGAGCGCGTTGGTGAGATAACCCTGGCCCCAATCCTTGATGGCGATGGGCCGCGTGCCTAGCGCGCTTTCGGCGATCAACGTGGCATCGAGCGCGGTGGCGCGGGTGACCAGCTTCGCCGACGGATCGAGATGGCGCAACGAGCCGCCGATAGTGCCGCGGTTGCGTGTTTGGCGATGGCCGACGTGCCGGATTGCCGCGCGTTGGGCGTGCCGGCGAGTAACGCCAAAACTTCGCGTTTATCGCGCGGCGCATGCTAGGTGAAGGGTGCGGGTTTCATCGTGGATGGGGCCGCTGCAGTAAAAAACCATTGTATGGCAAGCATGGCGAGGCGCCTGACGTGTTCATGGTATGGATGCTGGCTCACGGCGAGCGCCGCGCATGCGTTATAGTCGCGTCTAAATGACGAACTTCGCGATCCGGGATTGATGATGCAAAGGCAGCACCGCAACGTAGTCGTGCTCTCCGCTTGCCAGGCCACGCTGCAAACCGGCGGCGTGACGCTGGTGGCGATCACCGGGTTAACGGGCGTTGCGATCGCGCCCGATAAAGCTTGGGCCACGGTGCCGTTGACAAGCTATGTGATCGGCTCGGCGATCACCACCATCCCTGCCTCGTTGCTGATGAAATCGATCGGCCGCCGCGCCGGCTTTCAAACCGGCACGACGATCGGCATGGTGGGCGCCGGTGTTTGCTCGGCGGCGGTGTGGCTCGCCGATTTTTGGCTGCTGTGTTTCGGCATGCTGTTGATGGGCGCGTACACCGCGTTCGGCAAGTATTACCGCTTCGCCGCGGCGGATGTGGCGGAGCCGAGTTTTCGCGCCAAGGCGATTTCGCTCACGCTCGCCGGCGGCATCATCGGCGGCTTTGTGGCGCCGGAGATGGCCAAGCGTACCAAGGATATATTCACCGATCACGTGTTTCTCGGTTCGTATTTGTCGCTGATCGGGGTGTGCGTGGTGGCGGCGCTGTTGCTGGCGTTTTTGCAGATTCCGCAGTTATCGGAACAGGAAAAAAAGCAGGGCGGCCGGCCGTTAAAGGAAATCATGCGCCAGCCGGTGTTTATCGTCGCCGCGCTCGCGGGCGCGCTCTCCTACGGCATCATGAATTTGTTCATGACCTCAACGCCGCTGGCGATGCACGCGCACCACCATCACTTTAATTCAGCGGCGTTCGTGTTGGAATGGCACGTGGTGGGCATGTACGGGCCGTCGTTTTTTACCGGCTCGCTGATTCAACGATTCGGCGTGTTGAAAATCATACTCACCGGCATCGCGCTGCTGATGCTAAGCGTGGTGTGCGCGCTCGCTGGCACGGCGGTGATCAATTTTTGGTTCGCGCTGTTTATCCTGGGCGTGGGCTGGAATTTCATGTACGTCGGTGGCTCCGCGCTGTTGACCGAATGTCACACGCCCGCCGAGCGCGCCAAAACGCAAGCCGCCAACGACTTTATGGTGTTTTGCACCATGGCGATTTCATCGTTGTCCTCCGGCTTGTTGATGCATGCCAGCGGCTGGAACGCGGTGAGTTACGGCACCATTCCGTTTTTGCTGCTGGCGTTGGGCGCGACGCTGTGGCTGATGCTGTTGCGCCGTGGCGGCAATCCGGGTGTGTCGCCGGCCGCGCCGCGGGTTAAGGCCGCGCAACAGCGCAGCTAGAATGCTCGCCTTAGTTTTTGTAACGCCTGGTCGCAATTCATTCGTGGGTGTTTTTATAACCAATTGATTTTATTGATTATTTTTTGGGTGGTTGTTGTGCCTGATTGTAACCAACGGCATGGAACTGCGTTAAGGGTTCAGTGCCTAAAACACGGCTGGCGTGCATGCGCCGCGATGAGAACACTAAAAAGGGATGGACGATGGTCAGGAAATGGTATTTTTGGATCGCTGCTTTGATGTTGACCGCGCCCGCCGCGCTGGCGCAAAACGCCGCGATGGCGCCCGATGTGCTGGTGAAAAGTACCGCGGACGAGGTGCTGGGCGTCATCAAGAACACCAAGGATCGCAAAGCGTTGATCGAGGTGGTCGAAAAGAAAGTGTTGCCCACTTTTGATTTTCAAGCGATGACGCGCATGGCGGTGGGCCGCCATTGGCGTGATGCGTCGCCGGCGCAGCAGCAATCGCTGGAAAACGCGTTTCGTACGTTGCTGGTAACCACCTATACGCAAGCGCTGATGCAAAGCAACAGCGCACAGCAATCGGTCGAGGTGCGTCCGCTCATGCTTCGGCCGGCGGATGATGATGTCACCGTCAGAACCACCGTACGCGATTCGGGAGCCAAGCCGATTGCGGTCGATTACCGGTTGTCCAAGGTAGGCAGCGCGTGGAAGGTTTACGACGTGGTGGTGGAAAACTTAAGCCTGGTCACCAACTACCGCAGTACTTTTGGCAGCGAGATCGGCAAAGGCGGCATCGACGGCTTGATCAAGTCGCTGGAAGCGAAAAACCGTCAAAATATCGCGGGTTGATGCCGTGGCGGGCGAGCGCGCGGCGCATAACTCCCGGCGGCTTGGTGCGCGCACCGGGCTACGCCGAATGACACGGGATCATGAGCACACCATGTTAAAGCGCGTATGGCTTGCGGGCGCCGTGAGCGCATTGCTAGCCGCTTGCGCCACGGTAGCGCCACCACCCGCGCCGCCTGGCCAACCCGTGCCAGCACCAGTGCCCGGGCCGCCGCCCGCCGCGCCCCCGGCGCAAAAGCCGTTGCCGATCAATCTGTCCGGGCACAAGCCCGCGTTCAAGGAAGGTTTTCGCGACAGTTGCGAGAGCTTTCGCGCCAGTTTCCGGCGCGATGCGGCGCGCTTCAAGACCGATACCGACTACGCCATCGGGTGGCAGGATGGCTTTAGCATCTGCCGGCGCCAGGGCAAATAGCGGCGCTTAATTGCGCACCCGGGTAATCCGCACCACCGACTGAATGCGCCGCAACTCGATCATGATGCGCGCCAGATGCAGGCGGTTGGCGACTTGCAGCGTGAACTGCATGGTGGCGTAGTTGCCGCCGTCTTGCGGCTCGACGGTAACGTTTTGGATGTTCGATTCCGACTCGGCGATACACGCGGCGACTTGCGCGAGCACGCCGCGTTCGTTGGCAACGACCATGCGGATGTTGACGTCGTAGAGCTTGCGCGAATCGCTGTCCCACTGAACGTCGAGCACGCGCTCGGGCTCGGCGTGTGTTTTGGCGAACACCGGGCAGTCGTGCGTGTGGATCGCCATGCCCTGGCCCTTGCTGATCAGGCCGACGATGCGGTCGCCGGGGATCGGGTGGCAGCACTTGGAGAACTGCACCGCCATGCCTTCGGAGCCGCGGATCACAATCGGCCCCATGTCGGTGTGTTCCGCCGCCGCGCCGTCGCGGATCGCCAGCAATTGCCGCGCCACCACCACGCCGTGACGCTTGCCCAGGCCGATGTCGGAAAGAATCTCCTGGCGCGACTGCGCGTTGGTGTCGCGCACCAGTTTCGCCCATTGCGCTTGCGGTACCGCGGCGGTGCCCGATTTGAACGCGGACAGCGCCTGGTTGAGCAGCCGCTCGCCCAGTTGCACCGATTCATCGAAGTGCATGGTTTTCAGGAAATGCCGGATATGCGAGCGCGCTTTGGCGGTGGCGACGAAGTTCAGCCATAGCGGGTTGGGCTTGGCATGCGAGGCGGTGATCACTTCCACGCGGTCGCCGTTTTTCAGCTCGATGCGCAGCGGCATCAGTTCGTGATTGATTTTCACCGCCACGCAACGGTTGCCCACATCGGTGTGCACCGCGTAGGCGAAGTCCACCGCGGTGGCGCCGCGCGGCAGCGACATGATCTTGCCCTTGGGCGTGAACACGTAGACCTCGTCGGGAAAGAGATCGACCTTGAGGTGTTCCAGAAACTCCATCGAATCGCGCGATTCCGACTGCATTTCCAGCAGGCTTTGCAGCCACTGATGGGTCTTTTTCTGCAGCTCGGTGATCGATTGATCGGAGCTTTTGTAAAGCCAGTGCGAGGCCACGCCGGCTTCGGCGATTTTGTGCATTTCGTGCGTGCGGATTTGAATTTCGATCGGCGCGCCGAAGGGGCCGAACAGATGCGTGTGCAGCGATTGGTAACCGTTGGCCTTGGGGATCGCGATATAGTCCTTGAAATTGCCGGGGATCGGTTTATAAAGCGCGTGCAGCACGCCGAGCGTGACGTAGCAATCGTGCACATCCTTCACCACGATGCGAAAGCCATAGACGTCAAGCACTTGGCCGAACGACAGATGCTTTTCGCGCATCTTGGTGTAGATCGAATACAGATGCTTTTGGCGGCCGTGCACTTGCGCGTCGATGCTGCTTTCGGCAAGGCGTTTTTCAATCGCTGCCTTGACCTTGCTCACCACCTCGCGGCGGTTGCCGCGCGCGGCCGCCACCGCCTTGGTCAGCACGCGGTGGCGCGCGGGATACAGGTGCTTGAACGATAGATCCTCGAGCTCCTGGTAAATGCTGTTAAGCCCCAGGCGGTTGGCGATCGGCGCGTAAATCTCCAGCGTTTCGCGCGCGATACGCCGGCGCTTGTGTGCGGGCACGGCATCGAGCGTACGCATGTTGTGCAGCCGGTCGGCAAGCTTGATCAGGATGACGCGCACATCGCGCGCCATCGCCAGCAGCATTTTGCGGAAGTTCTCGGCTTGCGCCGCTTCGCGCGTTTCGAATTCGACCTTGTCGAGCTTGGATACGCCATCGACCAGTTCCGCCACCGGCTTGCCGAAGGTTTTCGAGAGCTCGTGCTTGGTGACGGAGGTGTCTTCCATCACGTCGTGCAGCAGCGCGGCGGTCAGCGCCTGCGAATCGAGATGCCACTGCGCGAGAATGCCCGCCACCGCCAGCGGGTGCGAGATGTACGGTTCGCCGGAATCGCGAAACTGCCCTTGATGCGCCGACTCGCTAAAGTGATAGGCCGATTCAAGCTGCGACAAGTCGTCCGGCTTTAGGTAGCCGGCGAATTCCTTGATCGCGGTCGCGGCGGCGAGCATACCAGCGCATTAGTGCATAAAGCTTAACTCGGCGCTTTCGCCAGAATTTCCGCGCCGTATTTGCCCGCGGCCAGTTCGCGCAGCGCGATGACCGTCGGTTTGTCGCGCGCCGATTCGAGCATGGGCTGCGAGCCGTTGGCGATTTGCCGCGCACGGTAGGTCGCCGCGAGCGCCATTTCGAAGCGGTTGGGCATGCTTTTCAAACAATCTTCTACGGTGATGCGTGCCATGATGTTTCCAGATAAAGGTTCAAATTAAGCAGATGGGGGCGGGCCGCCGGGATGCAACAAAGGCTCGATGAGGCCACGGTTGCGCATCAATTGCCGCGCGCGCTTTAAACGTTCGGCAACCACCACGGCGGCCAGTTCCTGGGCCGCGCGGTCGAAATCGTCGTTGATAATAACATAATCAAAATCAACAAGATGCGCGATTTCCTCGCGCGCATTTTTGAGCCGCCGCGCGATGATGTCGGGCGCATCGGTGCCGCGATTGCTTAAGCGCGATAACAGGGCATCGTAGGACGGCGGCACGATGAAAATGCCCACCGCATCGGGCTGCACACGCCGCACTTGGGCCGCGCCCTGCCAATCGATTTCGAGCAAAATGTCCTGCCCTTCGGTCAGTCGCGCGCCCACCCACTGGTGCGAAGTGCCGTAATAATTGCCGTGCACCAGCGCGCTTTCGACAAAATCGCCGCGCGCGCGCATCGCTTCGAACCTGGCGACGCTGACAAAATTGTATTCGCGGCCATCAGCCTCGCCCGTGCGTGGCGCGCGCGTGGTGAACGATACCGACTTGCGCACGCGCGGATCGATGTCGAGCAGCGCCGCCACTAGGCTGGTTTTGCCGGCGCCGGAGGGGGCGCTGACGATGTAGAGGTTGCCGTTCACTCGATATTCTGTATCTGTTCCCGCATCTGCTCGATCAACAGCTTCAAATCCATCGACACTTGCGTGATCTCGATATCGGCGGCTTTGGAACCCAGCGTATTGGCTTCGCGGTTTAACTCCTGCATCAGAAAATCCAGGCGCTTGCCGGCGGCGCCGCCTTTCATGAGGATGCGCCGCAGTTCGGCCATGTGGGTTTTCAGACGCGTCAATTCTTCGTCGACATCGATTTTGCCGGCGTAGAGCACGATTTCCTGGCGGATGCGTTCGTCGTCGGCGTTGCCCAGCGCGTCTTTCAAGCGTTGCGTCAATTTGTCTTGGAATGCGGCGATGGCCGCGGGCAGGCGCGGCGCCACGCCGGCGACGCGTTGTTCGATGGCGGCGGCGTGCTGCAAAATCGCTTCGCGCAGCTTTGCGCCTTCGCGCGCGCGCGCGGCGATGAATTCGTCGAGCGCGCTGGCTGCGGCTTCGCGGCAGGCGCTGCGCAGGGCTTCGGCGGGCAGCGTGTCCGCGCCCAGCATGCCGGGCCATCGCAGCACGTCGGCCGAGCGCAAGCTGCCGGCTTGCGGGAACACTTTCAACACTTGCGCATTCAACGCCGCGAGCTGCTGCATTAACCCTTCGTTCAACGCCGGCGCCACCGGCGCCACGGCCGAAGCGGCAAGCGCCACGCGGCATTCGATTTTGCCGCGCGCGAGCCGCGCGACGAACAATTCGCGCAGCACGGGCTCCACCGCGCGCAGTTCTTCCGGCAGGCGAAATTGCAGGTCGAGATAGCGGTTATTGACCGCGCGGATTTCCACGGTCAAGGTGCCGCCGCTGAGTTCCTTGGCGGCTACCGCGTAGCCGGTCATGCTGTAAATGTGGGTAGCAGCGCTCACGTATAATCCGCGTTCAAGATTGAGTCAGGAAGATAGCATGAGCACGAGGTTGAGCGGTAGAAAACCCGACGAATTGCGCGTGATCAAAATCACGCGGCGTTACACCCGCCACGCCGAGGGCTCGGTGCTGATCGAAAGCGGCGACACCAAGGTTTTATGCACGGCGAGTGTGCTGGAAAAACAGCCGCCGCATTTGCGCAACACGACACAAGGCTGGGTGACCGCCGAATACGGCATGCTGCCGCGTTCCACCCACACCCGCACCGATCGTGAAGCCGCGCGCGGCAAGCAATCGGGGCGCACGCAGGAGATCCAGCGGCTGATCGGGCGCAGCTTGCGCGCGGTGGTCGATCTGCAAGCGCTGGGGCCGCGCTCGATTCATTTGGATTGCGATGTGCTGCAGGCCGATGGCGGCACGCGCACGGCGAGTATCACCGGGGCGTTTGTCGCGCTGCATGACGCGGTGAACGATTTGCTGGCCAGGCAATTGTTAACCGCGTCGCCGATCCGCGATCACGTCGCGGCGGTATCGGTGGGCATGCGCGAGGGCACGCCGCTACTCGATCTCGATTACGCCGAGGACTCCACCTGCGACACCGACATGAACGTGGTGATGACCGGCAGCGGCGGCTTGATCGAAATTCAAGGCACGGCGGAAGGTGCCGCGTTCTCGCGCGCGCAAATGGATGGGATGGTCGATCTGGCGCAAGCGGGCATACAACGGTTGATTGCGTTGCAGCGCCAGGCGTTATTATCGTAAGTAATTGATTTAATTTAATATTTTTGAAGTTCGATCAACTCGTTCTGGCGTCGGGCAACCCGGGGAAACTGCGCGAGTTTCGCGACCTGTGTGCGCCGCTTAACATCAGCATCGTGCCGCAAGCCGAGTTGGGTGTGAGTGAAGCGGACGAGCCGCATCATACGTTTATCGAAAACGCGCTGGCGAAAGCGCGGCACGCGAGCCGTGCAACGGGTTTGCCGGCGTTCGCGGATGATTCGGGGATTTGCGTTGCCGCGTTGGGCGGCGCGCCAGGGGTACATTCGGCGCGATTTGCTGAGCCAGGCGGCGATCGCGACGCGCAAGATGCGCGCAACAACGCTAAGCTCATTGCGTTGCTCGCGGGCAAAAGCGATCGCCGCGCGCATTACACTTGCGTGATCGTGTTGGTGCGCCATGCCGATGATCCCGAACCGATCATTGCCGAAGGCCGCTGGCAGGGCGAAATCATTGACAAGCCGCGCGGGGCCGGCGGCTTCGGTTACGACCCGTATTTTTTTCTGCCGGCGCTCGGCAAAACCGCGGCGCAATTGTCGGCGGCGCAGAAGAATCGGATTAGCCATCGTGGGGTGGCATTGGCACGGCTTATCGCCGCGCTACGTGAGGGGTGAGGGGGGGGAACAGCGTGCGGGGTGAGGCGTGAGGCGTGAGGCGAAAGATCGCGGTAGCGATTTGCCTGCGGCAGCTGCTACGCCAATTGCCGCGAGCGCATCCCATGGCGCGCCAGAGGCCCCACCACGCGCCTCACGCCTCACGCCTCATG
>VGIF01000078.1 GCA_016868015.1 Betaproteobacteria bacterium
AAAATCGTCGCCGACGAAATTCCGGACATGTCCGCTAACCAATTGAATTTATTCGATTAACGTCCGGACATTACTGACTTGTTTTAACAACCAAAAACGCCTGTTAACAACCCAGGGCGCCTGTTAACACTCCAGTCAGTATAGCCTGATACGCCTTGCAATTCAGGCGGCTCCCGCATTATACTGTAAAAATGAACAGTGTTAAAATTCGACGCAAAACCGACTATCCGCCGCTGAAAGCCAAACAGCATTGGGTCAAGTCTCAATGCTGTTCGTTTAAGCGACCTTCGCTCTGAGCTTGTCGAAGGGCGTTGCGGTGCATGGGCTTCGTCAAGCTCGGTCCGAACGGACAAACCGGCTAAGCGAACGGTATTGGGTCAAGTCTCCACTTTTGCTTTCGCCTCAACAATGTAAGGATGGAAGCAAGGTGGCAGGTCTAGCATCGTAGCATTCGTTGGCGTGCCGTCTTTTTTGAGACGTAAATCGGAGAATCACCGATTGTCGGGCGACCGGTGTCCGCCGCATTTCTGCCGCACATTCGGCGCCACGCGAGCGGCGGCTGTGGCCGAGCAGCCGGAATTCACCATCCGGCAGGTTTCGGGTTGATCCAGCCCTTTGGGGTCGACTACAGCATGCCGACGACCTTCCGCTCCTAGCCGAATCCGCAACACAAGTATCCGCGTGTCACGCAACACTTGCGGCAGGCCGGGCGAAACGTTCCACTACTTCGTGTGCCGCTTACGCTCAAGAATAATATTCGCCTCGCGCATCGACTTGTTGTAAAGATCAGGATAACGCGAGCGCAACTGACTCCAATCCACCGCCTTGATGCGATCGAACTCGCGCGAGGCGACCACTTCCGCGCGCTCGCGCCGCAGCGATTCGAGTTGATCCTTGACGATTTCCTCCACTCGCCGATCGAGCGCGCGCGGCAAGCGTCCTAATGTGGGAACGCTGTTGCGCGCGTGCGCCTTGAGGTGACTGGGCACGCTGACATCGGCGAACTTCACCGCCTCGGCCACCGTGCGCGCGGTTGACAGTTCGCGCCCCGCTTGCTGACACTCCGCCTCGAGCTTGGCGAGCTCGGCCGCTAATGCGGGATCGTCTTCCGGCGTGCCTGACATGGTTGTTATGGCGCAATCCGTTAATCGTTACCCGCGTACTTGCCCGCCGTCTCCGGGAACAAGTTCTTCACGATCTTGAACTTGGTCACATCCACCGTGCCGTCCATGTGCAAATACATGGTGGCGTCGCGGTAGAGTTTTTCGATGCCGAAATCGAGCATGGTGCCGTTACCGCCGTGTAACTCCACCGCGTGTTTGCACACTTCGAGCACGGATTCAGAGGCGTAGAGCTTCACCATGTTGCACAGCGTTTCCGCGTCCGGCGCCTTGGCATCGACCGCGCGCGAGGCTTCCAGCAGCAGCGAACGCACGGCGCAGATCTTGGTGGCCATTTCGGCGAGACGTATCGCGGTGGCTTGATGTTTGATCAGTTTTTTGCCGCCCTGCACATAATCGTGCACGTACTTCACCGTCTCTTCGTACGCGCGCACCGCCACACCCAGGTTTTTCGAGCCCTGGATGATTTTGCCGGGGCGGAAATAAACACCCGCGCGCGCCAGCGCCACGTCTTTCACCAGCAAATGATCCTCTGGCACTTCCATGTCCTCGAACACCATTTCGCCGTTGTTCATGAAGCGCCCGCCCAGCGTTTCGTTACAGCGCGCCACCGCAAAACCCTTGGTCTCGCGCGGCACCAAAAAGCACGAGGTGCCTTTGGTCAAGCCCGCGCCCGGCGTGGTGGTGGCGTAGACGACATACAGACTCGCGTCGTAACCGTTGCTGATAAATTGCTTGCGGCCGTTGATCACCCAGCGGTCGCCTTTTTTCTCGGCGCGCGTGTGCATCATCGCTTCGGGCACGTCGTAGGGCAGCCAGCGATCCGATGCGCCGCGCGGCTCGGTCAAGCAGTGCGCGAGCAGGAACTGCGAGTTCGCCATGATTTTCGGGAACCACAGTTTCTTCAAATGCTCCGGCAAAATGTTGCGCAGTAGCACGGAGACTTTCCACTGCTGCACCATTTTCTCCGCCAGGCCGCAATCGCCGCGCGAGATTTCTTCCGAGATCACCGCGAAGGTAAGCGTCTCGGTTTTAGGATCGAGCGCAATGCCGCCGTACTCCTCGGGAATGCCCAGCGTGCGGATGCCGATTTGATGCGCCACGTCCAGAATTTTCGGCGGCAGGCGCCCTTCGGGCTTCATGCTCCATTCCGCCTGCCAGTTCTGGCGCGTGTAGGGGATCACATGCTCGTTGACGAATTTGCGCGTGACATCGCGCATCATGATGGTTTCTTCGGACAAACCGCGTTCGTTGTAAATCATGGCTTCATGCTCACTTTGCGTATGCGCGCGCCGCACGCGTTAGTTGGCGGTCAATCCAATAGCTTTGATCACTTTGGCGTTGTTAACCAAAGACGCTTGAACGACCTTGCGGAATTCCTCCGGGGTGCCGGTCACCACTTCGGTCGCTTGCGCGCCGAGCGCCTTCACCACGTCGGGCGAGTGCGCGGTTTTGATCACCGCCGCGCGCAGCCGCTCCTGGATGGCGCGCGGCGTGCCCTTGGGCAGGAAAAAGCCTTGCCAGCCGCTGTAATCGAAGCCCGGCAGCGTCTCCGCGATTGGTGGAATGTTGCCCATCAACGCCGAGCGCGTCGGCAGGCTGTGGCCGATGGCGCGCACCCGGCCCGCGTTCACCTGCGACATGATCGCGGGCGCCGGCGTGATGGTCCAATGCACCTCGCCCGCCACCACCGCCGCCACCGACGGCCCGCCGCCCTTATACGGCACGTGCAACGACGGCATATTGGCCACCGACAAAAAATAGGCGCCCGACAAATGGCTCTGCGAACCCGAGCCCGCCGAAGCCATGTTCAATTTGCCTTGCTGGTTTTTCGCGTGATCGATCAGCTCTCGCACCGACTTCACCGGCTGCGCGGGGTGAACCGCAAGAATATTGGCGGTCACCGCAAACTGGGTTACGTAGTCGAAATCCTTCAACGGATCGAAGCTCGGATTTTTCTGCAGCAACACCGCCACGGTGGAGGCCGCGGTGGTCGCGCTGATCAGCGTGTAGCCATCGGGCAAGGCACTTTTGGCGATTTCCATGCCGATGATGCCGCCGGCGCCGGCGCGGTTATCGATCACCACTTGCTGGCCGATCACCTCGGTTAACTTGTTGCCGATAATGCGGCTTAAGGTATCGACCGAGCTACCCGGGGCGTTGGGCACCAGCATGCGAATCGGGCGATTGGGGTAATCGGTCTGCGCATAAACGCCGCCCGAAAATGCCATCGCCATCGCAACGGTTAAAGCTTTGCACTTGCAGTTCATGTTCTCTCTCCATTCTCCTCGTCAACCCGCGCCTCGCAGGGGCACTGGGCAAGGCGCGCATTGTTACCTGTCTTAAGGCCTCGCGCAACTGCACTCAGGGCACGGCATAGTCACGCAAAGGCAAATCAAGCCGCTGAATTTGATAAAATGAGTTGACGATACGCCGCCCGCCGCCCAACGTGAAAACCGCCCTTTACGCCAATTCGCAAGAAGCCGAAGCCGCGTTCTATGACGCCTTGAGCAAGAACGATCTGGACGCGATGATGGCGGTGTGGGCGGACGACGACGATATCTATTGCATCCACCCCGGCGCGCCGCGCATCGCCGGGGTGCAAAACGTGCGCGAATCGTGGCGGCGCATCTTCACCGGCGGGCAATCCTTGAGCTTTCAACTGCGCGCGCGCCACGAACTGCATGGCATGATGATCGCCATCCACAGCGTCTACGAATACATCAGCGTGGCGGGCCAAGGCGCCTCGCGCACGCCGATGCTGGCGACCAACATTTACCTGCGCACCGATCATGGCTGGCGCATGGTGGCGCACCACGCCTCGCCCGCGCCGGCGGCGCCCGCGGCGCAGCCTTCCGCTGAAAATGAAGCGCGGCGTGGGCCGAAGACGTTGCACTGAGCGCTGCATAAACATCAAAGACTTTTTGACGCAGATTTACGCCGATGAACGCAGATTTTTCCTGGGGTTAATCCGCGTTCATCTGCGTTAATCCGCGTCTAAAGCTTTTCGGTTTCTACCGCCATAGTGCGAACGCACCACCATCAGCACACCCAAGCCAGCATGTATAATCCGCGCTGCTCACGCGTAGCAACACCTCACGCCTCGGTTCCTCCGCATCAATTAACTAAGTATATGATTTTAAAGGATATTTTATGGCCACTCCGGATTTTGGCAGTCCCGATGTAATCGTCGTCGGCGCGGGTAATGCCGCCGCTTCCGCAGCACTTTCGGCGCGCGAACAAGGCGCTTCCGTCATCATGCTTGAAGCCGCGCCATTTGATGACTGCGGCGGTAACAGCCGTTACACCGGCGGCTTGATGCGCGTGGTGTTTAACAACGTCGATGAGTTGGCAGAAATCATTCCCGAACTCACCGAGGAAGAAAAGAAAACCCACGACTACGGCTCCTACACCGAGGAGGCGTACTTCGACGACATGGCACGCATCACGCAGGAGCAAACCGATCCGGACTTGTGCGAAATTTTGATCCGCCGCAGCTACGACACCACCGTGTGGCTGCGCAAAAAGGGCGTGAAATTCCAGGCGAGCTACGGCCGCCAGTCGTACAAAGTCGACAACGGCACGCGCTATAAATTCTGGGGTGGCCTCGCCGCGGAAACCTGGGGCGGCGGCGAAGGCCTGGTACAAAACGAGCACAAAGCCTGCGAGCGCGAAGGCATCAAGATTTTTTACGAAACCCCGGCCATCGCGTTGATCACCGATGAAGACAACAACGTGCTCGGCGTCAAAGCGCGCCACAAGGGCAAGAACGTCGAGATTCGCGCCAAGAGCGTGGTGCTCGCCTGCGGCGGTTTCGAATCCAGCGCCGAAATGCGCGCGCGTTACCTCGGCCCCGGCTGGGATTTGGCGCATGTGCGCGGCACGCGTTACAACACCGGCCAAGGCATCAAAATGGCGCTCGACATCGGCGCCATGCCCTATGGCCATTGGTCGGGCTGCCACGCGGTGGGCTGGGATCGCAACTCGCCGCCGTTCGGCGACCTCGCAGTGGGCGACCAATTCCAAAAGCACAGCTATCCGTGGGGCATCATGATCAACGCCGACGGCAAACGCTTCGTCGACGAGGGCGCGGATTTCCGCAACTACACCTACGCCAAATACGGCCGCGTGATTCTGCAGCAACCGGGCATGTTCGCCTGGCAAGTGTTCGACAACAAAATCATTCCCAATCTGCGCGATGAATACCGCATCAAGCGCGTGACCAAGGTACGCGCCAACACGCTAAAAGAGTTGTGCCAGAAAATGGATGGCGTCAACGCCGAAGCCGCCGAGCGCGAAATCCTCGAATACAACAAAGCCGTGCAGCACGACAAAACCTTCAACATGGCGATCAAGGACGGCCGCCGCACCGTGGGGCTACCCATCGACAAAACCAACTGGGCCAACACCGTGGACGAAGCGCCGTTCGAAGCCTACGCCGTCACCTGCGGCGTTACCTTCAGCTTCGGCGGCCTGAAAATCAGCACCGACCCGGCCAACGAAGGCCAGGTGCTCGATACCGGCAACCAGCCGATACATGGCTTGTATGCCGCGGGCGAATTGGTCGGCGGGATTTTTTATCACAACTATCCCGGCGGCACGGGGCTTACCTCCGGCGCGGTGTTTGGGCGGTTGTCGGGGGCTAGCGCGGGGAAGGCGGCGAAGGGCTAACTTCAACTACTCACCGCAGAGGCGCGGAGGCGCAGAGGTGACGCAGAGAAAATCCTAAAGAAGTGTTTGGGGATTCTCTGCGTAAACTCTGCGCCTCTGCGTCTCTGCGGTGAAGCTTTTTCACATCTGCTCCAGCGAGGAGAAAACCATGGAAGTGAAATCCACCCTAAAAGTCGTCAACATCGACGACATCAAAGGCGGTGAAGGCGTGATCCCCGGCCAGCACTTCAAGCGCATGATCGGCTGCCCGGAAATCCCCACTGATCGCTTGCGCGTGGGCCACGCCAAATACACCCCCGGCGCCATCGAAGAACTACACTGGCACCCGATCGAGGCGTTTTATTACATCCTCGCCGGCCACGCCGTTGTGCGCGACATCGAAGGCCGCGAATTCGAAGTGCGCGCGGGTTCGTTCCTCTACTGCCCGCCCGGCATCGCCGGCGCGCACGAGTGGGAAGTGAAAGAGGCGCTGGAACTGTTGGCGATTCGCGGCTCGACCGAGTCGAATAAGAAGATGCAGTTCACCGTCGACAAGCAAACCAAGCGCTCGTATATCGATCTCGAAGAGTTGGCGAAGCGCGATGCGATTAGTTTTTCGTCGCATTATTGATTCGTAGGGCGGGAGCAGCGCAGCGCATCCCGCCGTTCGCGAACGTCTCGAAAAACCGGCGGGATGCGCTGCGCTGCTCCCGCCCTACATGACTCTACACAGGAGGCACCATGGGCAAACTCGACGGACGCATCGCCATCGTCACCGGCGCGAGCCGCGGCATCGGCGAGGAAATCGCCAAACTCTTCGCCAGGGAAGGCGCGAAGATCGTGTGCGCGGCGCGCACCTTGAACGAGGGCGATCACCGCCTGCTGGCAGGCTCGCTCGCCAACACGGTGAAACAAATCAAGGATGGCGGCGGGCAGGCCATTGCCGTTGCCGTCGATGTTTCCAACGAAGCCGATTGCCAAAAGCTGGTGAAGGCCGCGCAAGACGCCTACGGCACGGTGGACATTATGGTCAACAACGCCGCTCTCACCTATTACAAGAACATCATCGGTTACAACGTGAAGAACTGGGTGCGCGCGTTCGCGGTCAACGTGCACGGCCCGTTCATGATGTCGCAACTGGTGCTGCCGGGCATGATTAAGCTTAAGCGCGGCGCCATCGTCAACATCTCCTCCGGCTCGGCGATCGGCCCGGGGCGCGCGCCGTTTAAAGACGCGCGGCCGGTCAACGGCGGCACCATGTACGGCTCGACCAAGGCGGCGCTGGAGCGTTTCACCCAGGGGCTCGCGCAGGAAGTTGCCGAACACAACATCGCGGTCAGCGCGCTCTCGCCTTCGCAAGTGGTGGCGACGCCAGGCACGATTTATCACAAGATCGCCTCCGGCATGGACGACCCGCGCGCCGAGCCGCCCTCGCACATGGCGCGCGCGGCGTTGTTGTTGGCAAGCGAACCCGCAGCCACGGTAAACGGACGTGTCACCTACAGCCAGCAGATTTTGGGCGAGTACAAGCTGCTCGATAAACCCACCGGGCGTGGTGTGACGACCCAAGGCTCGGGCTATTCTCAAATCTAGATTTTTGCAAGTATTTGGTTTAATTGACCTTTTTACTTCTCCCCGTCACGGCAAATAAGCGCGCACCGGCTGCGGCGGCTTGCGCGCAAACACCGTGCGCGGCCGCGGCTGCGGCAAGTGTGCCGCGATTAACCGGCAACACTTCGCCTCGCCCTTGATCCGAGCCGCGCGCGGCACGCTCGCGATTTAGTTGCCGCGGCAACCACTGCTTATGCAACGCTCATAAACGCGGATCGGCTGTGGGCCAACGCGCCGCGGCGCAGCGGACGCTGCTTGATCGCGGCGCTATTGCGTGCCGCGCTCCGCACGCGTACGGCATCCGTTAAAATCACGCGCGCTTGCGACACAACCGCTCATAATGCCCGACGCACCATCGCCCCCCGTCACCGAAGCACCCGCCTACCGCGCGCCGCGATGGCTGCCCGGCGGCCACGCCCAAACCATCCACGCCGCCACCTGGACACCGCGTGCCAAGGTCAATTACTGGCGCGAACGCTGGAGCACGCCCGATTTTGATTTCATCGATCTTGATTGGGTCGACACCCCGTCGCGCGAACTCGCGCTCGGCGAAGCGGACGACACGCCGCTGATCGTGCTGCTGCACGGGCTTGAAGGCAGCTCCAACAGCCATTACGCGCGCGCCTTCATGCACGCGGTGGATGCCAACGCCGGGCGCGGCGTGGTGGTGCATTTTCGCGGCTGTAGCGGTGAGTTAAACCGCTTGCCGCGCGCCTATCACTCGGGCGATAGCGCAGAGCTCGATTGGATTTTGCGCCGCTTGCGCGCGCAGCGGGCGAGCCCGATCTTCGTCATCGGTGTGTCGGTGGGCGGTAACGTGTTGTTAAAGTGGCTCGGCGAGCAAGGCGAAGCCGCGGGGGACAGCATCACGCGCGCCGCGGCGATTTCGGTGCCCTTCGATCTGGGCGCCGCGGCCGATCAACTGGCGCGCGGCTTTAACCGGATCTATACGCGCCACTTTCTGAAAACCATGAAAGCCAAGACCGTCGCCAAAATGAAAAACTATCAGGCGCTGTGCGATGCCAAGCGCGTGCGCCGCGCGCGCACGCTGCGCGAGTTCGACGATGCCGTCACCGCGCCGCTGCACGGCTTTAAGGGCGCGGATGATTACTACACGCGATCAAGCTGCAAGCAGTATCTCGCGCGAATCACCGTGAACACGTTAATCATCAACGCGCGCAACGATCCGTTTCTGCCGCCGCATTGTCTGCCCGCGCGCGATTCGTTGCCCGCCTGCGTGGAACTGGACACACCGCAACACGGCGGCCACGTCGGCTTTGTCGGCGGGCGCTTTCCGGGTAACATCGAGTGGCTCACACAACGCGTACTGCACTTTTTCGCGCGCGCGTTGGACGGCTAGCGTTAATACGTAGACATTTGATTTAATTATATTTTTTGGACTTTCATCGCCACCGGGTATCCTAAAATCCCACCCGCGGCCGCCACCGATCGCGCCGCGCAACCCTCAGCGGGAGGCTCTCATGGACCTGCGCTTCACACCGGAAGAAAACCAGTTTCGCGAAGAAGTTCGCGCGTTTTTTCGCACCGCACTGCCCGCTTCCATCCGCAAAAAGATGGAGCTCGGCCAGCGCATCTCCAAGGAAGACACCGTTACCTGGCAGCGCATTTTGAACGCCAAGGGTTGGGCGGTGCCCGGCTGGCCGGTCGAATGGGGCGGCACCGATTGGGGCCCGGTGAAAACCTATATCTTCCGGGAAGAAATGCAACTCGCGCCGGCGCCGGACCCGCTCGGTTTTAACGTGAGCATGGTGGGGCCGGTGTTGATCGCCTTTGGCAGCGATGCGCAAAAAAAACATTTTCTGCCCAAAGTGGCGAATCTCGATTACTGGTTTTGCCAGGGCTTTTCCGAACCGGGCGCGGGCTCCGATCTCGCCTCGCTGCGCACCTCGGCCAAGCGCGAGGGCGATCACTACATCGTCAACGGCCAAAAGATCTGGACTTCGCGCGCGCAACACGCCGACTGGATGTTTTGCCTGGTGCGCACCAGCAACGAAGGCAAGCGCCAGGAAGGCATTTCCTATTTGCTGATCGACGTCACCACGCCAGGCTTGACCATACGCCCGATTTACACCATCGACGGCGAACACCATTTTAACGAAGTCTTTTTCGACAACGTGCGCGTGCCGGCTGAAAACCTCGTCGGCCAGGAAAACAAGGGCTGGACCTACGCCAAGTACCTCCTCGGCCACGAGCGCGTGGGCATCGCGCGCATCGGCGCCTCGAAGTACCGTCTGCAGCGCGCCAAGGCGCTGGCGCAAACGGTGATGATCGGCGACGTGCCGCTGGGCGAAACCGAGCGCTTTCGCGAAAAAGTCGCCGCAGTGGAGGTCGAACTCAAAGCGCTGGAGATCACGCAAATGCGCGTGGTCGCCAACGCGCGCCACCTGGCGCCGGGTGCTGCCGATCCGACCTCGTCGATCTTGAAACTCAAAGGCACCGAGCTGCAGCAAGCCACCACCGAAATCCTGATGGAGGTGGCCGGCCCCGACGCGATGATCCACGAGCCCGAACACCTGTGGGCCACCGCCACCACGCCCTCGATCGGCCCGGAATGGACCACCACCACCGCCGCCGATTACTTCATCACGCGCGCGGCGTCGATCTACGGCGGCTCCAATGAAATCCAGAAAAACGTCATTGCCAAACGCATCCTCGGTCTCTAGGAAACCGCCATGGACTTCGACTTCAGCGACGAACAGCGCATGCTCAAAGAGAGCATCGAGCAATTGATCAACGACCGCTACGGTTTTGAGCAGCGCAAAAAATATTTAAAAGAGCCCGCGGGCTTTAGCCGCGAGTTGTGGGATCAATACGCCGAGATGGGCTTGCTCGGACTGCCGTTTGAAGAGCGCCATGGCGGCGTGGGCGGCGGCCCGGTCGAAACCATGATCGTGATGGAGGCGTTCGGCCGCGGCCTGGTGCTGGAGCCGTATCTCGCCACCGTGGTGATGTGCGGCGGCCTGGTCAACCTGGGCGGCAACGAAGCGCAGCGCAACGCCATCCTGCCCAAGATCGCCGACGGCAGCCTGATGCTCGCCTTCGCGCACAGCGAAGCGCAGTCACGCTACGACCTGGCCGATGTGGCGGCACTGGCCAAGCGCGACGCCGACGGCTGGCTGCTTAGCGGCGAAAAGAGTTTTGTCGCGCACGGTAACTGCGCGGACCAGTTCATCGTCTCCGCGCGCATCGCCGGCGAGCGCAACGCACGCGACGGCATCGGCCTATTTCTGGTGAATGCCAAGGCGCCGGGCGTGACGCGCACGAGCTACGAGACGCAGGATGCGCGGCGCGCGGCGCGGCTTAACCTTGACGGCGTCAAGGTCAACTCCAACGATGCCATCGGCGACCCCGGCAAGGCGTTGCCGCTGATCGAGCGCATCGCGGATCACACGCTCGCCGCGGTGGCCGCCGAAGCGGTGGGCGCGATGTCCGCCGCGCACGAGGCCACACTCGAATACCTGCGCACGCGCAAGCAATTCGGCGCTGCCATCGGCAGCTTCCAGGTGCTGCAGCACCGCGCGGTGGATATCCTGGTCGCGCTGGAACAGGCGCGCAGCATGGCGTTTTACGCCACCATGATGGCGGGCGAGCCCGACCCGGCGCAACGCAGCAAGGCGATCTCGGCCGCCACCATACAAATCCGCAAGTCCGGCAGATTCATCGGGCAGCAGGTGGTGCAACTGCACGGCGGCATCGGCATGACCCTCGAATACAAAATCGGCCACTACTTTAAACGCTTGACCTCGATGGAGTCGCTGCTGGGCGACACCGATCATCACCTCGCGGCGCTGGCGCGCGCTGGCGGCTTGATCGCGGCGGGCGCGTGACAACCGACATGAAGCCCAGCGAATCGGTACAGCTAAAGGTGCGCGGCATCAACTACCACTGCCGCTGCTGGGGCCGCGAGGGTGCGCCCAAGCTTTTTATGCTGCACGGGTTTCAAGATGTCAGCGCGTCGTGGCAATTCACCGTCGACGCGCTCGAAAAAGATTGGCACGTAATCGCGCCCGACTGGCGCGGCTACGGGTTGACCGGGTGGAGCGGCCAGGACACCTATTGGTTCCCCGATTTCATCGCCGATCTTGACGCGATCCTCGATCACTTCGAACCGCAGTTGCCCGCGCGGCTGGTGGCGCACAGCATGGGCGCGAGTGTGGCCGGCCTTTACGCTGGCGCGGTGGGCAAGCGCGTAAGTAAGCTCGTCAGCATCGAAGGCTTTGGCGGCGCGCCGGCCATCCCCGAGGAAGCGCCGCGCCGTTATGCCAAATGGCTGCGGCAAATCGCGCAAGGCGAAGAGCAGCGGCCGTACGCCGACTTCGAGGATTTCGCGCTGCGCATGATGGCGGAGAATCCGCGATTGAGCGCCGAGCGCGCCAAATTTCTGGTGCAACACTGGGGCAAGGAAGAAGCCGACGGCACGGTGGTGCGCCGCGCCGACCCCGCGCACAAAGTGTTGCGCCCCACGCCCGCGCGGCAAGACGAGGCGCTCGCCTGCTGGCGCGCCATCAGCGCGCCGGTGCTGATGATCGAAGGCGCCAACTCGCGCCACGTCGCCACGCAACGCGCCAAGCCCGAGGAACATCAAGAGCGCCTCGCCGCGTTTCAAACCCTAGTCGATGTGGTGCGCATCGACAACGCCGGCCACAATATTCATCACGATCAGCCCGCAGCGCTGGCGCAAGCAATCGAGCCGTTTTTGCTGGCGCCGTGATGCAATGCCGAAAAGGCGCGTGGCCGCTTACGGCATAATACGTAAGTTCTTGATTTTAAACAACTTTTTTATTAGCACTTATGGCCACGACCTTTGCCCCGCCGGAAGTTTTTAAAGCCTACGATATCCGCGGCGTGGTTTCACGCGCGCTAACGCCGGAAGCGGTGCAAAACATCGGGCAGGCGATCGGCTCCGAAGCGCGCGCGAGCGCGCAAACAGAAGTCGTGATCGGGCGCGACGGCCGTGCCTCCGGCCCCGATCTGGCGGCGGCGCTCGCGCGGGGCTTGCGCGCGAGCGGCATCGATGTCATCGATGTCGGCATGGTGGCCACACCCATCGTGTATTTCGCCACCTATCACTTGAACACACATTCGGGCGTGGCGGTCACCGGCTCGCACAACCCGCCCGAATACAACGGTTTGAAAATGATGCTGGCGGGCGACACCCTGGCCGGTGATGCAATACAAGCGCTGCGCACGCGTATCGAACAAGGCAATCTCACCCACGGCAACGGCGGTTATCGCACGCTCGACATCCGCGAAGCGTATTTGAATCGCATCGTTGGCGCCCCTGATGGCGTCAAGCTCGCGCGCCCGATCAAGATCGCGGTCGATTGCGGCAATGGCGTGGCGGGCGCGTTCGCGCCGGAGTTGTATCGGCGTCTGGGCTGCGGCGTGCACGAACTTTATTGCGACGTGGACAGCAATTTCCCCAACCACCATCCCGATCCGTCGCAACCGAAAAATCTGCAGGACTTGATCGCGGCGTTAAAAGCGGGCAAGGCCGAGCTGGGCCTCGCCTTCGACGGCGACGGCGACCGCCTGGGCGTGGTCACCCAAAACGGCAACATCATCTACCCCGACCGGCAGTTGATGCTGTTTGCCGCGGACGTCCTTTCGCGCGACCCCGGCGCGCAGATCATTTTCGACGTCAAATCCACGCGCAATTTATTTTCGTGGATCCGCGAACGCGGCGGCAAGCCGCTCCTGTGGAAGACCGGCCACTCGTTCGTCAAAAGCAAATTAAAGGAAACCGGCGCCCCGCTCGCCGGCGAAATGAGCGGCCACATGTTTTTCAAGGAGCGCTGGTACGGCTTTGACGATGCGCTGTATGCCGGCGCGCGTTTGTTGGAAATTTTGTCGCGCGTGCCCGACCTCACCGCCACGCTGGAAAACCTGCCCGACGCGGTGAGCACGCCGGAGCTGCACGTGCACACGGCGGAAGGCGAAAACTACAGCATCATGGACGCGCTCAAAAAAAACGCCAGGTTCGAAGGCGCGATAGAGATCATCGACATCGACGGCGTTCGCGTGGAATACGCCGATGGCTTTGGGCTTGCGCGCCCATCGAACACCACGCCGGTGATCGTGCTGCGCTTCGAGGCCGACAACGATGCCGCGCTAAAACGTATTCAGGATAACTTCCGCGCGGCATTACATCAGGTGAAGCCGGGAATCGCGTTGCCGTTCTAGCAGCCTGTCGGACTTAAAGTGCCGAAGCGAAAAATGAGAGGCGCGAGGACAGATTTTACGGTTTTCAAGCGAATAGTTCGTACTTTACCGTCCTTCAAAACCGGATTGCCGGCCGCTGTAGCAGCTTTACTTGCGATGCCGCTTGACCGGCGTGAGCGAACTCAAATTCAAATAAGCGTTGTCACCGTTCATGCGATAGCGCCGCTTGCCGATGCGCGGGTAGTCGCACACATCGAGCGGCCAGCGGTTGCCGCCCAACAGATAGATCAAATCGGCCTTGTACGGATTTTGCATCGCGTGCGCTTGCGAGGGCGCGGTAAAGCCCATGAAATCGCCGGCGCCGATGCGGTATTTTTTGCCGCCGATTTCCGCGATGCCGCGCCCGGACAGGATGTACACCCACTCCTCGTCCTGATGGTGAAAGTGATACTCGGTGCTGTCATCGCCGGGTTTGAGGCGCACCCAATGCACACCGATGGTTTTAAGCCCGCACGCGTCTCCCAGTGAACGCGTGTAACGCACCGCGCCGGGATTGAGAAAATGCACGAACTTCTCTTCCTTGATACGGCGGATGGCCGCGGCGGTGAGGAGCGCGGGCCCGCGTTTTGAGGGTCGTTTGGCCATGTGGGTCCTGTCGGGATCTGTCGGGATTTAAGGCTTTGCCGCCAGCCCGGCGAGCGGCGCATATTCCGCCGTGCCGCCGTGCCCGCCGGCGAAGATGAGCGGCGAAATGCCCGCGCGCCGCGTCGCCTGCACCAGCGCCGCCAGCGGGCTGGTGATTTTCCTCGGCAACGCCGCGGCGCCCGGGCTCCAGATATCGGTGACAAAACCGATACGCGCATCGGCGACGTAACCGATCAAGGTCGAATCGGCATGCGCATTGTCGATGAGGTGTGCGGACACCTCGCGCTTGCCGTCGCGCATCACATAACGATCGGACACTTCGATGATATTCACCTTGGAAAAATCGTACGATCCCAGATCGGGGTTGCGCGTCGCCGGCGCGGCCAGCACGCGCCGGTAATGCGCGCTGGCGCCGCGCCCCACCACCAGGGTTGCACTTTGTGCCAGATACGCGCGCAAGCCCCCGGCGTGATCCATGTGATGATGCGTGAGCACCAGATAACGCACCGGCTTTTTGGCGAACGCCGTTTGCGCCGCGCGCAACACCGCAGCCGACTGCCCATCCGATACCGGCGCGTCGAACACGATCAAATGATCGCGCATCTCGACCAACAGCGAATTGTGCGTGCCGCCCACCACATGGTAGACCCCCGGCGCCAATTCGTTAAAGCGTAAACCGGGGCTCACCAGCGAGTCGTAGCTCGGATTCTCGGAATCCAGATACACGCCGATAAACTGGCGGTGAATCACCCATTGATACGGCACATAGCCGGCGGCGGGCCGCGCGGCGCTCGCGCGCAGGTGCTCCGGCACGCTCATGCCCGCGGGGTTCAGGGTCGGATTGGCCGACAGGTGCGTCAGCCGCACCTCCCCCACCATGCGGCCGCTTAACTCATAACGCTGCATGCTCGCCACGCGCACGCCGGCCATGTTGCGCCAATCGGAGAGCACCACGTCATAATTGACGTCGCCCCACATGTTGTCGAAATCCTGCGAGCGGATGCGCACCGGCATGCCGCTTTGCGGATCGAACATCACGATAAAAAAGTAGGGCCCCGCGTTATACGACACCGCCGGATAGGCAACGCCGCCGATGTTTTGAGGGGCCAGGCGCAGCACGCGCGCGGGGTTGTCGTACGCATCGAGCAGCAGCGTGGGCGAGACGCGCAGCAACTCGCGCTGCGCGGCCGTCAAGCGCAGGCTCGACATGGTGTGCGCCGGCGGGTTCGATTTACGGCTCGCCGCGTTGCGAACATTGGAATCGACGCCCAGCACAAACCCCGCTTCGGGCGTCACCACCTCGGTATACTTGAAGGTGCGCGGCGCCGGGTAGGCGAATTTTTTCTCCCAATCGGTACGCGCGCGGCGATTGGCAAAATCGAGCGTGAGATCAAAACTCGCGTCCGCCGCAAAGCGCGGCTCACCGCCGGGCGCGTACGATTGCTCGGGCTCCCAGTGTTTGAGCGTGCCGCGTATCGACGCCGAGCGCAGCGCACGCATTGCCTCCACGCCGCCCATCGCCGCCACCGCGCGCTCCACCAGCGCATCGCGCTTACCCGTGACAACGCCCTCTTGCCGCGGCGCGACGATTTCGCATGAAGCGAGCAACATCGCCACCATCAACAACATCAAACGTTTCACATAACCCCCTTCCTTGCCGATTCCGATTGCCGCGTGCAACGTGGCGTTCATGTTGGGATCTAAATACGTAAGTATTTGATTTAATTGAATATTTTTACAGGCATTTTAAAGACTTTGTAGCGCCCGCTTGCGCTGCATACGCTGATCGAAACGCTCGACGCTGATGATCAGCCGCTCATGCATGCCGCCGCCGATGGTTTCGCGCTCGTCTTCGGCGTGTAGTTTAAACGTAAGCTTGCGGCCATCGACGTTGATGAGTTCGGCGCGCGCGGTAACGCGCATGCCCACCGGCGTTGCCGCGGTGTGCGAAATATCCAGCCGCGTGCCCACTGTCTGCTGCCCCGGAGGCATGAATTTTTCCACCGCTTGCAGCGCGGCCGATTCGAGCAGCGTCACCAAGATGGGTGTGGCCAGCACGCCGATTTTGCCGCTGCCCACGTGCGCGGCGGTGTCACGCGTGCCGACGACGATTTCGACGGCGGCGGTTAAGCCGGGTTTGAGTTGATCGAGCGGTGAAGTCATGTGCGTCGCCTTTGCCAGAGGCCATTATCGCACTGGACACACTTGATATTAATCGCCGCGTGGCGATATCGAACCTTGGCGGGTCAGCGCCCCGGCGGCGGGCCGGCGCCCTGCCCGGCCAGACGATTATCCAGCGTCAAGCCACGCTTGCGCACAAATCGCTGAATGTTGCTGGCCTTGGCCTGATGGTCGTAACCGATGCCGAAATCGAGCGGCCTGGCGGCGGCTTCATACGCTTCGCGCAAATCGTATTGGTAGCGGCTGGCGAAGAGCTGAATCGGCCCGTCGTAGCTACCGAAGAACGCGCGATCCCATTGCTCCTCTGGGAAAAACCGCACGGGAATGCCGGAGTCGTCTTGCACGATCAAATCGGTGCGCGCGGTAATGAAATCGCGAATCTGCGAAAAGTGCGCGGCGTGCATCAGATAGGACGCCGACTTCAAATAAGTCGCCTTGGGCGCGAAATTCGCCGCCCACTTAAGCGATTGCGGCGTGCGCGCCAAACCGCCATTGCTCAAATCGGCGGTGAAGTAATACAGCGTGCGCGGCTTTGCGTCGCCCGCTTTGGCGAAGCGGATGCGCACGCCGGGCACGCGCTCGGCGGGCAGATTTTGCAGGCCCGCGGCATGGGTGACGCGCAGGCTCGCATCCGGCTCCAGGATCACCGGCTCGACATTTTGCACGTTGTAACCTTGGCGCGCGATGAACAACATCAAAATCGGCGTCACGCCGGAGAATTGATTGCGGCTGAATTCGGCGCGCATGTCGTTGGTGCGGAAAAAGCTGAACGCCTTGAGCGAACGCAGCGAACGGCGCAGCTCCGCCAGGCTTGCCTGCAGATCACCCTCGGACAAGGCGCCGATATCCAGCAAATCGCCCACCGGCTCCAGGCCCGCCAGCGCGAACTCGCTCGCTCGCGGGAACATGCCGAGCACATAGAGCGCGTCCGGCCCGCTAAACGGGTAATAGACCGGCCCCAACGCTTGCGGCTGC
This sequence comes from Betaproteobacteria bacterium, assembly GCA_016868015.1. Taxonomy (GTDB): domain Bacteria; phylum Pseudomonadota; class Gammaproteobacteria; order Burkholderiales; family SG8-41; genus UBA5216. Next base: position 17,367 of record VGIF01000078.1, read on the forward strand.
TTGGCAAGCTCGCTTTGCGCGAATTTCATCGCCGGCTTAAGCCGCGTTGCCTCGAAATGCGCCCACGAGTTCACAAACGCCGCCCGATGCTGCTGCACCGAAGGTTGATTGGCGATCTTGCCCAGCACGCTGCCGGCATTGGGCGTCTCGCCCGCCAAAATACGCGCGGCATCGGTCCACCAAGCGGCGCCGCGTGCGGCTTGCGCGGGTTGTCCGGGTGGTTGCACGGATTGCACGGGTTGCGCCGGCTTGGTGGTTGGAACAGCCGCCGGCGCAACGGCAGCAGGAACGCCGGGGACGGCAGCCGTCTGCGCGTGCGCGGGCGCCCACGCAAGGCAGTAGACGGCGGCGATGGAAACGGACGCAACAGCTAAACGAGCAAACATGACAATCACCCACTACGACAAAAAAACTTTTTGAAACAATGGCTTGTAGATACCAACCGTCAACGCCATCAGCCATCGCGACGATACCCGCCGCGGGCTCGAGGGCGCGACACCCTGGACAAGCCGCAGCAGCGGCCCGGCAGTATAACGCTACCTCCATGCAAATCGATTACAGCGTGCAGTACCCGATAGTTCGACACTGGATCCCGCGCATTAACCCTGGTCGGCCCAACGCATCTTCGCGCAACCAATCCCGCTAACGCGACGGCCCGATCAGCGAAGCGCCGCCGTCCAGGCATATGCTCTGCCCGGTCATGAACCTGGACTGGTCGGACAACAAGTAGCGCACGAGGTAACCGGTATCCCAGCCCGTGCCCTCGCGCTTGAGCAACGACGCCTGAGCACGCAGCGCGCGGCGCTCCGGCGTCAGATTACGATTGATGTTCGGCGTGAACACCGGGCCTAAAATAATACAATTGGCGCGGATGCCCTGCGCGCCGTGATCGGCTGCCAGCGTCGAAGTCAACGCCACCACCGCGCCCTTGGTCACCGAATACACCGTGGATTTTTGCGGACGGATGCTGCGCAGCGAGCCGATGTTGCAAATCGTGCCGCCGCCCCCTTTGGCCATCGCGGGGATCGCGTATTTGCACATCATCATCATGCTGTCGACGTTCAACGCAAACAGCTCGCGCCATTTTTCCACGCTCATCTCCACCACGTCGCCGGGCTCGCTACGCCCGACGTTGTTGTCCAGGCAATCAAGCCGCCCGTAACGCGCCACCGTGGCATCGACCACGGCCTTGCACTGCGCTTCTTGCGTGACATCGGCCTCGAATGCAAACGCCTCGCCGCCTTCTTTTGTGATGATATCGGCGGTGTGCTGCGCCAGTGCCAGCGTGCGCCCGGCGACACACACCTTGGCGCCCGCGCGCGCCAGCAAAATCGCCGCGGCGCGGCCGTTGGTCACGCCCTCGTCCAAACCGCCGCCCACCGGCCCGCCGCCGCCCGACACAATGGCCACCTTGCCCACCAGGCCGTAATCGTTCGCGATGTTTTCGTATGCCATGCGGATTTCCTTTATTCAGTTGATTTTGACGGCGCAGCCATGTTTGCGCCATTAATGTAAATAACTATTTTATTCCAGTAGTGTCCGGACGTTGAGTGCCCGAAACGTGCTAATTGGTTGATTGTAAATAAATAACAGATGATTTTTTCTGGTCTCGATTTGAACAGCGCTTTCTCGATTTGCGATCCTGCGAGCAACT
>VGIF01000079.1 GCA_016868015.1 Betaproteobacteria bacterium
AGAACGCCAATCGCGCCTTTGCGATGCTGGCGATGGTGAACATTTACAAATGGGATAGGCCGCTCACGGGATAAGTGCGTGCAGCGGAAGCCTAAAACGGCGAAAAACACCGAATTAAACATCGAAAGCGCCTTCGGCCTGATGAAATCAGCATTCATTTCGCCTAATCGGCATCATCGCTTTCCTCGGGCGCACCTTTTACCTACTTGATCAGCGTATCCTTAACAGCGTAAAAAACGGCAACCGCAGCCGCAGCGGCAACAAGGCGTGCACCACGAAACCGGCAAACGCCAGCATGGCCAGCCTTAAAAACGCCGCGCTTTCAATTTGGAATTGGCGAAACAGCAACAGCAGCAGCGCCAACTGCGCGCCAATGATCAGCAAACCGGTGAATGAAATCTCCGCAGGTTGTGCGTCAACCGCGGATTTGCTCACCGCGGGGGCACTACCATTCATCGCGGCCATGCAACCGCCAACTGCTGCGCCATAGTCCCCCCCTGAAACCTCCACCAGCCATCCGCGCTCTTCAGCGATTTGCGCGGCGAGTACTTATCAGGGATTAGGTTTCGAGCAAATGTTACAAACGTCGACGAAGGTTACATAATCTATTCTTTCATGTAAATACGACCAATGGCCTAGCCTTAACTTTCCGTACGAGGAAAGGCTGCTAGCGCACGATGGGCCGATCCGGCAGTTCGTTCGGATTAATCGCGCCCGCCGGGAAATGCTGCTTGAGCAACGCGCCGATCTCGCGCAAGCCTTCGAGTATGCCGGCCTCGAACCGCCCCGCGCGAAACTCGGCTTCCATGCGCGCGGCAATCGCATCCCATTCGCCCTGCGCCAGGCGCGCACTGATGCCGCGGTCGGCGACGATTTCAAAATCGTGGTCGATGAGCTGCAGATAAATCAACACGCCGGTGTTTTCCGCGGTGTCCCACACGCGCCTGTGCGCAAACACATCGATCGCGCGCTCGCGCACGGTGCGCACACCGCTACCCCAGGTGAACAAACTGGTTTCAGCGACAAAACAAATTTCGCCGCGATGCTGGGTTTCGGACTCGCGTATCGCAGTCTCGATGCTCGCACACACGGCTGCCGGCAGCGCTCTGCGGGCCCACCAGCTTGGCATACATAAGTGTTTGATTTTATTTATATTTTTTGTTGTCATCCCATTATCGCCTTACCAACGGCCGCTGGCGCCGCCGCCACCAAAACCGCCGCCGCCACCGCTCCAGCCACCACCGCCGGAGTTCCAGCCGCCGCCGCGCCAGCCGCCGTCCCAGTGGCCGCCACGCCGGCCGCCGCCGCTGTTGAGCGATTGCGCACCGATCAAACTCAACACGAAAATGATCACCCCCATTATGGCGCCGCCGACGAGGCTCGCGCCCAAAAAATACGCCAGCGTGCCGGCAATGCCGCCAGTCGCGACGGAACCGAAAAACCGCCCGAAAATCGCGCGCAATATGCCGCCGACAAAAACCACCAACATTGCGCCCCATGCCAGGGCCGAGCCCAAATCGAACCCGCTCGAGGCGCCTTGGCCGCGCGCGCTCGCACGTGGCGGCGGCAATGACTCGCCGTCGATCACGCCAATCAGCCGATCGACACCGGCGTTGATGCCGGCATTAAAATTGCCTTGCTTGAAAAACGGCAACATGTCCTCGCTGATGATGCGCTTGGCGATCGCGTCGGGCACTACCCCTTCGAGCCCGCGCCCGACTTCGATGCGCAGCGTGCGATCATCCCTGGCAATCAACACGATCACGCCGTCGTCGATGCCCTTACGGCCCAGTTTCCATTGCTCGGCAACACGTATGCCGAATTGCTCGATGCTCTGCGGCTGGGTGCTCGGCAGCAGCAACACGGCGATTTGACTGCCTTTGCGCGCCTCGAAGGCCGCCAGTTTTTGTTCCAGCGCGGCGATCTCGCTGGCGCTCAAGGTGCGCGTAAGATCGGTGACCTGCGCGGACAGCGGCGGCACCGCGGCCTGCCCCCAGGCGAGCGCCGGCAACAGCGCCGCGCAACACAACACCACCGCGAATATCGCTCGCGGCAGTCTCGCCAGAAGGTTCATGCGCGTTTACTTGGCCGGCGCGGACTTGCCGAACTCCACCTTGGGCGGCTCGGCAATCGTTTTTTCGTCGTCCACCGCAAACTGCGGTTTGGTCTTGTAGCCGAACGCCATGGCCGTCAGATTGCTCGGAAACTGGCGCACGGTGACGTTGTACTCCTGCACCGACTTGATATAGCGATTGCGCGCCACGGTGATGCGGTTTTCCGTGCCTTCCAACTGCGCTTGCAGGTCACGGAAGTTGGCGTCGGATTTCAACTGCGGATAATTCTCCGCCACCAGCAGCAAGCGTTGCAAAGAAGACGACAACTCGCGCTGTGCTGCTTGAAATTTGGCGAATGCCTGCGGGTCGTTGAGCAGTTCGGGCGTGGCCTGTAACGCCCCGACCGACGCGCGCGCCTTGGTGACGCCGAGAAAAACCTCTTTTTCCTGCGCGGCGAAGCCTTCGACGGTTTTCACCAGGTTGGGAATCAAATCGGCACGGCGCTTGTATTGATTGAGCACTTCTGCCCAGGCGGATTTAATGGCCTCGTCGGTACTTTGCAGCGTGTTATACCCACAGCCGCCCAACAGGCTCGCCGCCGTCAACAGCAAAACCAGACTCAAACGCTTTGCAAAAACAACGGCCATGTCTTTCTCCTGGGTTGGGTCGATCACGGGCTATATGCTATCCGATTTAGCCGATTGCAAGTCTTGCATGGTATCCACCGCAAAACACAAGTCTTCCCATGCCCGTGCCTTATCGTGCGGGCTGCGCAGCAAATAAGCCGGGTGATAGGTCACGATCAACGCTGTATTGCGATAGCGGTGAATTTTATTGCGCATGCTCGCCACGCTGGCCTCGTGCGCGAGCAAATTCACCGCCGCCACCTTGCCCAGCGCGATGATCAGTTTGGGTTTGATCAAATCGATTTGCCGGTGCAGATACGGCTCGCACGCTAGCGCTTCGCTGGGCTGCGGGTTGCGGTTGCCGGGCGGGCGGCATTTCACCACGTTGGCGATGTAGACGTTGGCCCCACGCTTAAGCTGGATTGCCGCCAGCATGTTATCCAGCAGCTTGCCCGCCTGGCCGACGAAGGGCTCGCCCTGCGCATCCTCGTCGGCGCCGGGGCCTTCACCGACGAACAGCCAATCGGCGTTTTCGTCACCCACGCCGAAAACCGTTTGATTGCGCTTTTTGTGCAGCTCGCAGTCGGTGCACTTTGCGACACAAGCCTTAAGTTGCGGCCAATCCATGCGCATAATGTTGCCGCGGCGGTCGTCGGGATTGACAGGCGGATCAATAGCCGCACGCAATTCAACCGCCGCTGACGCGGGCGCCTCGGCAGCTTGCGCGACTCGCCGCAAATGCCATTGCGGCGTGATGCCCATTTCGCGCAGCATCAGTGCGCGGCGTTCATCGCTGGTCATGGTTTATATTCCAGCACGATCGCATCTTCACGGCCCACGGGCGCCGGATAATAATTACGCCGCACGCCGATCTCGCGCAAACCCATTTGCGCGTACAGCGCGCGCGCACCAGCGTTGGATACGCGCACCTCGAGAAACAACACGTTTAAAGAATTCTTATTAATAAAATCAAATACATACAATAATAGCGCACGCCCCCAGCCGCGCCGCTGCCAGGGCGCGCCGATGCTCAAGTTCAGTAAATGCGCCTCGCCCGCGCCGGCATTCACCACGGCGTAGCCCGCGATCACGCCGTTGTATTCGAGAACCCAACAGTGACTGCCGGCGGCGAGTGAATCGACAAAGTTGCCGCGCGTCCACGGATGGGTGTAAATCACATTCTCGATCGCCACCACCGCGTCAAGATCGGCTGCACGCATTGGGCGGATGTGTGGCGCCGAGTCAAGTTGCGCGCGCATCACAGATTATCTTTCATGCGTCATCAGCGCCACTTTATCGCGCACATAATGCGGCGCGGCGCAAGTCGCGGGCATGCCGCCACCGCGCGCGAAGACCGGCGCGGCGAGTATTGCCACGTCACGCGCGCGCGCGTGCAGCGCTTCATCGATGCACGTTAACGCGGCACCGTAACGCGCGCTCAGTTTATCGCGATAGGCGCCAAAGCCGCTGCCGCAAGCGAGCCACCCGTCGCCCGGCAGCAACGGCACGGCATCCGGCGCGTAAACGCCCGGCTCCTGCACGGCGCACCACGCGCCATCGATTTTTTCGTAAGCGGCTTGATACACCTCGCTCATGCGCGCATCGACACAACACGTGACGCGCGGCGAGCCGGCGGCCTCGGCCATCGCCTGCAACGTACCCACGCCCACCACGGGTTTATCCGCGCCAAAAGCCAACCCCTGCGCCACCCCGCACGCCACCCGCAATCCGGTAAACGATCCCGGCCCCGCACCGAAGGCGATGCCGTCAACCGCATGCAACGTCGCGCTGCAGGCATGAAGCACGTCGTGCACCAGATCGAGCAGCAACCCGGATTGGCGCTGCCCGGCGAGGATTTCGCGCTCGTGGATTTCGCCGCCGCGCCATAGCGCGACCGAGCAAAAATCACCGGAGGTTTCAAGCGCGAGTATGTTCAAGAGGCGTTCCATCGATGCGCACCGATTTTAACGCCCGCGCCCACTTTGGGCTAACATGCGGGCTTTCTCAGCGGATAAGCCATGCGTGAATACCGGATAGCCGCCATCCCCGGTGATGGCATCGGCGTGGAAGTGATTGCCGCCGGCCTGAAAGTGCTCGACGTGCTCGCCGCGCGCGACCAAGGTTTCAAGCTCGCGATCGAACACTACCCGTGGAGCAGCGATTATTACAAAAAGCACGGCCACTACATCCCCGAAGGCGGCCTCGATCAACTCAAAAAATGCGATGCGATCTTCTTTGGTGCGGTGGGCGCGCCCGACGTGCCCGACCATTTGTCGCTGTGGGGCTTGCGGCTGCCGATTTGCCAGGGTTTTGACCAATACGCCAACGTGCGCCCGGCACGGGTGTTGCCGGGAATCACCAGCCCTTTGCGCGAAGGCCAGGATATCGATTGGGTCGTCATTCGCGAAAACACCGAGGGCGAATATGCCGGCCACGGCGGGCGGGCGCATCGCGGCCTGCCGGAGGAAGTCGCCACCGAAACCTCGATATTCACCCGCGCCGGCGTGACGCGCATCCACCGCTTCGCTTTCGAGCTCGCGCGCAAACGCCCGCGCAAGCACTTGACGCTGGTCACCAAATCCAACGCGCAGCGCCATGGCATGGTGCTGTGGGACGAGGTTTTTTACGAAGTTGCCAGAGGCTATCCGGAGATCGAAACCCAGCGCATTCTGGTCGACGCGGTCACCACAAACATGGTGCTAAAGCCGTGGACGCTCGACACCATGGTCGCCTCCAATTTGCATGCCGATATTCTGTCGGACTTGGCCGCGGCGCTGACCGGCAGCCTGGGCATCGCGCCCACCGCGAACTTTAACCCCGAGCGGCGCTTCCCCTCGATGTTCGAGCCAATCCACGGCTCGGCCTTTGACATCACCGGCAAGGGCATCGCCAACCCGGTGGCAACCTTCTGGACGGCATCGATCATGCTCGAGCATCTGGGTGAACGCGAAGCCTCGCTGCAGCTGATGAAGGCGGTGGAAGCGGTCACCGCGCGCAAACTGCTCACGCCCGACCTGGGTGGCGAGGCCACCACCGCGATTGTCACAGAAGCGGTTTGCGATGCGCTTTAGCGCGGTGGCACGGTCTAATACGGGCCTGTTACAATAAGTGCATGTCTCATAAGGCATTTTCACGGCGTTTCAGCAAATCCGCGAATGCGGGAACGTCATCCACGCGCGGTTGCCGCGGGGGGTGGTCCTTGGGTATTGCTCCACCGGGAGAGCGCAGCACTTGAAGCAGTTTTTTTCGTTCGTCGAATCGCTGATCACCGTCGCGCTGGTAATGGCCGGCGTGGCGGGCATCAGCTATCGCACGTTTCGCGAAGACGGCTGGCTTTCGCAGGGCCTAGGCAAGGTCGCCGATGCCTACTTGAGTTATCCGATTATCGCCATCGCGGCAACGATTGCGCTGTTTTTTGTCTACCGCTCATTGCGCGACCGCGCGGACCGCAGCAGCGGCGGCAGAATGTTTGACTACGTGGTCTACGGGCTGATGGCGGTGGGCATTTATTTCATCGGGCATTTCGTGCTGAAAGGCACGCTCTAACGATTAGAGCTGCTCCACCGTCACCGGAAACAACGCCGCCAGTTCATCCACCGCCATCACGTGATAGGCGCTAAAGCGGTACGCCGGCCCGGTCACCACTTCCGGTGGCGTAAACGGAAACGCGAGATTACCGCCGGTTGAAATGCGCCCCGGAAAGCCGTGATGCAACGTGAACTGCTTGAACACCGTTGCGACGGCCTTGGCGGCATCCGCGGTCTCGGCGATGATTTCCACCATCACAAACACCTCGCGCGGCAGCTCGCGCGGCGGCCCGCCCCATTCGAATACGCCGTCGATACCGTAGACGCGGTGATATACCTCGTACTTTTCCTTCACGGTTTTGGCCGTGAGTTCGCGCACGGTTTTTTCCACCGCGGGCAAAATCTCCTTCATCGCCGCGATCGCGCGCGGATCGGCGCAGCCGGCCAACATTAACGCGCGCTCGCCCACCTTCGCCGCGCCCTCGATTTTCACGGTGAACTGCTGCGCCGGCGCCCAGCGCGCGCCGGACACGCGCGTGCGATGCGCGTCGAGCTGTTCGTATTTCGCACTGTCGACATGGAGCGTGCCTTCGGGCTCGTAAACGCGATACGGATCGCCCTGCTCGTAAAGGCTATGCGCCGCCACCGACATCGGCGAGGCGTTGCGGATGGGGTTCATGCTATCGACGATGAAGCTACCGCCCCCGCTTGTTTCAAGCGTGCCGAGCAGCGCATCGCGCCCGCCCGGCGTGGTGCACAGCGAGGCACACTCGACGATTTTCGCCATGTGCATTGCCGGGCCCAGCTCGTAGCCGAGCATGCCGGGGATCGCCGCATAGACTGCGGTGTCGCAGGCACGGCCCGCCACCACCACATCGGCGCCCGCGGTGAGCGCACGTTGAAACGCCTCGATGCCCATTTGGCCGACGAGTTGCGTCGAGGCATCGACATCGGCCTCGGTGAGATCGGCGATGGCGCCGAGTGATTTGACCTTGCCTTGGCGGATGGCGTGCTTGACCACATCGCGCGGCATGTCGGCGCGGATCGAGGCGAGCTTGAAATGCAGGCCCTCGGCATGCGCAATCGCGCGCACCATATCAAGGACAGCATCAAGATGCGGCGCCGCGCCCGCGCAACCCGCGGTGCCGATCAACAACGGCACGTTATGCGAATGCGCGCCCTTTAACACCAGCGCCAGATCGCCGCGTGTTTGCGCCTCACTGGTGGCGATGTTGCCGCTGCCCAAGTAATACGGCCCCGGATCGATCGAACCCATGTCGCAGCCGATGAAGTGCGGCTCGCGTTTCAAGCCTTCGTTAAACGCCGCTTCCGGCACGCCATAACCCAGCTGCCCGGAAGCCGACAACACACGCAGCGGTTTGAGTCCGTCCGCGGTTTTCACTTGCGCGCGCAGTCGTTCGATGGCGCTCATATTTCAATCTCCAACAACGGCCCGTGCTGCTGCGCGCCGTAAACATCGCGGTCGCCCGGGTTGCCCGCCACCACTTTGCGATCCATCGAAATCTTGATCGCCATCGCCGGTGCATACGGAATGAGTTCGACTTGTTCCGGCTTTAAACCGTAAAGCGGCGCAATCGCTTGCGGCTGCAACGACGGCGAATTCAATGCGCGTTGGTAACCCGCTTCGTCGTTGAACAAGATGTCGAGCGTGAGCGTGGTCGGGCCGGCGTTTTTGCTACGGATGACTTTGGCAAGGTCGATCAGCTTCATTTTCGTAAGTATTTGATTTTATTCACTTTTATTCCGTCTCTCCAGCGAAGACTGGAACCCAGGTAGTAACTCGTGCCGAAGGCGCGATTATGGTTTGCTGCGCAAAGAAGTTACAACTTGGGTTCTGGCCTTCGCCAGAACGACGAATGCGGTCATCAAGCGCCACTTGCAGCGACACCAATCAAGCAACCAACACAGCCTTTTCCGAAGCAAGACTTTCAATCGCCGCCGTATCGTACCCCAACGACACCAACACCGCGCGCGTATGCTCCCCCACCTTGGGAATATCCAACCGCGTGGTCAAGCGCGCCCCATTCATTTCCACCGGTAACCCCGGCACCTTGGTCTTGATGCCGCTCACCGGCATGGTCACCGGCGCAAGCCCGCCGCTTTTATTCAAGTGCGGGTCGTCGAATAAATCTTCCGGCTTGGCAATCGGCGCGAACGGCAAGCCGAGCTCATCGCACTTGGCCATCAACTCGGCCCTACTCATTTGACCGAACATCTCGGTCACCACCGGCAAAATCCGTGGACGCGCTTCGACGCGCTGCGGGTTGGTTTTTAACGCGGGATCGTTTAGCCAATCCTGCTTGCCAAACGCTTCGCAAAAGACTTTCCATTGCGTGTCGGTCACCACGCCGACGAACACCAGTTCACCGTCACGCGTTTTGAAGTTGTCGTAGAGCGCCCAGGCGCGGATGCGGTCGGGCATGGGTTTCACTGGCTTACCGGTGACGAAGCCTTCGAGCATGTGCTGGCCCATCAAAAACGCGCAGCTTTCATACAGCGCGCTTTGCACGTACTGGCCCTCACCGGTGCGTGCGCGCTGGTGTAGCGCGCCGAGGATGGCCATCGCGCCGAACATGCCACCCATCACATCGATCACGCTCGCGCCCGCACGCAGCGGGCCGTGACGCCCGCCGGTCATGTAAGCGAGCCCACCCATCATTTGCACCACTTCGTCCAAACCCGTGCGATGGTCGTACGGCCCCGGCAAAAAACCCTTTAACGAACAGTAAATGAGTTCGGGTTTAAGTTTACGCAGCGCGGCTTGGCCGAAGCCCAGTTTATCCATCGCGCCGGGGCGAAAATTTTCAGTGACCACATCGGCGCTGGCGATCAACTTCATCACCGCTTCGTGCCCGCGCGGCGATTTTAAATCGACGGCGAAACTTTTTTTATTCCGATTGTAGGTCGGAAAAAACCCCGCGCCCGAGGCGACCAGTTTGCGCGTGTGGTCACCGTCGAGCGGCTCGACCTTGATCACCTCCGCGCCCATGTCGCCCAAGATGAGCCCGCAGGTGGGGCCCATCACCACGTGGCAAAACTCGACGACGCGGATGCCCGCCAGCGGCAGCGTATCGCTCATTGAGTCTCCAATATTTGCGCAAGCTCCATTTCGCGCGCGTCCTTGGGTTTAAACGTCGGATCGGCGCGTACGATTTTTTCCGTCCAAGCGTGGATCTTGGCGTCCGACTTGGAAAAATCCATCGGGTCGCCGTGCGGCTGCGCCACGTGCCAGGGCGTATCCATGTATATCTCGATGAAGTTGCCCTCGGGGTCGGGAAAATAAATCGACCACGCATTGCCGTGGCTGGTCTGACGTATGGTGGTAATGCCGCGCGCTTTCACTTTTTGCGCGATGGCGCGTATTTCATCCAGCGTTTCCACCTTGAACGACAACTGATTCACCGTGCTCGGCCCATCATCCTTGCGCCCTTGCACCAACACGAACTGGTGATGCTGCGTGGGGTTGGCCGACATGAAAACTATCGGCGCCTTGCTGCTGGTGGACAGCCCGCGGTCGGTCACGGTAAGGCCCAACACCTCTTGGTAAAAGCGGATCATCGGCTCGGCATCGCGTACGTAAATGCCGACATGGCTAAGTTGCGGTTTCATGGCTGTCCTCCGGTGAGGTTGAAAGCAGCGTACTCGACATTCGCGTGAAAGCGCGACATCATACCAAGTACCAAGCTCGCGTATCGTGCAACCACAACTTTCAACCATAAATCGAAGGAGACTCACCATGAGTGAAATCAAACGCCGTCACCCCGGCCCCGTGCTGTGCCGCGCCGTCGAATACGGCAACCTGGTATTCATCGCCGGCACCACCGCGGACAACAAAGCCGCCGACGCCAAGGGCCAAACCGAGGAAATCTTGAAAAAAATCGACGGTTTCCTGGTCGAGTGCGGCAGCCACAAATCCAAGATTCTGTCGGCCAACGTGTGGGTCGCCAACATGAGCGAAAAACCGCTGATGGACGCCGCTTGGACGGCTTGGGTCGACCCCAACAACAAGCCGGTGCGCGCGTGCGTCGAAGCCAAGTTGGGCTCGGCGGATACGCGGGTGGAGATTATGGTCACCGCGGCGAAGTAAGCATCGAAAACCTGAGACGCAGATTAACTACAAAAAATCCGCGAAAATCTGCGTTAATCTGCGTCGAAAACGCTTTTGAATTTGAGTAACAAACATGACCGACATCACCTACCACACCCCCATGAAAAAACTCTCGGATGCCACCGAGTACAACGGCATCGTCTACACCGCCGGCCAGGTGTCCGAGGATTTAACGCTGGGCATGAAGGGCCAAACCGCCGATGTGCTGCGGCAGATCGATGCGTTGCTCGCCAAATGCGGCAGTCACAAGTCGCGCATTTTGTCGGCGACGGTGTATGTCACCGACATGGCATTAAAGCCCGAGATGGATGAAGCGTGGATGGCGTGGGTGGATCAAGCGCGCCCACCGGCACGCGCCACGGTGGAAGCGCGCTTGGGCGCCAACGTGCTGGTCGAAATCATGATTACAGCAGCCCAAACATAGCCAAAAAATATTCAATTAAATCAAATACTTAAGTTATGCTATCGGCGCGGCGATGGCTGCAATTGTGGCAACGCTGCGGCGTGGCGCGGCAAGCCGACGGCGCGCTCGCCGACACTTACGCCGCGCTGGTGAAACGCTACGCCGAAGCGCAGCGCCACTATCACACCGCGCAGCACATCGCCGAGTGCTTGGCCCATTTTGAAGCCGCAAACGCGCTGTGTGAACATGAAACGCAGGTCGAAATCGCGCTGTGGTTTCACGACTCGATTTATGAACCGCGCGCCAAGGACAACGAAGCGCAGAGCGCCGCCTGGGCCGCCGCGGTGATGCGCAACGCGGGTTTATCCGACGTCGCGCAAACGCGCGTGCACGAACTGATCATGGCGACGCGGCACGATGCGCTGCCGCTCAAACACGACGAGCAAGTGCTGGTCGATATCGATTTGTCGATCCTCGGCGCGGATGTGGCGCGCTTTGACGAGTACGAGCGGCAAGTGCGCGCGGAATACGCGTGGGTGCCGGGCTTTGTGTTCAAACAAAAGCGGCGCGAAGTGCTGCAAGGCTTTTTGGAGCAGCCGTCGATTTATTCGACCGCGCACTTCAAGGATAAGCTCGAAAAAAAAGCGCGCGAAAATCTCGCGCGCTCCATCCTTGCCAATCGATAAATGGTCATCAGACCATTTATCGCTCTAACTTCCCCTCTCCCACCGGGAGAGGGGTCGGGGGTGAGGGAAAACAATTAAACGTGTGGTGGTAGGGTGCGCATCGCGCACCGGCTGCGGGTTTGGGGCGTACCACGGTGCGCGGTGCGCACCCTACAAAACTTAAACGTTCGCTGTCGCCTTCCCCGACCGCACCTCGATATTGGCCATGCGCGCCAAATCGCGGTGGATGCGCGCCACGCGCTCAATCTGCCCCTTGGCCGGGAAGCGCTCATAAAAGCCCTCGACACGGAACGAGCGCATTTGCTCGTGCCACGGCAGGAGCCGCTGTTCCCAGCGCTTGACACGGCCGTCCAAGGGCAGCGCGTCGTTACGCGCCAGGTCGGCGCAGACACGGATCATCGCCTTGATGGTGACCGGGCGGGTCACCATGTAACCGTCGTGATCCCACGCATCCCCCCACACCTTTTCGGCGGCCTTGAAGAAATCGCGAATGATTTCGTAATAACGTTCGCCTTCGCGGTATACGTTGGTGACAGTACGGATTTTTTTCCAATCCGCGGTAATCCAGCGGTGCAGCTCGTTAAACAACTCGGCCTGCAAAATCCACTTGTCTTGTTGGCTGCGACCGCCCAAGCGGTTGATGCGGTAGCGCAGCGGGCTGTCACCCTCGCGATAAAGGTCCTCCACCAAGCGCGCGGCAAAGCGCTTATCCGGGTCGGCCCAAGACACACGCTCATATAAATCAATGAGATGGCTCTTGCTGATGCGAGTGGTGGTGGAATTGATAATCACGAACATTTCAGCCGCGAAATCCTCGCTGCGGCCGTCAAAAATCACGCACGGCACGTTAATGCTGGCGGCCTCTTGCGGATGTTCCTTCAAGTAAAACCGCAACGCCGCCAGGCGGTGTTGTCCGTCAATAATCAAGTACTTGGAATCAGGCTCCTGCATGTTGCCGACATTTTCCTGGCCGGGCAACGCGGTAAATCTCAGGGTTTCAGAGGTAAACAACAGCACCGTGCCGGGAATCGGCGGCTGGCTTTGCGCCATTTCGTAAAAATTGCGCAGCGCTTTCACCTTGGCGCGCGATAAAGAACGCTGAAACGCCTCGTCATTACGCTCCACGCGAGCGATGAATTGCGCGATTTCGTCGTTTTGCGGTATAGACTGCGCGGCGATCTCTTCTCCTTCGCCGTAAAAGCGGCTGATAAAACGCGCTTTTTCCAGCACCGCCTTCGCCGGGTAGCTCGCAAAATAAAACAGACCGTCTTTTTGACGTATCCGGGTAGCTAGCATGTTGCGTCTCTCGTCCCTGATTCTTATAGGAAAACTCGCGCCGCCGGCTGCAAAAGCGGACAAGCTATTCTAACGTTGCACGAGAGGTAATGCGAGCAAGTTGTTGATAGCGGCCAGATTACGAACCTTGCCGCCCACTTGGCAGCACATCAGGATGCGGTTAAATCACATTAACAGCCCTACCGCAGATAAAAATCACAAGTTGTTGATTATATTGATATTTATGTTTTCAGGATATCCAGCGGTGCAAACTTGCCGCGCAGCGGCGTCTGGCTGTCCACGCCCCACCAGCTTTCAAGCACTGTGGCGTAAATGTCGCGAAAATCTAGCGCAAACGGTAGATTTCCGTAGCCATCCAGTTGATCCAATGCTGGCGCCGGACCGTAGAGTCCGCCCTTCACCTGCCCGCCCAGGACAAAGTGGCTGCTTGCAGTACCGTGGTCGGTGCCGGAGGAGTTGTTTTCGCGCGCGCGGCGCCCAAATTCGGCATAAGTCACCACCAAAGTGCTATCCCAGCGGCCCAGCTCGACCAAGGCGGCCTTGAGCGCCACCAGCCCCTCGGCCAAGATCCTGAGCAATCCGGCGTGCGCGCCGAGTTGATTACTGTGGGTATCAAAGCCATTTAAGGATACTTTTAATGCCGCAACGCCGGAACGGCTCGCCGCCACCTGCGCGGCGGCGCGCACCGCATTGCCAAAACCCGTTTGCGGGAAGGCGGTTTGGAAGCTGTGCTGGCTGACCAAGCCTTGCGCCGCCTGCACGATGTCGTGCTCCACCCGCAGAATATGGTTGAGCGAGGCGTTGTGCGACAGCTGAGCCGGCACCGCCAGGCGCGACTGCTGTAAAAACTGCTCGGTATTGGTCAGCGAGATGGTGCGGGTGCCTTTGCCGGCGAATGGGCCCAATTCGGGGCTTCCCACCACCACCGCATCCGCCGCAAACTCGCGCGGCACCGGGTTTTGGGCGAAGGCACGCGTAAGCCACCCCTCTTGCAGAAACTCGTTGCTCCTGGAAGCGGTATCCCAGATTTCAATCGAGCGAAAATGCGACAGATTGGGCCGCGGATACCCCACCCCGCGCACCACCGCCAGCTCGCCCGCTTGCCACGATGCCATCAACGGCGCGAGTGCGGGGTGTAAACCGGCGGCGGCATCCAGCTGCAGCACTTGATCACGCGCTATCGCGATGCGCGGGCGCAGTGCCGCATACTGGGCATCGGCGTAGGGAATCACCGTGTTCAAGCCATCGTTACCGCCTTTGAGCTCGATCAGGATCAGCGTCTTTGCGTAATTCGCACCCGCGGTTTGCGTTTGCGCCAGCACGCCGGCCGGCAACGTCGCCAACACCGTGATACCGCCCACTGAGTTTAAAAAATCGCGTCGATTCATGGCCTGCCCCTACTTCAGTTGATACACCGGGTCCTGCGTCAGACGCCGCACCATTTCGATGCCGCTCGCATCCGGCGGCAGTGCGTGCCGCGGCGCCATCGCCAGCACCTGGCGCTGCACCTGCGCCACGTCGCTGCCGGCCAGACTCATCCAACGATCGGTTTCGAAATACAGTTGCCCGAAGGCGCGCTGCAAGCGCTGATTCATTGCGGCGCCGGGAGTCATCTCGGGCGCGGGCGCCGGTGCGTTCGCCGCCATCGTTGTCACCATTGCCGCCATCGCCGGCGGCGCGCGGCCCGCTTCCGACACGAACAAGCGGTCAAGAAACTGCTTGCGCGCGAGCAACGTGCTGGAATTGATCCACGCCTCGCCGCCCGGCCAGCCGCGGACGTTGGGCGGCGCGAACAGATTTTGCCCCAGCCGCCCCACCACCAGCGCGAAGGGCGCGACATCGGTGGCCGCAAACTGGAACTGGCGCAGCGTGCCGGCCACCAAATCCACCGGCGATTTCACCAGGGTAGCGCGATTTTGCGGCGCGTAAAACGCGTCCGACATCAGCATCGCGCGCAGCGCCGCGCGCACGTCGTAACGACTGTCGCGGAACACCGCGGCGATGCGTTTCACTTCCGCCGCGTTGGCAGCGTTAACATCAGGCGACACGAACTCGCGCCACAGCTTGCCGACGATGAATTCCGCGGTCTGCGGTTGCTCCAGCAAAATATCCAGCACCGCCTTGCCGTCGAAGTTGCCGCTCCTGCCGAGGACGGTTTTAACGCCATCGTCGTGCACCTGCGGGCGGAATAAAAATTCGCCTTTTTCCGGGTCTACGCCCAAGCCGGTGAATGCGCGCGCCGCTTCCTTAACGTCACGCTCGCCGTAGTGCCCCTCGCCCAGGGTGAACAGTTCCATCACCTCGCGCGCGAAGTTTTCGTTGGGCTGGCCCTTGCGGTTGGATGCGCTGTCCAGATAAATCACCATCGCCGGATCGCGCGCGATCGCGTGCAACAACGCGCCGAAGTTGCCCAGCGCGTGCTCGCGAAACAACAGGTTTTGACGATACAGGTATTGCGACTGGCGCACCTTTTGCTGACTCGACACAAAATGGTTGTGCCAGAACAGCACCATTTTCTCGGTAAACGGCGTGGGCGTAGCCACCATCTCCTGCAGCCACCAGCCGCGCATCTCCAGCACGCGCGCTACATTGCGGCGATTCCACAGCTGGCGCTCCTCGCGCGTCATGTTGCGCAACGCCTGCGGCGTGGTCACAGGCTCGTTCACCCACGCCGGCGCGGGGGTAACCCGCGGCGTGCTCGCACCGTCGAGCAACCGCTCGACGGCTTGCGCGCGGGTTAACCGGGCAAAGGCTTCGATCTGCGCCGGCGGCGGCGCAAACACCGTGCGGCTTAACAAATGCCGCGCATCGTCAAAACCCAGCGGGGCAGCGGCCGGCGCAAGCGTCGCCGACGCGCCGAGCAGCGCAGCCGTCAGCGCGCGCAGTATCGTGATCGGGAGCATGGTGTCATCCGCCTAGAGCGCGGTGGAATCCTGGCGCAAACGGCCACGTTCATGGCGCGCCGCGAGCGCGGCGCTCAACTCCTGCATTGAGATGAGACCGTCTTTGTTGGCATCGATGGCCTCAAAGTAATGCAGCATGCGCGGCATCGCTTGCTCGACCTCGGCGCGGCTGAGCAAGCCGTCGCCGTCGCTATCGACGCGCTTGAAATACTGCTCGAAACGCGCTTGGCGCTCGGCCTGACACTGCTGCGGATCGGCCTGGCACTGAGTGCGGCGCTGCTCGATGCGCGTCTTGATTTGCTGGCAACGCTCGGCGTTGTCCTTGCACCATTGCTCGCGGCGCGCGATAAATTCCGCGCGGCATTGATCCGGATCGGCGCGGCATTGCTCCACGCGCGCCTTGCGCTCGTCGGGGCTTAGGCGCTTGCCCTCGGTCACGCCATCGGCGGCAACCGCGGCGAGCGGCAACAGCGCCGCGATCAAAAACTGTAAGTATTTGATTTTAAACGATTTTTTCATTTTTCCCTCGAGGCTCAAAAAACCGGTGATTAGCGCTTGCCGCGATACAGCTCACGGTTCGCCTTTTCCACATCGCGCTGCAACTGTCGGCGATCTTCCGCCGACAGTTGCCCGCGCTGCGGCTGTGGCGCGGGCGGTGTGCGCACTTCGCGCGGCGCGCGCCCTTCATTGCGTTGGCCCTTGCCGGCACCCTGCGCTTGCAGGCTGAAGGCGATGCCCTCGAGCGATGAAGCCGTCACCGGCTGCATCACGAGCATGCCGCCCAACAATAAAATCGCCATCCTGATTTTCATGGTGCCCAGTTCCCTGTCGAAAAATGTCGCCGTGCTTACCCTGGCTGCTTTCGCTTTGCCGCACCCGCGCCGCGCCGAACCACGCGGTCCAGATGAAAAAACGCCGGCGCCACTGCAAAGTTGACCCATGCTCACACGCAGTTGTAAACAGAGTGCTACGCAAGGCCGCTTTTGTGTAACCAGGTGCAACCCCCGCGTGACGCAATGCACAGCCGCGTCAGAAGTTAAACTCGTTGCTATCGTAACGCGTTTGGTCGGCGCCCGGCAATCGCCGCGCGCAAAGGCAAATTCCTCATTTGTAACAATTTGTTACCATGCTACCGGCGGCGCTTTGCGATACCGCAAACTGGCGCCGCATCAGGTCAATGTCTAGGATAAACGCATGAGCGAACCCAAAACCCGGATCATGGTGGTGGACGACGATGCACGGCTGCGCGAGCTTTTGAACAAATACCTCGCCGAGCAGGGTTACGCCGTGCGCACCGTGGCCAATGCCACCGACATGGATCGCTACCTGGCGCGCGAGCGCCACGACATGTTGATCCTCGATCTGATGATGCCGGGTGAAGATGGCCTCGCGATTTGCCGGCGGCTGCGCGGCGGCAACAACAACATCCCCATCATCATGCTGACCGCCAAGGGCGACGAGGTCGACCGCATCGTCGGCCTCGAAGTCGGCGCCGACGATTATTTGCCCAAGCCGTTTAACCCACGCGAATTGGTGGCGCGCATTCAAGCCGTGCTGCGCCGCCGCCCCGCCGCCGGCCCGCCGGGTGCGCCCACCAGCGAAACCGAAATCGCCGAGTTCGGCGAATTCAAGCTAAACCTCGGCTCGCGCACCCTCACCAGGAACGGCGCTGAAGTCACCTTGACCAGCGGCGAATTCGCGCTGCTCAAAGTGCTGGTGCAACACCCGCGCGCGCCGCTCTCGCGCGACAAACTGATGGAAATGGCGCGCGGGCGCGAATTCGGCGCGTTCGACCGCTCCATCGACGTGCAAGTCTCGCGCGTGCGCAAGCTGATCGAGCCCGACCCCACCAAACCCGCGTTTATTCAGACGGTGTGGGGGTTTGGCTATGTGTTTATACCGGATGGCAAAGAGAAAGCGTGAAGGGTGAGGCGTTAGGCGTGAGGCGTAAACCCCACACACGCGAGCGGTTACGCCTCCCCCCTCACGCCTAACGCCTCACGCAACAATGCTCTGGCCCCAAACCCTGCTCTGGCGCAGCGTGCTGTTGATCGCGCTCTTGCTGGTGATCGCGCATCTGGCGTGGCTGCATATTTTTCAGATGTCCACGCGCGAGCCGCGCGCGCGCCAGGTGTCGCAGCAAATCGTCAGTGTGGTGAATTTAACGCGCGCGGCGCTGGTGACCGCGGAGTCCTCCAAACGCTACGGGCTGCTCGGTGAAATCGCCGAGCGCGAGGGTATCCAAGTCTACATTGGCACGCCCGGCGAGACGGTGGCGCCGCTGCCCAAGACCGCTTTTTTCGAATTTGTCGAAGCGGATCTGCGCGCGCACCTCGGGCCGGACACGCGTTTTACCCTGAACCGCGAAGGCGTCGACGGAATTTGGGTGAGCTTTGACATAGACGGCGACGGCTTTTGGGTGCTGATGCCCGAAGCACGGCTGGTCGCCGATACGCAATGGCGCTGGATCGGCTGGGGCGCGCTGGTATTGCTGCTGGCGATGGTGGGCGCGTTTTGGATCGTCGCGCGCATCAACCGGCCGCTTAAAGCATTAACCGACGCCGCCGCCCAATTCGGCCGCGGCGCGACACCGCCGCCCGTGGATGAATCCGGCCCGGCGGAAATTCGCACGCTGTCGCACGCGTTTAACCAAATGGCGATCGACCGCAAAAAACTCGACGATGAGCGCGCGCTGCTGCTCGCCGGCGTGTCGCACGATTTGCGCACTCCCCTGGCGCGCATCCGCATCGGCGTGGAAATGATGGACGACAAGGGTGACGCGAGCCTGCGTGCAGGCATCGAACAGGACATCAGCGACATCGACGCGGCGATCAACCAGTTTCTCGATTTCGCGCGCGCGGCGTCTTCGGAAGCCGCCACGCCCAACGCGAGCTTGAACGAACTGGTGGCGGGGCTTGCGCAAAAATACCAGCGCGCGGGCAAACCCGTGCGTATCGAGTTGGCCGAACCGGCGCCGCCGCCGCTGCCGCTGCGGCTGATCGCAATGCAACGCGTGGTCAGCAACTTGATCGACAACGCGTTGCGCTATGGTGGTGATAGTGGTGATAGTGGTGATAGTGGTGATAGTGGTGATAGTGGTGATAGTGGCG
>VGIF01000080.1 GCA_016868015.1 Betaproteobacteria bacterium
CCGCCATGAAACCCACCGACAAAACCAAGCGCCTGCAAGAACTCATCCATCGCAAAGGCAAAGTGCTCGCGATATTGCACACGCCCACCGCGCAAACCGCGCGCATCATGGGTGAAGCGGGGTGCGAGGCGGCGTTCGTTGGCACCAGTGGCGTGGTGGGCAACTACACCGGCATGTCGGATGTCGGCACCGCGACCATGACCGAGTGCGTGCAAATCGCGGGGTGGATCGCCAACAGCGTGAACTTCCCGATCATCATCGACGGCGACACCGGCCACGGCGGCATCATGGCGGTGCGGCGCCTGGTGCGCGAATCGATCCACGCCGGCATCGCCGGCATCCGCATCGACGATCAGCCGATCGAAGGCAAACGCAAAACGCAGACCGCGGGCATGGAGGTGGTGCCGATCGAGCAGGCGATCGCGCGTTATCGTGCGGCGGTGGACATGAAAAACGAGCTCGATCCGAATTTCGTGGTGATGGCGCAGTGTTACGCGCGCGACGCGGCGAACAGCAATCTGGACGACACAATGACGCGTTTGAAGGCGTATCGCGAGGAAGCGGGCGTCGATTGGGTGCAACTCGAATCGCCGCACTCGCAAGATGAAATTCGCCTTGCGCGCGCGGCGGTGAGCTGCCCGCTCTCCTTCATGAAAGGCAAGCTCGGGCGTTATCTCACGCTGGAAGAACATTTGGCGCTCGGCGTCACCATCGCTTGGTACCCCGGTTTTACGCATCACGTGCTGTGGGCGGCGATTTGGGATTTCATGCAAGACTTTAATAAGCGTGGCATCGCGGCGTGGGATGAATTCGTCGAAAGCCGCAAGGACAAACCCTATCCGCGGCCCGACGTGGGGCCGCAGGGCGAGGGGGCGGACAAGCAGCGGGAGTTGGAGGAGAAGTATTTTTCCGAGGCAATGCTGAAAAAGTATCGAACGTAAGTTCAAAGAGCTTCACCGCAGAGACGCAGAGATTACGCAGCGAACTACAAAAGATTTTTCAGGTTTCCTCTGCGGTGAAAGGTTGGTTGTTGATTTTCCCAGGAGCAAGTAATGGCAAAAAACGGCTACAAAATTTTCGATTCCGACACGCATGTCGGTCCGCTGATCAACGTGCTCGATCCGTTCATGACCGACACGGAAAAGAAAAAACTGGAAGGCTGGTCGGAGTTCAAGGCGATGAACAAGAACGGCGACATCACCTATAACCGCGGCCAGCGCCGTTATCGCCGCAAGCTCGGCACCGCCAAGGCCGAGGCCGCGCCGGGCGGCTACATGGCGGGCTTTACCGGGGTGGCGAAAAAACGTGAAGTCTCGCCGTTGTGCGACGCGGATGCCGGTGAGCGCATCAAGGACATGGATTTCGAAGGTGTGGATGTCAATCTCACGCTGCCCTCGGGCTGGTTCGGCACCTTTACCTCGCACGACGATGTGGCGCTGGAGGCGGGCATGTATCGCGCTTATCATCGCTGGATGGATGCCTACTGCGGGCGTTATCCGGATCGTCTGGGCGGGGTGATTTTGTGCTGCGGGCGTGATGTCAAAAGCGCGGTGGAGGAAATCAAGCGCTGGGGTAAATCGCGCTGGGCGTGGGGCATTTTGCCGTATGCGCCGTACGGCATGCCGCTCGATCACCCCGATTTCGAGCCGGTGTGGGCGGCCGCGGCCGAGCATGATCTCGCGGTGACGCTGCACACCTTCACCGTGATGCCGCCGTACGCGCCGGGCGGCACCGACAATTGGGAGAATCTTTTCCTGCAGCGTTCGGCGGCGCACCCGTGGTGCGGCATGCGCAACATGGCTTCGCTGATCGGCGCGGGGCTGATGGATCGTTATCCGAAGCTGCGCATCGGCACGCTCGAGGCCGGACACGGCTGGCTGCCGTTCTGGATGGCACGCATCGACGAACACGCGCGCACCATACGCTCGGAAATTCCCGATCTGAAAATGATGCCGAGTGAATATGTTTTGAGCGGGCGCTATTTCCAGAGCATCGAAATTCCCGAAGGCTTTAAGCTCACCAACGCGGTGATCGATCTGGTGGGCGAGGATGTGTTGATGTACGCCTCCGACTATCCGCACGGCGAAAGCCACTTTCCTGAATCGGTCGATCTGGTGATGGATTGGGATATGCCCAAGGCGCGCAAGAAAAAGCTGCTTTGGGATAACGCGGTGAAGTTGTATGCGCGGTGTGGGCTCCGGTGAGGATGCGAGTGAATTATCGTAAGTATTTGATTTTATTTAATTTTTTATTTTTAACTGTTGTGGATCCGGCGCACGCGCAAAGCGCCGCCGGCTACCCCGCCAAACCTGTACGCGTCATTGTCGGCTTCGCTCCCGGCGGCGGCACCGACATCATGGCGCGCCTGTTCGCGCAAAAAGTCGGCGAGTCCTTGGGGCGTTCGTTTGTGGTTGAAAATCGTCCCGGCGGCGGCGGCGTGACCGCCAACATGCTGGTCAAAAACGCCGCGCCCGATGGTTATACCCTGCTCGCGGTGTCGGGCACGTTCGCCGCCACGCCGGCGATCACGCCCAAGGGTTTGCCCTACGATACGTTAAAGGATTTCGCGCCGATTTCGATGGTCAACCAGGCGCCGTTTCTGGTGGTGGTGCACCCGTCGTTGCCCGCGCGCAGCATCGGCGAACTGATTGCGCTGGCGCGCGCGCAGCCGGGCAGGCTCGATTATGCCTCGGCGGGGCAGGGCAGTTATGTGCATCTGGTGTCGGAGTGGTTTAACACCGCGGCGAAAGTGAAAATGGCGCACATACCTTACAAGGGCACGGGTCCGGCGCTGACCGATCTGATGGCGGGGCAGGTGCAACTGAGTTTTGCCAACATTATTTCTGGGTTGCCCTTTGTGCGTTCGGGCAGACTGCGCGCGCTGGCGGTGACGAGTGAAAATCGCGTCAAATCCGCGGCTGAAATTCCCACGGTCAATGAAACCGTGCGCGGCTACGCCGTCGCAAGCTGGAACGGCTGGCTCGCGCACGCGGCGACACCGCCCGAAATTTTGGCCTGGCTCAATGCCGAGCTGGTGAAAGCCGCCAAGTTACCCGACGTCGCCGAGCGCATCGTGGCCGACGGCGGGGAGGCTTTAGGTACTACTGCGAAAGCGTTTGGGCGCCATCTTGCCGACGAGGTGGCGAGATGGCAAAGGGTAGTTAAGGAAGCCAACATAAGACTCGAATGACCTCATCAAAATCCGCTTTGCCACAGATCACACAGAGGGGACAGGGGAGCTGCGTCGGTTTTTCCTTCGTGAACGCCGTGTCCCGTGCAGCGAGGTTCTTCATGCAATCGAAAATCAGTTTAGTCGTGGCGGCGAGCGTGTTCAGCGGCGTCGCCCACGCCCAAACCGCCACTGACAGCTACCCTGCCAAACCCGTGCGCGTGGTCGTCGGTTTGGCTCCTGGCGGCGGCACCGACATTCAGGCGCGGCTGTTTGCGCAAAAGCTCACGGAAAACCTGGGCCGTTCGTTTGTGGTGGATAACCGCACCGGCGCGGGCGGCACGGTCTCCTATGCCTTTGTCGCCAAGGCGCCTGCCGATGGCTACACCTTGCTCGCGGTGGCGAGCGGGTATTCCATTACCCCGGCCGTGTATTCGAAGCTCACCTACGATCCGATCAAGGACTTTGCGCCGATTTCGCTGGTGGCCGAAGCGCCGTTTGTGCTGTTGACGCATCCCTCGCTGCCGGTGAAAACGGTCAAAGACCTGCTGGCGTTGACCCGCGCCAAACCGGGCGCGCTGGATTTTGCCTCGGCCGGTTATGGTTCCAGCACGCATATGGCGCTCGCCATGTTTACCACGCTCGCCGGCGTCAAGGTGACGCACGTCCCCTACAAGGGCACGGGCCCGGCGCTGACTGAAAGCGTGGCGGGGCAAGTGCACGGTTTATTCGCCAACATTCTTTCCGGGTTGCCCCATGCGAAGGCCGGGCGGTTACGCGTGCTGGCGGTGTCCGGCGCCAAACGTTCGGCGGTGCTACCCGAGTTGCCGACGATCATCGAGGGTGGCGTGCCGGGCTACGACACCGCCACCTGGCACGGCTGGCTCGCGCCCGCGGGCACCCCCGCGCCGATCATCAACAAGCTGTACACGGAGCTCACCCGCGCCGCGCGCGCGCCCGATGTTGCCGAGCGCCTCGCGACCGACGGCGGCGAGGCGCTCGGCGGCTCGCCTGAACGTTTCGCGCAACATATTGCGACGGAAATCGCGCGCTGGCGCAAGGTTGTGCAGGTTGCGGGCATCAAGGTCGAATGAGGCGTGTTACTCCGCTTTCGCCCCTGAAAGCTTGACGATCTGCTCCCACTTCGCGCGGTCGGCGCGGATGCGCTGGGCGAACGCTTCCGGCGTGCTGGTCATGACCTCGGCGCCCTGCTGTGCCAGACGGTCCTTGACGTCCTGCATGTCCGACATTTTGCGCACTGCCTGATTCACTCGGGCCAGTATGGGCTTGGGCGCCGCGGCCGGGGCGAGCAAGCCGTACCAGACGATGACTTCGAATCCGTCCAATCCCGCCACGCCGGATTCGGCCACGGTCGGCAGTTCCGGCATCAAGCTTTAGCGTTGCAGTGACGTGACCGCCAGCATGCTTTCGCAAAACGTCGTCGGCCAGCCGGTGTCCATCACCACGGTGATGCCTTCGCGGCGCGGCTTTTTCGAGCGCGCGGGACAGTTGATGCCAAGAAATTCCTGCAACGTCTGATCCATTTGATACTCCCGCTTGATTTCACGAAGAGACTTGCTGTGGGTGAGCATGCAAGCCCTGAACCCGGGGCGCAAGTTCGCTTGTAAAAAGGGTGTAACTATTTGCCTGGAATAACGTTAAAGGCGAAGCGCTGGCGCACGCTGGTGTACACTACCGCCCGCTAAAGTTGCCTGCGGATTGCTTGACCCCAAACCCAAACCCAAACCCAAACCCAAACCCGATAATCCACCAACCAAAATTATGGCCTACCCTCAGCAAATTCGAAACTGTTTTCAAGGCGCTCTGTTGGCGCTGGGACTGGCGTTGGTGTTTGCCGCCGCCACCGTTCAAGCCGCGGCGCCCGCCGCAAAACCCGCCGTGGCGGCTAATGCGCGAGCCACCGCTACCGCGCAAATCATGGCGGGTATCCAGCCGGCACCGGGCGACCCGGTGATCGACCGGCTGGTCGCCACCGAGGCCTTCGCGCAGCACAAGGCGGCGATGCAGGCGCAGTGGAAGCCGGTGCGCGAGCGGCTCAACCAAATCGAAAAATGGCGCGATCAGGAGATTAAGCTTGCCAACGTCGCCAACCGCACGCTGCTGTACCCGTTTAGCGGGCCGGATTTCCTGAATGCGTGGGCGTTGTTTCCCAACCACGGCAAGTACCTGTTCCTCGCGCTGGAAAATCCCGGCACGTTGCCCAATCTGGAAAAAATGGACGCCAAGCAGTTCGACGCCATGCTGCGCGACGTGCGCAATGCGTTTAACGAGATTTTTCAGCGCAATTACTTCATCACCTCGTACATGGGCAAGCAGCTCACCACACCTTACATCCGCGGCACGGTGCCGATCATGACGACGATGATGGCGCTTTACGGCTTGAAAGTGGCCAAGATCGAAGACATCGATCCGTTCCCAGAATTGACCAAGGCCTATCAAGAGCCCAAGGCCAAGCGACCCGGCAAAATCATGCGTGGCGCGAAAATCACCTTTGTCGATGCCGGCGGCACGCCGCATGAGCTCTCTTACTTCTCGCTCGATGCCACCGACAAGGCGCTGGTGTATTACCCCGATTTCCTCGATTGGCTGGGCCGCAACCGCCCGGCATCGGCGCTGATCAAATCGGCATCGTATCTGCTGCACGACAACCAGTTCTCCAAGACGCGCGACATGGTGCTCGCTTCCGCCGACATTCTGGTGCAGGACGACACTGGTATCCCCTATCGTTACCTCAAGCAGGCCAACTGGAACGTTAAACTCTTCGGCAAATACCACATGCCGATCAAGCCGATGGAGTGGGGCTTTCAGGCGGATCTGCAAAAGGCTTTCCGCGAGCCGGAAGTCGGCGCGCGCGGTGCGTTGCCGTTCCCGTTTGGTTATCACTGGAAGGGTACGGAGTCGGGGTTGATACTGGGGAAGCGGCCGTAACATCAACGTTTTCACTTTTAACCGCTCGCCCCGCTCGCGGGGAGAGGATCATGGATTCCACCATGCAACAACGCCGTCGCTTCCAAACCAGCGACGGCGTGTTGCTTTCGGTGATCGAAAGCGGCGTTGATCGCCGGGCGCCGCTCACCATCGCGCTGATCCCCGGCTGGTGCATGCCGGCGTGGCTGTGGCAGCCGCAGATCGGCGCGCTAAGCGCCCATTACCCCGTGGCCGCGCTCGATCCGCGCGGCCAGGGCGAATCCGCCGTGCCGGCCCACGGCTACCACTTCGAGCGCCGCGCGATGGACATCCTCGAATTTTTGCGGCCGCACGAAAACGTGCTGCTGGTGGGCTGGTCGCTCGGTGCGTTGGAGGTGCTCGAATACGCACAT
Organism: Betaproteobacteria bacterium; assembly: GCA_016868015.1. Taxonomy (GTDB): domain Bacteria; phylum Pseudomonadota; class Gammaproteobacteria; order Burkholderiales; family SG8-41; genus UBA5216. Next base: position 6,511 of record VGIF01000080.1, read on the forward strand.
CGTTTCGGCGAAGCCAAACTCGCCGGCATCGTGCTGGTCGACAGCTCGGTGGGCGAGTTGCCGGCGCCGCCGCCCGAAGGGCATTTTCTCGACGATTTGCGCGACCACCGCGACAAGGCGCTCGATGATTTCGTGCACGCAATGTACGCCCGGCCGCGGCCGGCGGCCGAGCAGACCGCGTTGCTCAACGATGTCAAACGCATGTCGTTGGACAACAGCATTGCGCTGTTATCCTCCGGCCTGCCGCGCGAACACTGGAAGGCATGCGCGCACGCCTTGCAAAAACCGCTGCTTTACGCGGTGACGCCGCAGTTCGAGGCGCAGGCGCTGAACCTCAAAAAGAACCGCCCCGCCACGCGTATCGAAGTGTTCAAGGACGCGGGCCACGCGTTGTTCGTCGATGAACCCGCGCGCTTTAACGCGCTGCTGCTCAACTTCGCGCGGGACTTAACGCGCCATCCGGCATGACCCGCGCGGGGCATGCGCACAATTAAAAAATATTCAATAAAATCAAATACTTAGAAATACGCCTGCCCACGCTTAATCGGCGGCGTCCATTCGCAATTGCCCCACGGGCCGTCGCCGTTTTCCTTCACGTAGGCGATGCGCCCGGATTTTTTCGGCGTCATCTTTTTGCTGAACAGCGCTTTGAGCCAATCCAGCGCGTACTCGTGGCAATCGAGCCCGCCGAAGTTGGGCAGGCCCCACAGCGGGTGATATTGGTTTTCCATCACCCACATTTCCTTGGGCACTTTCAAGTCTTCAAAGGCCTCGACCGCGTCTTCCAGCGGGCACAGCGGATCGAATTCGCCGGTGACCAACAGCGTCGGGCAGGTGATTTTGCCCAGATAGCCGCGCACGGTCATCGGCTTGGCGACTTCCTCGTCGAATTTTTCTTCGTTGTCGTAGCCCGCCATGTACATGAACATTTGTTTAAAGCGCGGCGAGCTTTGGGTGAAGATGGTGTTGTTCGGGTTGAAGCAGGCCACCGAGCTCACCACCGCCGCGGCGCGATGGTCGTAGCTCGACAGTCGTAACGACCAATAACTGCCCATGCTGATGCCGTAAATCGCGATTTTGTTCTTGTCGACTTCCTTCCTTTTTTGCAAATAGCTGATCACCGCAGCACCCGCGCGCTCGTAGTTGTCGCCCACCGAGCGGATTTTTTGCATGTTCGAATTGCCCTGGCCGGGGCCGTCCATCGCCAGCACGTGAAAGCCACGCGAGAGCCCGATATTGTGGCTCGCCTTGGGGAACACTTCTTTCGATTGATCCATGCCCGGCACGTAAATCACGCAAGGCGCCTTGCGCCGATCGGGCAGCAGATGCAGCAGGCACGAAATCGTTTTGCCGTCGTCAAACGGCACTTCCACGCGCTCGATCGGGTAGGCGGCGACGCGGCTTCTGCGATCGACCATCTCGGAGAGTTTTTTGTAGAGGTATTTTTTGACCGGGTGGTTGTCGTAAAAAATCGGGTGCTGCGCCATGCGGTAGGCTTCGACCGCGTGGTCGTAATGCGCCACCGCGGTGGCGTCCGCCCCGCGCGCCTCCGCCCGGCGCGCCAGCGCTTCGTGGCGCTCGCCCGCCTCGCGCCACACCTTGGGCAACATGCGGTAATTGCGCGCGCGTTTGCCGGCGGGCACTTCGATATCGTCGCGCTCGAAGTTTTGCACGCGCCCGCGCATGTTAAGCGCGAGGTCGAGCATCCATTGCTGGTTGTCGCGCTCGGTTCTGAGTTTGCGGATCATCGCCCCTTCCCCTCGTCGTCTGGTTTTTAGAGCGCACAATTTTACACGCTCGCCGATGCGCGGCGCGCGAGCGCCGCGAATCCCGGTAGAATGGCACATACGAGCGACGCTTCCCCGGAGAGCCCGACATGAAATGCCTTGCCGCCGGCATTGCACTTGCCGCAATAGCCACGATGAGTTTCGCGCAGGACTATCCCACCAAACCCGTGCGGTTGGTGATCCCGTGGGCCGCGGGCGGCTCCACCGATTCCATCGGCCGCATCCTCGGCCAGAAACTTGCCGAGCAAACCGGGCAGCAATGGATTATCGATAACCGCGGCGGCGCCACCGGCACCATCGGCCATGCGTTCGCGGCCAAAGCGCCGCCCGATGGTTACACGCTGCTGTTGGGCACCAACAGCACCTTCGCCATTGCGCCGAATCTCTACAAAAGCATCCCCTACGACAACGACAGCGCGTTTGCGCCGGTGTCGCTGGTGGCGGTGAATCCGCAAATGCTCACCGTGCACGCCTCGCTGCCGGTGAAAAGCGCCAAGGATTTGATTGCGCTGGCGCGCGCGCAGCCCGGGCAGATCGCGTTTTCCAGCGCGGGCGTGGGCGCCACCAGTCATATGGCCACCGAGCTTTTCATGAATATGGCCAAAATCAAAATGACCCATGTGCCGTACAAAGGCGGCGGGCCGTCGTTTCAGGCGCTGATCGGCGGCGAAACCGCGCTGTCGTTTGTCGACGCCATTACCGTCGCGCCGCACGCCAAAGCCGGACGCGTGCGTGCGGTCGCCACCAGCACGTTAAAACGGACGCCGCTGATGCCCGAAGTGCCGACGGTGCATGAATCGGGGCTGCCCAATTTTGAATCGGTCACGTCGTTCGGCATGTTTGCGCCAGCGGGCGTGCCGCGCGACATCGTCGGCCGCGTCAACCGTGAGGTGGTGCGCGCGCTAGGCACCAACGATGTCAAAGACAAACTCAAAGCCCAAGGCGTGGATGCCGTGGGCAGCTCGCCGGAAGAACTCGTCGCTCACCAGAAGCAGGAAACCGCCAAGTGGGGCAAGGTGATCCGCGAGCAGGGGATTAAGTTTGAATAAGTGCGAAAACATTTGACGCGGATTTACGTGAGATGAACGCAGATTCGCCACCGTGTCGTTCCCGCGCAGGCGGGAACCCATAACCCTGTGCCATATGGCGCATCGTATGACTTCCCGCCTGCGCGGGAATGACGCCAGCGGTTTTGAATCCGCGTCAATCTGCATAAATCCGCGTCGAAAAAGCTTTTGAATTTTTCAGGGTACCTACCGCTATGTCTTTTTATGCCGATCGTCTAAGCCGTATCAAACTCTCTCCCAGCACGGCAGCCACCATGCGCGCGCGCGAACTGCGCGCGCAGGGCAAGGACATCATCGCGCTCACCATCGGTCAGCCCGATTTCAACACGCCGGAACACGTGAAGCAGGGGGTGATGGCGGCGCTGGCGCGCAATGAAACCAAGTATCCGCCGATCGACGGCATACCCGAACTGCGCGAAGCGGCTGCGCGCAAGTTTCAGCGCGAAAACGCGCTGAAGTACGCGCCCGAGCAGATCATGGTGGGCACCGGCAGCAAGCAGATCATTTTTAACGCCATGCTCGCCACCATCGGCCCGGGGGACGAAGCGATCATCCCCGCGCCGTACTGGATTTCGTACCTGGACATGGTGCTGGTGGCCGACGGCACGCCGGTCGAGGTGCCCTGCACGCCAGAAAGCGGGTTTAAGTTGACGCCGGCGCAGCTTGACGCCGCGATCACGCCGCGTACCAAGTGGTTGTTCATCAATTCGCCCAATAATCCCACCGGCGCGGTGTATTCGCGCGCGGAGATACGCGGGCTCGCCGACGTGCTGTTGAAGCACCCGCACGTGTGGATTTTGACCGATGACATTTACGAGCATCTGCGATTTGACGGCATGGAATTCGCCACCATCGCGCAAGTGGAGCCCAAGCTTTACGACCGCACGCTGACCGTGAACGGCGTGTCCAAGGCGTACGCGATGACCGGTTTCCGGCTGGGTTATGCCGCGGGGCCAAAAGAGTTGATTAAAAACATCGTCAAGCTGCAATCGCAAAGCACCGCGGGCGTGAGTTCGATCAGCCAGTGGGCCGCGGTCGAAGCGTTAAACGGCTCGCAGGAATTTATCCCGCACCGCGCAGCGGAATTTCAAGCGCGGCGCGACCGCGTGCTGGAGCTGTTCAAAGAGATTCCCGGCTTGCAGCCCAACCATCCTGAAGGCGCGTTTTATCTGTTCGTGCGCTGCGGCGACTTATTCGGCAAAAAAACACCGCAAGGCAAGGTCATCGAAAACGAAAGCGACGTGGTGATGCACTTCATGGACAACGGTGTCGCCATCGTGCTCGGTGCTGCTTATGGCATGTCGCCGTATTTCAGAATGTCGATCGCCACCGACATGCAAAATCTCGAAGAAGCGTGCCGGCGCATGCAGCGGGCGGTGTTGGCGTTGAAATAAATTCAAAATCTTTTTGACGCAGATTTACGCAGACGGATCGTTGTTAATCTGCGTTCATCTGCGTAAATCTGCGTCTAAGGTTTTTTTGAGTTCAATGTCTTCCCGGCTCCTGTTTACCCCCATCAAGCTCGCCGGTCTCAACGCGCGCAACCGCATCGTCGTTTCGCCCATGTGTCAGTATTCGTCGCACGACGGCGGGCCGACGGATTGGCATTTGGTGCATCTGGGCAAGTTCGCGTTGGGCGGCGCAGGGATCATTTTTTGCGAGGAAACGGCGGTGGAGAGCCGTGCGCGCAAAACCCACGGCTGTGCGGGTATTTACAATGACAAGCATGTGCCGATGTATCGGCGCATCACCGATTTTATTCGCGCCAACAAAAGCATACCCGCGATGCAAATCGGTCACTCGGGGCGCAAGGCTTCCTGTGGGCCGCCGTGGACCAATTTCAAGCCGTTAACTGATGCCGACGCGAAATTGGGTTTGACGCCCTGGCAAGGCGTTTCGCCGAGTACGGTGGCACATCGCGAGGATGCACAGGTACCGCATGAGTTATCTGTCGCCGAGATAGGCGAAGTCATTGCTTCGTGGCGCGAAGCGGCGCTGCGGACCCTGAACGCCGGCTTCGACATCATCGAAATCCATGGCGCGCATGGCTACCTTATTCACCAGTTTCTCTCGCCTCTGGCGAATAAACGCACCGATGCCTACGGCGGCGATCTACAAGGCCGCATGCGGTTTGCGCTGGAACTCACCGAAGTGGTGCGCGCGGTTTGGCCCAAGGATAAGCCGCTGTGGTTTCGCGTTTCCGCGGTCGATGGTGATGGCGGCGCGTGGAGCCTCGACGACACGGTGCAACTCGCGCGCGAACTCAAGGCGCGCGGCGTCGATGTCATCGCGTGTTCGTCCGGCGGCATCAACGGCCCGCTTAACATGGCGATCGTGCCGCGCGTGGCCGGCTATCAAGTGCCATACGCCGAGCGTGTGCGGCACGAAGCGGGCATCATGAGTTGCGCGGTGGGTTTGATTACAGAACCCGCGCACGCGGAAGACATTTTGCAAAACGGCCAAGTCGATTTCATCGCCATGGCGCGCGAGTTTCTTTACAACCCGAATTGGCCGGTGCATGCGGCGAAGGCGCTTGGTGTCACTGACTACCTCGATTTGTTACCGGATGAGTATGCGTGGTGGTTGAAACGGCGCGAAAAGATTCGCGAAATCTCCAAATAAAATATTCAATAAAATCAAATACTTACGTTTATAGCCTTTTGAGCCGTTGTGCAGCCGTGTGTTTACATACTCGCCAGTAGCAGGAATGGCACGTTGTATGTCGGCGTTACTTCCGATTTGGTAAAACGTGTTTGGGAGCACAAAAACGATTTTGTTGAGGGGTTTACCAAGCAGTATGGCGTGCATGCGCTGGTGTGGTATGAGGTGCATGAGACGATGGAGTCGGCGATTGCGCGCGAAAAGGCACTGAAGTATTGGAAGCGTGCGTGGAAGTTGCGTTTGATTGAAGAGATGAATCCCGGTTGGGATGATTTGTACGAAAAGCTAATTTGAGAATCCAGGTTGTAACCGGAAAACCGTATAGCCGTTCAACCCACTCAAAACATAAAGCAAGGTAAGCAGTGCCAACCAACACCAAACAAAAACCCACCATCCGCATCGCCGTAGACATCGGCGGCACCTTCACCGACGGCCTGGCGGTCATCACCCCCGGCGGCCGCATCTGGGTCGCCAAAACGCTGACCACCCCGCGCGACCCCGGCGAAGCGGTGACGACCGTGATCGCCGATTTGCTGCGCCAAGTCACCCAAGCCAACGCGGCCGCGGATGTGACCGAAGTCGTCCACGGCACAACACTGGTCACCAACACGCTAATTGAACGCAAGGGCGCGACAACCGGCCTCATCGTCACGCAAGGCACGCGCGACGTGCTGACCATCGGCCGTGAAATCCGCTACGAGCTCTACGATCTCAACCTCGAATTGCCGACACCGCTGGTGGCGGAAGACAAACGGCTTGAAGCCGACGAGCGTCTCGATGTTTACGGCGAAGTGGTGAAACCGTTGACCGATACCGCGCTGCAAACGCTGCTCGATGATTTATCCAAGCTCGACATCGAAGCGGTGGCGGTGTGTTTGCTCCATTCGTACGTCAACGACGCGCACGAAGCACAAATCGCCGATGCCATCCACGCGCGTTTTCCCCATCTTGCGGTGTCGATCTCGTCCAACATCGCGCGTGAAATCCGCGAGTTCGAACGCATGTCCACCGTCGCTGCGAACGCTTATGTGCAGCCGTTGGTGGCGGAGTACTTGGCTAAACTCGACACACGCGTTCATGAACTCGCGCCGAAAGCGCCGCTGCGTATCATGATTTCCAGCGGCGGTTTCACCTCCGGCGCGGCGGCGGCGCAGACGCCGATCCAGTTGCTTGAATCGGGCCCGGCGGGCGGCGTGTTATCCGCAATGAACACGGCGCGCAACGCGGGTATCAAGCAAATACTCGCCTTCGATATGGGCGGTACCACGGCCAAAGCGTGCGTGGCGGTCGGCGGCGAGCCGCTGATTTCGCACAGCTTCGAATGCGCGCGCGTGTCGCGCTTCAAACGCGGCTCGGGGCTGCCGATTTTGATCCCGAGCATCGACCTCATCGAAATCGGCGCGGGCGGCGGATCAATTGCGCACGTCAATGATTTGGGCTTGCTCAACGTTGGGCCGGAAAGCTCCGGCGCCGTTCCCGGCCCCGCGTGTTATGGCCAGGGCGGCACCGAGGCGACGGTGACCGACGCCGATCTCGCGCTGGGGTATCTCAACGCGGATAATTTTCTCGGTGGCGAGATGAAGTTGCAGCGCGATCTGGCCGACGCGGCGCTCAATAAACTCGCGGTCAAACTCAAACTCACCGCCACCGAGGTCGCCTGGGGCATTTGCAACATCGTCAATGAAAACATGGCTGCCGCCGCGCGCATCCACATCGCCGAAAAAGGCCACGACCCGCGCGAATTTACGATGGTGGCGACCGGCGGCGCGGGGCCGGTGCATGTGGTCGAAGTGGCGCGCAAGCTGCAAATTCCGCGCGTGTTGGCGACGATTGCCGCCGGCGCGGGCTCGTGCCTGGGGCTGCTCGCCGCGCCCGCGCGCGTGGATCGCGCGTGGTCGCAGCCATGCTTGGTGAAGGATATCGACTGGAACCGTGTTTCTAAGACCTACAACGGTTTGCGCGACGACGCCGAAGCCGAACTCAAATCCGCGGGCGCGAACCTCGCATCGATCAAGTGGCTGATCGGCGCCGAGATGCGCTACGCCGGCCAGGGACACAACGTGTCGGTGACGCTGCCGTGGCGCAAGGTGGATGCGTCGATGTCGCCGGCGTTGTTAAAAGCGTTCGAGGCCAATTACCAACAGCTCTATGGCCACCTGGTGCCGGGTGCGACGCCGCAGGTGATCACTTGGCGCTTGACCGGCCGTTCGCAGGTGAAAAGCCATACGTTCGCGTGGGGCGATGCGCGCGTCTCGGGCAAACCCGTGATGCGCGGCAAACGCGAGATTTATTTGCCGCTTAAAAAGAAATACGGTGCGGTGCCGGTGTACGACCGTTATTCGTTAAAGCCCGGCATCAAGCTTGCTGGCCCGGTGGTGTTGGAAGAGCGTGAATCGACGCTGGTGGTGCCGGTGCGGGCGGAGGTGCGGATTCTTGCCGATTACACGGTGTCGGTGGTGATTAAGGAGTTCTGATGAACGCCGCTGGGTACCACCATGCTGTCGATACCAACACTGTTGTTCCCGCAACGTATTCAAATGAGGCGGGAACCCATAACACACTGCCACTTGAGTCACCGCATGGGTTCCCGCCTGCGCGGGAACGACACTACTGTGGTTGTGGAAAAATGTCTTGCTTGGTAAGCGTGCTGATTTGCGAGAAACACAAATGAAAAAATCCAAACTCGACCCCATCACCCTCGAAATCCAATGGAAGCGCCTGGTCTCGATGGTCGACGAAGCCTCCGCCGCGTTCGTGCGTACGTCGTTCTCGGTGCTGGTGCGCGAGGCTAACGACTTCGCGGTGGTGTTGACCGACGCGCAAGGCCGCTCGATCGCGCAATCGATACTCTCGATCCCGTCGTTCATCGGCACGCTGCCAGCCACCGTCAAACATTTTCTGCAAAAATTTCCGCCGAAAACCTTAAAGCCCGGCGATGTGCTGATCACCAACGACCCGTGGATGGGCACCGGCCACATCCACGACGTCAACGTGGCGATGCCGATATTCCACAAGGGCAAAATCGTCGCCTATGCCGCGGTGGTGAGCCATATGCCCGACATCGGCGGGCGCATTCGCAACGCGGGCATCCGCGATATTTACGAGGAGGGCCTGCAAATCCCGCGCATGAAGTTGATCAGCGCCGGCAAGCCCGATCAAAACCTGTTGGATATGATCGCGCAAAACGTGCGTGTGCCGGAGCAAACGCTGGGTGATATTTGGGCGCAGGTGGCGGCGTGCAAAATGCTGGAAGAACGCTTGAAACCGTTGTTAAAGGAAATCGATCTCGATTCTCTCGGCGCGGAAATCCGCCGCCGCTCGGAAGCGGCGATGCGTAAAGCCATACGCGACGTGCCCGATGGCGTCTACCACGGCCGCACGCAACACGACGGCTTCGAGGAGCCGATCATCATCAACGCCGCCGTCACGGTGAAGGGCGAGCGCCTGGCCATCGACTACACCGGGTCGAGCAACCAGGTGCCGCGCGCGGTGAACGTGGTGCCGATTTATTGTTTCGCCTATTCGGCGTTCGCGGTGAAAGCGCTGCTGTGCCCGGATGTGCCGAACAACGAAGGCAGTTTCACGCCGATTAGCACCAGTGCGCCGCTGGGTTCGATTTTCAACCCGACTTACCCGGCGGCGAGCGGGGGGCGCGGCATGATCGGGCACATGATGGTGCCGGCGATTTTGATGGCGCTGGCTGACGTGCTGCCGGAGCGCGCGCTGGCCGAGGGATCATCCAATTCCTCGATCACCGTCACCGGCGAGCATCGAGGCCGGCCCTATGCGGCGGTGAATTTCATGAACGCGGGGCAGGGCGCGACGCAACACCGCGACGGCTTCACCATGCTGTCGTTCCCGTCGAATTTGTCGAACACGCCGATCGAAGTGTTCGAGCAAATGGCGCCGCTGCGCGTGATCGAGCGCGCGATACGCCGCGGCAGCGGCGGCGCGGGCGCGCGGCGCGGCGGTGATGGTCTGCGTTTCGAGGTCGAAGTCGCCGCCGACACGCCGATGATGGCTTCGATGATCATGACGCGCTATAAAACCGCGCCGCAGGGCATCGCCGGCGGCACGCCGGGGAAAGTGGGCGGGCTTTATTTAAATGGCAAGGCGATCAATCCTGCCGATCACTGGGTGCTCAACAAGGGGGATCGGGTGGTGATGGAGACCGCGGGCGGCGGTGGGTATGGGGCGGCGGCGTAGCGCAGTGCTGGGTGATTGCAAGCGGGCGCACGCGACGGGGCGGCGCGGATTAATGCGCCGCCCGGCTACCCACGATCAGGGCTTGATCGTAAAGGGCGCCGGCGCATCCGGCACTTCGCCGGTCGGCGCGAAGTAGCTCGAAGTCGTCGCGCGCCGGGCGCGCCACGGCAACTCCTGCGTGGTGGTTTCGTCTTTGACGGTGCGCTGCAGGCGCACGGTGCCGACGATTTCATTGTCACTCACCGCCTTGCCGCTGAAGGTGTGGGTGGTAAGCCCCGCGCCGCGCAGTGTCATTGCCAAGCTGAAATTAATGTTCTCGCCGTCGAGCGTCATTTTTTCGAGCACGCCGCGGCGGTTGGCGTTGCGCACCACGCCCTCGGCTTTCTGGAAATTCTGTTCGATCACCGCATCGTATTTGCGTTTTTCGCCGGCGTAGTCGAGCTCCCACGTCCAGAAGCCGTCCACGCGCGCCGGTACCACCCACAAATGCACCGAAGCGTGGCCGAACTTGTCCGACTTGTCCGCGGGCCATGCGTCGCCCATGCCCCACATGTTGGTGATCACGCGAGTGCCGGGCCGCGCTTCGCGAAAAATCTTGGTGCGCAGCATGCGCTGCATTTCCGGCCACATCCACATGGCAATCACTGTCGCCTCTTTCAGGTCGGTATCGAACACGTCGCGCTGAAAAAATTGCACGCGGTTGGCCAAGCCCAATCTTTTTGCTTCTTCGTTGGATTTTTGGACGAGATAATCGTCGATGTCGACACCCCAGCCGCGCACCTTGGGATGCGAACGCACGGCGGTCAGCACGATGCGCCCGTCGCCGGAACCCAGGTCGATCACCACATCGTTATCTCTCAACTCTGCAAGTTTGACCATGCGGTCGACGTTTTCCTGCGCACTGCCGACAAACAGGGAAAAGCGCTCTTGCGCGCAGACGAACGAACTGACAAGCAGCAGCACACCGGCAAATAAAAATCGGATCATGGGAACTCATTGTGTAAGTTAAGGAACGCCGCGCATTTTAATGTGGGGCGGCGCTGCCTGCCAGCATTGACAGTTGCGCAAAATTACGCTGATGGCGCGCCCGTTGGCGCTGCGCACCATGCGCAAGGGCAAATAAAAAATATCAATTAAATCAATTACTTATAAAAAATCACTCACGGCCGCGGGCTTAGCCCAAGTATTCGACGATGTGCAGCCCGGTCCCCGCGCGGTCGCTGATGTAAGCAAGCCCGCGGTAGTCGAGATCGACGTCGTTGGTCTGGATGCAGGTCTTCAAGCGCGGGATGGTGGTCGCAGTCGTGGCGGGGATGTAGTAGCCGACTTCCTTCATGGCGTACGGGTCGGAAATGTCGAGCACGCGCATGCCGCCGCTGAAGTACGCGACGTAGAGCAGGTTGCGGTTGTCCTGTGGCCGGTACAGCTTGTTGTCTTGCGTTTCGTTGAATTGGTGCGGGCCAAAGCGGCCGCCGCGGCCCAGGAAATCGGCATCGGGCACGCGGAAAATATTCGCCATCATCGGGTTATCCCACACCGTTACGTCAAGGCAGAACACCATGCAGCGCACTTCCTGCGCCTGATATTGCGCATCGCCCGCTTCGTTGACGGTGAGTATGTAGTTGCGAATGTCGCCAAAGCCCGGTGTGAAGTTGGGTGTTTTAAAGCCGAACAACGGCATCGAGGTGTGCGGGCCCTTGAACTGCGGCTCGATGGTGTAATCAAAAATCAATTCGGGCTTGGTAATGTTTTTAGGCTCTTCAGGAACTCGAGTGGGCGATTTTGGGGCATTTCAGAGCGCTGGCAGCATGCAAGTGAGGATTTTGAGCCTCAGGTATTCCTGGTCGCGCAGTCCGTATGCGCGGCGCTGGATGACGCGGA
>VGIF01000081.1 GCA_016868015.1 Betaproteobacteria bacterium
TTCCCAGAACATCGCATCAACATCATCGACACCCCGGGCCACGTCGACTTCACCATCGAGGTCGAGCGCTCGATGCGCGTGCTGGACGGCGCGTGCATGGTGTATTGCGCGGTGGGCGGCGTGCAGCCGCAGTCGGAAACCGTGTGGCGCCAAGCGAACAAGTACAAAGTGCCGCGGCTCGCCTTCGTCAATAAAATGGATCGTACCGGTGCGAACTTCTTCCGCGTGCATGACCAGATGCGTGCGCGCCTTAAGGCGAATCCGATTCCTATTCAAGTGCCCATCGGTGCCGAGGAAAAATTCGCCGGTGTTGTTGATCTGATCAAGATGAAAGCCATCGTGTGGGACGAGGCGAACCAGGGCACCAAGTTCGAATACGAGGATATCCCCGACGAGCTCAAGGCGGAAGCCGAAGAGTGGCGCGAGAAAATGCTCGAAGCCGCGGCGGAAGCCGACGAAGAGTTGATGAACAAATACCTTGAAGGCGAGGGCTTGAGCGAAGCCGACATCAAAAAGGGCTTGCGCAAGCGCACCATCGCCGGGGAAATCGTGCCCATGCTGTGCGGCTCGGCTTTCAAGAACAAAGGCGTGCAGGCGATGCTGGATGCCGTGATCGAGCTGCTGCCCTCGCCCGTGGACATTCCCGCGGTGAAGGGCACGGACGATCACGAAAAAGAAGTCACGCGCAAGGCGGATGACAGCGAAAAATTCTCCGCGCTGGCGTTTAAGTTGATGACCGATCCGTTCGTCGGCCAGCTCACGTTTATTCGCGTCTACTCCGGCGTGTTGAAATCTGGCGATTCGGTGTTCAACCCGATCAAAGGCAAAAAAGACCGCATCGGCCGCTTGCTGCAAATGCACGCCAACGAGCGCGAGGAAATCAGCGAAGTGCGCGCCGGCGACATCGCCGCGTGCGTGGGCTTGAAGGAAGTGATCACCGGCGAAACGCTGTGCGACCCGGATCATTCGATCATCCTCGAACGCATGATTTTCCCCGAGCCGGTGATTTCGCAGGCGGTCGAACCCAAGACCAAGGCAGACCAGGAGAAAATGGGTCTGGCGCTGCAGCGTCTCGCGCGCGAAGACCCGTCGTTCCGTGTGCGCACCGACGAAGAGTCGGGGCAGACGATTATTTCGGGCATGGGCGAGCTGCATCTTGAAATCATTGTCGACCGCATGAAGCGCGAGTTCAGTGTCGAGGCTTCGGTGGGTAAGCCGCAAGTGGCGTACCGCGAAACCATCAAGAAGGCCTGCGACAAAGTCGAGGGTAAGTTCGTCAAGCAATCGGGTGGCCGTGGTCAGTATGGTCACGTGTGGCTTAAGGTTGAGCCGAATGAAAAAGGCAAGGGCTTTGAGTTCGTCGATGCCATCAAGGGCGGTTCGGTGCCGCGTGAGTACATCCCGGCGGTGCAAAAGGGCGTGGTCGATACCATTCCCAACGGCGTGCTGGCGGGCTTCCCTGTGGTGGACGTAAAAGTCACGCTGTTCGACGGCTCTTTCCACGAAGTCGACTCCAACGAAAACGCCTTCAAGATGGCAGGTTCAATGGCGTTCAAGGAAGGCATGCGCCGCGCCACGCCGGCGTTGCTCGAGCCGATCATGGATGTTGAGGTGGAGACGCCGGAAGATTTCATGGGCAACGTGGTGGGCGATTTGAACTCCCGCCGCGGCGTGATCATGGGCATGGACGATGTCGCCGGCGGCGGCAAGACCGTGCGCGCGGAAGTGCCGCTGTCCGACATGTTTGGCTATTCGACACAACTGCGTTCGCTGACGCAGGGCCGTGCGACTTACACCATGGAGTTCAAGCACTACTCCGAAGCGCCCAAGAATGTCGCGGAAGCGATCATCGCCAAGTACACCGGCAAAGATAAAGACGAAAAGTAATCAGGAAATCGGAAGGAAAAGACCATGGCCAAAGGCAAATTTGAGCGGACCAAGCCGCACGTGAACGTAGGGACGATAGGGCACGTTGATCACGGCAAGACCACCTTGACGGCGGCGATCACCACCGTGCTGTCGAAGAAATTTGGCGGCGAAGCCAAGGCGTACGACCAAATTGACGCTGCTCCCGAAGAAAAGGCGCGCGGCATCACGATTAACACCGCCCACGTCGAGTATGAGACTGAAAAGCGCCACTACGCCCACGTTGACTGCCCGGGCCACGCCGACTACGTCAAGAACATGATTACCGGTGCCGCGCAAATGGACGGCGCCATCCTCGTGGTGAGTGCCGCCGACGGCCCCATGCCGCAAACGCGCGAACACATCCTGCTGGCGCGTCAAGTGGGCGTGCCCTACATCATCGTGTTCATGAACAAAGCCGACATGGTCGACGACAAAGAACTCCTGGAACTCGTCGAAATGGAAGTGCGCGAACTGCTCTCCAAATACGAATTCCCGGGCGACGACACTCCCATCATCATCGGCAGCGCCTTAAAAGCCATGGAAGGCGACAAAGGCGACATGGGCGAAGGCGCGATCTTCAAACTGGCCGAAGCCCTGGACAGCTACATCCCCGAACCCAAGCGCGCCCTGGACGGCACCTTCCTCATGCCCGTGGAAGACGTCTTTTCCATCAGCGGCCGTGGCACCGTGGTAACGGGCCGGGTTGAGCGCGGCATCATCAAAGTTGGCGAAGAAATCGAAATTGTCGGCCTTAAAGCCACGCAAAAGACCGTATGCACCGGCGTTGAAATGTTCAGAAAACTGCTGGACCAGGGCCAGGCGGGCGACAACGTCGGCATCCTGTTAAGAGGCACCAAGCGTGAAGACGTCGAGCGTGGTCAAGTGTTGGCGAAGCCTGCGAGCATCACCCCGCACACCAAATTCACGGCCGAGATCTACGTGTTATCCAAGGATGAAGGTGGCCGTCACACCCCGTTCTTCCAGGGCTACCGGCCGCAGTTTTACTTTCGCACGACAGACGTGACGGGCTCGATCGAACTGCCGCAAGGCACGGAGATGGTGATGCCTGGGGACAACATCTCGATCACGGTCAGTTTGATTCAGCCGATCGCGATGGAAGAGGGGCTGCGCTTTGCGATTCGCGAGGGTGGCAGAACCGTCGGCGCGGGCGTGGTGGCGAAAATCATCGAGTAATCATCAATGGCTCTCAAAAACCAAAAAATCCGTATCCGGTTAAAAGCGTTCGACTACCGGTTGATCGATCAGTCGGCGCTGGAAATCGTCGATACGGCCAAGCGCACTGGCGCCGTGGTCAAAGGCCCGGTGCCGCTGCCCACGCGCAAGGAGCGTTTTGATTTGCTGCGTTCGCCGCATGTGAACAAAACCTCGCGCGATCAAATGGAAATTCGTACGCATTTGCGTTTGATGGACATCATCGACCCCACCGATAAAACGGTGGACGCGCTGATGAAGTTGGACCTCCCCGCTGGGGTTGACGTGGAAATTAAGGTGTAATGCGGTAATGTTTTAAGCGTCGCGGCAAACGCTGCGACGAGTTGAACTAAAAACGAGTTGCTGGTCAATTGTAACCAGCGCCTTTTTAAAAGGTAAATAAAATCATGAACTTAGGTCTGGTTGGCCGAAAAATCGGCATGACCCGCGTATTCACCGACGACGGTGATACCGTGCCGGTGACCGTGGTCGATGTGTCGAACAATCGCGTCACGCAGCTGAAAACGCCGGATACCGACGGCTATGCCGCGGTGCAAGTGGCGTTTGGCAAGCGTCGTGCAAGCCGTGTGATCAAACCTGCCGCGGGGCATTTCGCCAAAGCGAGTGTCGAAGCCGGCAGCACGCTGCGTGAATTTCGTGTTACACCCGAAAAACTAGCCGAGCTCAAAGTGGGCGGGGTAGTGGCCGCGAACCTGTTCGAGGTCGGCCAGATGGTCGACGTCACCGGTGTGTCGCAAGGCAAGGGCTTTCAGGGCGCGATCAAGCGGCACAACTTTTCGTCGAATCGCGCAAGCCACGGCAACTCGCGTTCGCACAACACGGTGGGCTCGATCAGCATGGCGCAGGATCCGGGCCGCGTGTTTCCGGGCAAAAAAATGCCGGGCCACATGGGTGCGGTGAAGCGTACTGCGCAAAGCTTGCAAATCGTGCGCATCGATGAAGCGCGGCAACTGCTGTTGATTCGCGGTGCAGTGCCCGGTTCACGTGGCGGCGATGTCATCGTGGTGCCGGCCAAGCGTGCGAAGAGGGTTGCGGCCGCCAAGCCTGCGGCCAAAGCCGATGGCAAGAAGAAATAAAGGCGCGCGATCATGGAACTTAATTTAATCAACGATCAAGGCCAGGCGACGTCGAAAGTTGCGGCGTCAGACGCGACCTTCGGCCGTGAATACAACGAAGCGCTGGTGCACCAAGTGGTGACCGCGTATCTCGCCAACGCGCGCCAGGGCACGCGTGCGCAAAAAGACCGTGGTGAAGTTAAACACTCCACCAAAAAACCGTTCCGTCAAAAAGGCACGGGCCGCGCGCGCGCCGGTATGACCTCCAGCCCGTTGTGGCGCGGCGGTGGCCGGATTTTTCCGAACCGCCCCGACGAAAACTTTAGCCACAAGTTGAATCGCAAAATGTATCGCGCGGGTGTGTGCGCCATTTTGTCGCAGCTCGCGCGCGAAGAGCGGCTGGTGGTGGTCGATACCTTTGCGCTCGATGCACCCAAGACCAAGCTGCTGGCGCAAAAGTTAAAGGGCATGGGCTTAGATAATGTGCTGATTATCACCGACACGTTGGATGACAACCTGCGTTTGTCCTCGCGCAATCTGCACTACGTGAGCGTGGCAGCGCCGAGCGAGGCCGATCCGGTGACGCTGATTCGTCACGACAAAGTCGTGGTGACGCGTAACGCGGTTGCCAAGATCGAGGAGATGCTGGCATGAAAAGCGCTGTGAAAACTTATAGCCAGGAGCGCTTGGCCCAAGTGCTGTTGGCGCCCGTGGTGTCGGAAAAAGGCACGTTCGTCGGCGAAAAGCACAATCAATTCGTGTTTCGTGTGGCGTTCGACGCAACCAAGCCGGAAGTCAAGGCGGCGGTCGAGTTGTTGTTCAGCCCCAAGGACAAGAAACTCGAAGTGCAAAGCGTGCGCATTGTCAATGTGAAAAGCAAGGAAAAGCGCATGGGCCGTTTTGTCGGTCGCCGCGGCGGCTGGAAAAAAGCCTATGTGGGCCTGAAGGCGGGGCAAGACATCAACTTCGCTGCAGGGGAGAACCAATAATGCTAGTCAAAGTTAAACCGACATCCCCCGGCCGCCGTGGCTTGGTCAAGGTAGTGACACCGGGCTTACACAAAGGTAAGCCGCACACGGCGCTGCTCGACAGCCAATCCAAGGCCGCGGGCCGCAACACTTATGGCCGCATTACCATGCGCCATCAGGGCGGCGGGCACAAGCAGCACTATCGCGTGATCGATTTTCGCCGCAACAAGGACGGCATCGCCGCCAAGGTCGAGCGTATCGAATACGATCCGAACCGCAGCGCGCATC
Source organism: Betaproteobacteria bacterium (assembly GCA_016868015.1). Classification (GTDB taxonomy): domain Bacteria; phylum Pseudomonadota; class Gammaproteobacteria; order Burkholderiales; family SG8-41; genus UBA5216. The sequence goes on from VGIF01000081.1 coordinate 5,453, forward strand.
TGGCGTTGCTGTGTTACGCCGATGGCGAGCGCCGCTACATCATCGCCACCAAAGGGTTGACCACGGGCACGCAGTTGGTGTCGGGCGCGGAAGCGCCGATCAAGGCGGGCAACGCAATGCCGCTGCGTAACGTGCCGGTGGGTAGCACGATTTGCTGTGTGGAAATGATGCCGGGCAAGGGCGCGCAAATCGCGCGCTCGGCGGGCACCTCGGTGCAATTGCTGGCGCGTGATGGCGATTACGCGCAGTTGCGATTGCGCTCCGGAGAAATCCGCAAGGTGCATGTGAATTGCCGCGCGACGCTGGGTGAGGTCGGCAACGAAGAGCATTCGCTGGAATCCATCGGCAAGGCGGGCCGTGTGCGTTGGCGCGGCGTGCGCCCGACGGTGCGCGGCGTGGCGATGAACCCGATCGACCATCCGCATGGTGGCGGCGAGGGCCGCACCGCGGCGGCGCAAGCGCCGGTGAGTCCGTGGGGCGTGATGTGCAAGGGTTACAAGACGCGCAAGGTCAAACGCACCAATAACATGATCGTGCGCCGGCGCAACTCGAAGGCGGCGGGCTAACAGGAGAAACAATAGCAATGGCACGTTCCATCAAAAAAGGCCCGTTTGTCGACCATCACCTGATGAAAAAGGTAGAGACCGCGCGCGCGGCCTCTGATAAGCGCCCGATCAAAACTTGGTCGCGTCGTTCGACCATACTACCCGATTTCGTCGGCTTGACGATCGCGGTGCATAACGGCAAGCAGCATATTCCGGTGTACGTAACGGAGAACATGGTAGGGCACAAGCTGGGCGAGTTTTCGCACACGCGCGTGTTCAAGGGCCACTCCAAGTCCGGTGGGGCGGGGGACAAAAAATCCGCACCCACGCCGGCGGCCCGGTAAGCGGAGAAGCACATGCAAACATCAGCAACATTGCGCGGCGTGCGGCTGTCGGCTCAAAAGGGCCGGCTGGTGGCCGATATGATTCGCGGCCAGGCCGTGGAGAACGCCTTGAATATCTTGCAGTTTTCGCCCAAGAAGGGTGCGGCGATCGTGCGCAAGGTGCTCGAGTCGGCGATTGCCAATGCCGAACACAACGACGGCGCCGATATCGATGAGTTGAAGATAACCAAAATCTTTGTGGAAAAGGGCCCGGTGCTCAAGCGCTTTCATGCGCGCGCCAAGGGCCGCGGCATGCGCGTGTTGAAGCACTCGTGCCACATTTTTCTGACGGTCGGGGACGGAAGGAACTAGCATGGGTCAAAAAATACATCCCACCGGTTTTCGCTTGGCGGTGACGCGGGATTGGGCATCACTCTGGTACGCCAACGACCGTAACTTTTCCGGCATGCTGCTGGAAGACATCAAGGTTCGCGATTTCCTGAAAGAAAAACTCGGCCATGCGGCGGTTTCGCGCGTGGTGATCGAGCGTCCGGCGAAAAACGCGCGCATCACGATACACAGCGCGCGTCCCGGCGTGGTCATCGGTAAAAAGGGCGAGGACATCGAAACGTTGAAAGGCACGCTGCAAAAAATGCTGCGTGTGCCGGTGCATGTGAATATCGAAGAGGTGCGCAAGCCCGAACTCGATGCGCAACTGATCGCCGACTCGATTGCACAACAACTGCAAAAGCGTATCATGTTCCGCCGCGCCATGAAGCGCGCGATCACCAATGCCATGCGCTTGGGCGCGCAAGGTATCAAGATCATGAGCGCCGGGCGCTTGAACGGCATCGAAATCGCCCGCACCGAGTGGTATCGCGAGGGCCGCGTGCCACTGCACACGCTGCGCGCCGGCATTCAATATGGTTTCTCGGAAGCGAAAACCACATACGGTGTGATCGGCATCAAGGTGTGGGTCTACCAAGGCGAAGTGCTGGGCAAAAACGAGCAGCCCGCGAACGCGCCGGGCGCGGCGCCGGCTGCCGATGCCCCGCCGCCCCCCAGAAAACCGCGTAGTAAGCCAGGAGCAAGACGTGCTACAGCCAGCCAGACGTAAATACCGTAAAGAACAAAAAGGCCGTAACAAGGGCATCGCGACCCGCGGCGCCAAGGTGAGCTTCGGCGACTTTGGGTTAAAGGCAACGGGCCGCGGCCGCTTGACCGCACGCCAGATCGAGGCCGCGCGTCGCGCCATGACGCGTCACATCAAGCGTGGTGGCCGCATTTGGATCCGCATTTTTCCGGACAAACCGATTTCGAGCAAACCGGCGGAAGTGCGCATGGGTAACGGCAAGGGCAATCCGGAGTACTGGGTAGCCGAAATTCAGCCGGGTAAAGTGCTATACGAAATGGACGGCGTGAACGAGACAACGGCCAAAGAGGCGTTTCGTCTGGCGGCAGCGAAGCTGCCGATCTCGACCATTTTTGTGCAACGCCAGGTCGGAGCTTAAGTCATGAAAGCAAGCGAGTTGCGCGGCAAGTCCGTGGACGAATTGAAGCAGGAACTGCAATCGTTGCTAAAGGCGCAGTTTTCGTTGCGCATGCAAAAAGCAACCCAGCAGTTGGCCAATACCAGCCAGATAGGCAAAACGCGGCGCGACATCGCGCGTGTGTGCACCCTGCTGGCCGAAAAAGGAAATGGGTAAAACCGTATGAGCAAAGCTACCGAACAGCGCGTCAACAAACGCACGCTGACCGGCCGTGTGGTCAGCGACAAAATGGATAAGACCGTGACCGTGCTGGTCGAGCGGCGGGTCAAGCACGAGCTTTACGGCAAATTCGTGACGCGTTCCAAAAAATACCACGCGCACGACGAAAAAAACGAATTTCACCTCGGCGACACCGTCACTATCGAGGAATGCCGTCCGCTCGCCAAAACCAAGTCTTGGCGGGTGACTAACCTGGTGGAAAAGGCGCGGACGGTATAGCGTTTCTTGGACTTTTGAGTTGGCAACGATGGCGGTGGGTGTTATAATATTCGCCTTTCACCGCTCGCGCTGTATTACTTGTTGAAACAGGTTTGGGTAGCGGTAATCGTAGCGATAACTACTGGCCCCTTAGATGTAGCGTATACGTGGCGTATGGCTGCGTATATGACGCGGCGTAGCGGGCTCCAATACTGATCTGATGCTTGGGGTTGTGGTCAAAGCCCGCTGCCGGATCAAGTTGGATGAGAGAACAAACGGCAAAATGCGGCGCTGATGCGCAGCTTTTAGGCGAGAAGCAAACATGATTCAGATGCAGTCCGTATTGGATGTTGCTGACAACACCGGCGCTCGCGCCGTGATGTGCATCAAGGTGCTGGGTGGCTCCAAGCGGCGTTATGCCGGCATCGGCGATGTGATCAAGGTCAGCATTAAAGAAGCCGCGCCGCGCGGCCGCGTCAAAAAAGGCGAGGTCTATGACGCGGTGGTGGTGCGCACGGCCAAGGGCGTGCGCCGCGCGGATGGTTCGCTGGTGAAATTCGATTCGAACGCGGCGGTGCTCCTCAACCAGAAGTTGGAGCCCATCGGCACGCGTATTTTCGGGCCGGTGACGCGTGAACTGCGCACCGAACGCTTTATGAAAATAGTGTCGTTGGCGCCGGAAGTGATTTAAGGAGCGGGGCGTGAACAAAATTAAAAAAGGTGACGACGTCGTCATCACCAGCGGGCGCGACAAAGGCAAGCGCGGCACGGTGCTGCGCTTGTTGGCCGATAGTCAGGTGGTGGTGGAAGGCATCAACAAGGTCAAGAAGCACCAGCGGCCGAACCCGATGAAAAACACCCAGGGTGGCATCATCGATAAGGAAATGCCGCTGCATATCTCGAATGTCGCGCTGTTTAATCCGGCCACTAAAAAAGCCGATCGCGTTGGGGTCAAGGTGTTGGAAGACAAAAGGCGTGTGCGCTACTTCAAGTCCAACGGCGAAGTCATAGACGTGTGAGTGTAGTATGAGCGAACAGAAAGAACCCAAAGCGCCAAAGGCGCCCAAGCAGGCAAAGCCCGCCCGCGAGCCCAAGGGCAAGACAGGCGCGCAAACTCAGGCGGACGCGCCGGCACGGAAAGAAAAGTCTGGTGCCAAGCCGGCGGGCTCATCGCGGCTGTCGGCTTTTTACAAAGACACCGTGGTCAGCGAGCTCACGCAGAAGTTTGGCTACAAGACGGTGATGCAGGTGCCGCGCATCAAAAAGATCGTGCTCAACATGGGCGTGGGCGAGGCGGTGGCCGACAAGAAGATCATGGACAATGCCGTTTCCGACATGACCAAGATCGCCGGGCAAAAGCCGCTGGTGACCAAGTCGCGCAAGGCGATCGCCTCGTTCAAGATTCGCGAGAATTACCCGGTGGGCTGCATGGTGACGCTGCGCGGCTCGCGCATGTATGATTTTTTGGATCGCCTGGTTAACGTGGCGCTGCCGCGGGTGCGCGACTTCCGTGGCATTTCGGGCCGCAGCTTTGACGGCATGGGCAATTACAACATGGGCGTCAAGGAGCAGATTATTTTCCCGGAAATCGAGTACGACAAGATCGACGCGATCCGTGGGATGAATATCACAATTACCACCTCGGCCAAGAGCGACGACGAAGCAAAAGCGTTGTTGGCCGCGTTTAAATTTCCGTTCAGGAACTAATCAGGTAACAGGTAGGCAGAAGGATGGGGCTCGTATATGGCAAAAACTTCCATTGTTAATCGCAACGAACAACGCAAGGCGACGGTGAAAAAATTCGCCGCCAAGCGCAAGGCGCTGCATGACGCTGCGAACGATCAATCGTTGTCGCCGGAAGAGCGGTATGAGGCGCGGCTTAAGCTGCAGAAGCTGCCGCGAAACGCGAGCCCGGTGCGTGTGCGTAACCGTTGCGCGTTGACGGGGCGCCCGCGCGGGACGTTTCGCAAGTTCGGGCTTGCGCGCGGCAAGTTGCGCGACATTGCCATGCGCGGGGAAATCCCAGGCATCATCAAGGCAAGCTGGTAGTTGTGGCGCGCAAGCGCAACTGAGCGAAAAGCAACCAAGGCCAGGAAGCAGGAGAAGATTGCATGAGTATGAGTGATCCGGTCGCCGACATGCTAACGCGCATACGCAATGCGCAGCAGTCGGAGAAACAATCGGTGGCGGTGCCGACCAGTAAACTGAAGACGGCGATTGCCAAAGTGCTCAAGGATGAGGGGTACATCGAGGATTTCGCCGTGCGCAATCAAGACGGCAAATCGCACCTCGATATCAGCCTTAAGTATTACGCGGGTCGTCCGGTTATCGAAAAAATCGAGCGCGTGAGCCGCCCGGGGCTGCGTATTTACAAGCCGTCCAAGGAGATTCCGGTGGTGATGAACGGCTTGGGCGTGGCGATTGTATCCACCTCCAAGGGCGTGATGACCGATCGCAAGGCGCGCGGCATGGGCGTGGGCGGCGAAGTGCTGTGCATCGTGGCCTGAGTGTGACTAAGAGCGAATCAGAGAACGGAGCCAGAACATGTCACGCGTAGCCAATAATCCGGTGCCCATCCCCGAGAAGGTGGATGTCACCATCAATGCCGCCGAGATTTCGGTGAAGGGGCCGCTGGGCAACCTGTCGCAAAAGCTCTCGCCCAAGGTGCAAGTTAAAAAAGTGGAAAACCGCATCGAGTTCGCGGCCAATGAAAACTCCAATCAAGCACACGCGATGTCGGGTACCATGCGTGCGCTGGTGTCGAATATGGTGACCGGCGTTTCCAAAGGGTTTGAAAAGCGGCTGTCGCTGGTGGGCGTGGGTTATCGTGCGCAGGCGCAAGGCGACAAACTCAATCTCACATTGGGCTTTTCGCACCCGGTGGTGCACCAGTTGCCGCAAGGCGTGAAAGCGGAAACGCCGACGCAGACCGAAATCGTCATCAAGGGCGCGGATCGTCAGCAAGTGGGCCAGGTCGCCGCCAATATCCGCGCTTATCGCAGCCCCGAGCCGTATAAGGGCAAGGGCGTGCGCTATGTGGGTGAGCAAATTGTGCTCAAGGAAACCAAGAAGAAGTAAGGCTACGCCATGATCGACAAAAAAACATCGCGCTTGCGCCGTTCGCGCCGCACCCGCGCAAAGATCGCAGAGTTAAAGACGGTGCGCCTGACGGTCAACCGTTCCAACGCGCACATCTATGCGCAAGTGATCGATGCGAGCGGTGGCAAGGTGCTCGCATCGGCCTCGTCCGCGGAAAAAGCGCTGCGTGGCGAGTTGAAAAACGGCGGCAACGTCAAAGCGGCCGCGATCGTGGGTAAACTGATCGCCGAGAAGGCGAAACAAGCCGGTGTCGAGGCCGTAGCCTTCGACCGTTCGGGTTACCGTTTTCATGGCCGGGTAAAGGCGCTGGCCGAAGCCGCGCGCGAAGCCGGACTTAAGTTTTAGGCGCTCCAGAGCGTTCCAGGATTAGGATCATTCCATGGCGAAAATGCAAGCATCGAAAATGCAGACCGGTAACGAAGACCGGGGTGACGGCCTGCGCGAAAAAATGGTGACGATCAACCGCGTCACCAAGGTGGTGAAAGGCGGCCGTATCCTCGGTTTCGCCGCGCTGACCGTGGTCGGCGATGGCGATGGCGGCATCGGCATGGGCAAGGGCAAGTCGCGCGAAGTGCCGGTGGCGGTGCAAAAAGCGATGGACGAAGCACGCCGCAAAATGATCAAGGTGCAACTCAAAAACGGCACCCTGCAGCACACTGTGCTTGGCCGGCATGGCGCGGCCAAGGTGTTCATGCAACCCGCGCATGAGGGCACGGGCATTATCGCCGGCGGTCCGGTGCGCGCCGTGTTGGAAGTGATGGGCGTTACCAACATTCTGGCGAAGTGCCAGGGTTCGACCAACCCGTACAACGTGGTGCGCGCCACTATCGACGGTTTGACCCGGATGAATACGCCCGCCGAAATCGCCGCCAAGCGCGGCAAGACGGTGGAAGAGATTACAGGCTAAGGCAGGCTCAGGTGTGACTATGGCGGATGGTAAAAAAATCAAGCTCAAACTGGTGCGCAGTCTGATCGGCACCAAAGGTGATCATCGTTTGTGCGTGCGCGGGCTCGGCCTGCGGCGCATCAATCATCAGGTTGAGGTGCTCGACACACCGGCCAACCGCGGCATGATCAATAAAGTGTCGTACTTGATAAAAATAGTTTAAAATCAAATACTTACGATACAAGAGTTGCGGCCATGAAATTGAATACGATTAAACCCGCTAAGGGCTCCAAACATTCGCGCAAGCGCGTGGGGCGTGGCACGGGTTGCGGTTTGGGAAAAACCGCGGGGCGCGGGCACAAGGGGCAACGCGCGCGCGCCGGCGGCTTTCACAAAGTCGGCTTCGAGGGCGGTCAAATGCCGTTGCATCGCCGTTTGCCCAAGCGCGGCTTTTTGTCGGTGACGGCGGGCGACACTGCGGAAGTTCGTTTGGGCGATTTGCAAGCGCTAAGCGCGGAAGTGATTGATCTGAAAACGTTGATCGACGCGGGCCTTGCGCACGCGCAGGCGCTGCAAGCGAAAGTGATTCTCGCGGGCAACATCGAACGCAAGATCGCGTTAAAAGGTGTGCGGGTCAGCAAGGGTGCGCGCGCCGCAATTGAAAAAGCAGGCGGCAGCGTGGAATTGCCGGTGGACAAGGCCGTGGTAAAAAAATTGCCTAAAAAAGCGGCACCGGCGCAAGTGTAACGATTCAAACATAACTGACGACAGGTTAAGCCATTGGCTGTTGGTGACTCACTGCTGGCATCGGGAAAATTCGGCGATCTGAAGCGCCGGCTCCTGTTTTTGATCGGCGCGTTGATCGTGTTCCGGATTGGTACGTACATTCCGGTGCCCGGCATCGACCAGACCGAGCTCGCCAATCTGTTCAATCAGCAACGCGGCGGCATTTTGGACATGTTCAACATGTTCTCGGGCGGCGCGTTGGAGCGCTTTTCGATTTTTGCCTTGGGCATCATGCCGTATATCTCGGCCTCGATCGTGATGCAGTTGCTGACGGTGGCCTCGCCCACGCTGGAAGCGCTGAAAAAAGAAGGCGAGGCCGGGCGTCGCAAAATCACCCAGTACACGCGTTATGGTACGTTCGGCCTGGCGCTGTTTCAAAGCATGGCGATCGCGATCGGCCTTGAGAGCCAGCGCAGTCTGGTGATCGACCCGGGCATGTTGTTCCGCATTACCGCGATGGTCACCTTGACCACCGGCACCATGTTCCTGATGTGGCTCGGTGAACAGATCACCGAGCGCGGCATCGGCAACGGGATTTCGCTGATCATTTTCGCCGGCATCGTCGCCGGGTTGCCGAGCGCGGTGGGTGGTTCGCTTGAGCTGGTGCGCACCGGTGCGATATCGATTCCCATTGCGCTGTTTATCGCCGCACTGGTGGTGGGCGTGACTTCGTTCGTGTGTTTCGTCGAGCGTGGCCAGCGCAAGATTCTGGTGAACTACGCCAAACGACAGGTCGGGCGCAAGGTGTATGGCGGGCAAAGCTCGCACCTGCCGTTAAAGCTCAACATGGCCGGGGTGATTCCGCCGATCTTCGCCTCTTCCATTATTTTGTTCCCCGCGACCATGGTGAGTTGGGTTGGCGATGGGTCTGCCGACTATAACTGGCTAAAGAATATTGCATCCACGCTTGCGCCCGGCCAGCCCGTTTACACCTTGCTCTATGCCACGGCGATTATTTTCTTCTGCTTTTTCTATACCGCGCTGGTGTTTAACCCGAAGGATACGGCGGATAACTTGAAAAAGAGCGGCGCCTTCGTGCCCGGCATCCGCCCCGGCGATCAAACCGCGCGTTACATCGAAAGAATCACCATGCGCCTGACGCTGGTAGGCGCGATCTACGTGACACTGGTGTGTTTGCTGCCGGAAATTCTGATCGTGTGGAAGCAGGTGCCGTTTTATTTCGGCGGCACATCGTTGTTGATTATCGTGGTGGTGACCATGGATTTCATGGCGCAGTTGCAGTCTTACATCATGTCGCATCAGTATGAAAGCCTGCTGAAAAAGGCGAACTTCAAAGGCGGCATGTTCCCCACACGCTAATGGCCAAGGAAGAAACCATACAAATGCAGGGTGAGATCGAGGAAACCCTGCCCAATGCAACCTTCCGCGTGAAGCTGGAAAACGGGCATGTGGTGTTGGGCCACATCTCCGGCAAAATGCGCATGCACTACATCCGCATTTTGCCCGGCGATAAGGTCACGGTGGAAATGACGCCCTACGATTTAACGCGCGGACGCATCGTGTTCCGCGCCAAGTAAGCGAGCAGAATTTAGGAGCAAAACATGAAAGTAATGGCATCGGTTAAGCGCATGTGCCGCAACTGCAAGATCGTTAAACGCAAGCGCGTGGTGCGCGTAATTTGCAAAGACCCGCGGCATAAACAACGCCAGGGTTAGCCTAGGGCGTTTTAAAAAAATCAATTAAATCAAGTGCTTACGTATTGAGGTTGTAACATGGCCCGTATCGGTGGCGTCAACATTCCGAATCATCAGCACGCGTGGATCGCGTTAACCGCGATTTACGGCGTCGGCAAGAGCCGCGCACATGTGATTTGCGCGGCGGCCGGCATTGAGGAAACGCGCAAGGTGAAGGATCTTTCGGATAGCGAAATGGACAAGCTGCGCGAGCAAGTGCAGAAGTTCGCCACCGAAGGCGATCTGCGCCGCGAAGGGTCGATGAACATCAAGCGCTTGATGGACTTGGGCACGTGGCGTGGCAAGCGTCATCGCGCGGGGCTGCCGGTGCGCGGCCAGCGCACGCGCACCAACGCGCGCACGCGCAAGGGCCCGCGCAAGGCGGCGGTGAAGCTGCAAAAAAGTACCACCGCTTAATCGATTGAATGGCACAACTGTTAACAGGTAAACACCGGTAATCACCTTATGGCAAAAGCAAGCACGCGAGTGCGCAAGAAGGTCAAGAAGAACGTCGCCGAGGGCATCGCCCACGTGCACGCGTCGTTCAACAACACCATCGTGACCATCACCGACCGCCAGGGCAACACGCTCGCTTGGGCGACCTCCGGCAGCAACGGCTTCAAGGGCTCGCGTAAGTCGACGCCGTTCGCCGCGCAGATCGCCTCGGAGCAATGCGGCAAGCTCGCGGTGGAGTGCGGCGTGAAAAATCTCGAAGTGCGCATCAAGGGCCCCGGCCCCGGGCGCGAGTCGGCGGTGCGTGCGCTCAATGCCGTCGGTTTCAAAATTACCCAAATTTCGGATGTGACGCCGGTGCCGCACAACGGCTGCCGCCCCCCGAAAAAGAGACGAGTTTAAGGAGTTCCAACGTGGCAAGGGATCTCGACGCAAAATGCAGGCAGTGCCGCCGCGAGGGCGAGAAATTGTTCCTCAAGGGCGAGAAGTGCTTCACCGACAAGTGCGCCATCGAGCGCCGCAATTATCCGCCGGGCCAGCACGGCCAGAAGCAAGGCCGGCTTTCGGGTTATGGCGTGCAACTGCGCGAAAAGCAAAAAATCCGCCGCATTTACGGTGTGCTTGAGCGGCAGTTTCGCAAGTCCTACGGCGAAGCCGCCGCGAGCAAGGGTGTCACCGGCGAAGCGTTGCTGCAAATGCTGGAAAGCCGCTTGGACACGGTGGTCTATCGCATGGGCTTTGGCGCCTCGCGCACCGAGGCGCGGCAAGTGGTGCGCCACAACTCGATTTTGGTGAACGGCAAGCGCGTGAACATTCCGTCATTCCAATGCAAGCCCGGCGACATGGTCGAAGTGGCCGAAGGCTCCAAGAGCCAGTTGCGCATCAAATCAGCGGCCGAAGCCGCGGAGTCGCGCGGACGTCCGGAGTGGGTCGAAGTCGATACCAAGGCGTTAAAAGGCACCTTCAAAAACCGGCCGGCGCGCGCGGAGCTGCCCTCCAGCATCAACGAATCGCTGGTGGTCGAGTTGTATTCGAAGTAATCAGGCCTTAGTTCATCAGTTTTAATCGAGGGGCACTTTTAACATGTCCAGCACCGCACTTCTGAAGCCTCGTATTATCGACGTTCAGAATCTATCGACGCATCATGCGCGGCTCACCATGGAGCCGTTCGAGCGCGGCTACGGCCACACGCTCGGCAACGCGCTGCGCCGCACGCTGCTTTCCTCCATGCCCGGCTATGCGGCCACCGAAGTCAGCATCTCCGGCGTGTTGCACGAGTACTCCACCATCGACGGCGTGCAAGAGGACGTGGTCGACATCCTGCTCAATTTGAAGGGCGTGGTGTTGAAGCTGCACAACCGCGACGAAGCCACTTTGTCGCTCAAGAAATCCGGCGAAGGCGTGGTCACCGCGAGCGATATCGAGCAGCAGCATGACGTTGAAATCATCAACCCCGATCACGTGATCGCGCACTTGGCGGCGGGCGGCAAGCTCGAATTGCAGATCAAGGTCGAGCGCGGCCGCGGTTATGTCGCCGCCACCACGCGTAAAGCCACCGAAGAAAGCCGCACCGTCGGCAACATCTTGCTCGACGCTTCGTTTAGCCCGGTGCGCCGCGTGAGTTACCAGGTTGAGTCGGCGCGCGTGGAGCAGCGCACCGATCTCGACAAGCTGGTGATGGATATCGAGACCAACGGCGCCATCGACCCCGAAGAAGCCGTGCGATACGCCGCGCGCATCATGGTCGAGCAGTTGTCGGTGTTCTCCGATCTCACCGGCACGCCGGCGTTGATCGAGGAAAAACGCGCGACCCAGGTCGACCCGGTGCTGCTGCGCCCGGTGGACGATCTAGAACTCACCGTGCGTTCGGCCAACTGCCTGAAGGCGGAAAACATTTACTACATCGGCGATTTGATCCAGCGCTCGGAGACCGAGTTGCTGAAAACGCCGAACCTCGGGCGCAAATCGCTCAACGAAATCAAGGAAGTGCTCGCCATGCGCGGGCTCACCTTGGGCATGCGGCTCGAGAACTGGCCGCCCGCCGGACTGAAGCAGCTTTAATTTCTCCGTTCGCCGGTAGAAAACTAAGGAATCATCATGCGTCACCGCCACGGATTACGTAAGCTCAACATGACCAGCAGCCATCGCCTGGCGATGCTGCGCAACATGGCGAACTCGCTGTTAAAGCACGAAGCGATCAAAACCACGCTGCCCAAGGCCAAGGAGTTGCGCCGCGTGGTCGAGCCCATCATCACGCTCGGCAAATCGCCCACGCTCGCCAACCGCCGCATGGCGTTTAACCGTTTGCGCGACCGCGACAACGTCACCAAACTCTTCGCCGAAATCGGGCCGCGCTACGCGCAGCGCAAGGGCGGCTATCTGCGCATTTTGAAGTTTGGTTTCCGTAAGGGCGACAACGCGCCAATGGCGTTTGTCGAGCTGGTGGATCGTCCGGCGCCGGTGGAAGTTAAGGCCGAGCCTGCAAAGGCTGAGCAAGCCGCAGCCTAACGCGCTATCGGGATAATAAAAGCCGGCATCTGGTGACAGGTGCCGGCTTTTTAACGCGTACTGCCCGGCATCGCGGCGGAGTAGGTATTTGTACCTTATTGATTTTATTTAATATTTTATCAGTAGTGTCCGGACGTTAATCGAATAAATTCAATTGGTTAGCGGACATGTCCGGAATTTCGTCGGCGACGATTTTGTTAAGCAGTTGATCCAATGGCATTTTCTCGAACATCGTGAGGCTCAAGATTTGTAGCATCTCATACAGGCTCGCCGACAGGTTAAGCCGCTTTTT
>VGIF01000082.1 GCA_016868015.1 Betaproteobacteria bacterium
GAGTTTGCCCAGGTTCATCGATATCTCCTGCGAGTGAGTTGCTCGCAGGATCGCAAATCGCGAAAACGCTGTTCAAATCGAGACCAGAAAAAATCATCTGTTATTTATTTACAATCAACCAATTAGCACGTTTCGGGCACTCAACGTCCGGACACTACTGTGCTGGCATCATTATTTCCGCTTTTTGCATTAATACCGCGCTCGCCGTACCGGTGATTTACTTTGGCGAAAATCAGAATCCGGTGCGATCGGTGAGCGGCGATCCACTTACCGCGCAGAACGCGTTTCTGGCTGGGCTTTCTGGTGGCGTGGGTACGGAAACCTTCGAGTCATTTGCCGATGGCAACACATCTCCGTTGAACCTTGCGTTCCCGGGGTCTACTGGGGCTATTGCCGCGACTCTCAGCGGTCCCGGTGAAGTCGTAGGTGTCACGGCTGGGACCGATTCTGCTGGACGCTTCAATACGACTGGCGCCACGGCGGGCTCCACCACCGGTAATGTTTGGGTAATTAGCGGAACCATGGTGATCGACTTCAGCGCTCCGATTTCGGCTTTCGGCTTTTACGGTACTGACATTGGGGATTTCAGCGGCCAAGTGACGGTCGCTTTGCGTGATACCACCGGTGTTACGACCAATTTCATCGTGAACAACACAGTCAACGGAATGAACGGCTCGCTGCTGTTTTGGGGCTTTATTGATGCGACCACGGAGTATGACCGGATCACCTTCGGCAATACCGCTGCAGGCGTCGATGTTTTTGGCTTTGACGATATGACCATTGGTGATCGTCAACAAATCAGAAAAGTGCCAGAGCCCGCTTCACTGGCCTTGTTGGCACTCGGTTTGATTGGCATCGCCGGATTGCGCCGCCACGGCTAACCCTTAATTACCGGGCATTGATCGGCCGCCCCCGATGGAGGCGGCCGATTTTTTTGGTACTACTTAATCGCCTGCGGATTAATCGGCGAGCCCACCGCGCGCGTGATCGGCAACGGCGGGCCGCAGAAGAAAAACTCGTAGACCTTATCCTGCGCGCAATCGTCGGCCAAGTCTTTGAGATAAAAAATTTCGCCCATGGTGATGCCGATCATCGGGATCACCACCCAATGCCACGGCTGCGAGGCATCGTCGGTTTCGTTGGGGCGCACTTCGCAGCCCCAGGTGTCGGTGCAGATCGCGGCGATTTCCTTTTTGTGTATCCATTCCGCCGTTTCAAAGGCGAGCCCCGGCGCGTCACCGCCGGCATAACCGCCCCATTCGCCGGCTTTTAAGCGCTGTTCCATCTGGCCGGTGCGCACGATGACAAAATCGCCGCGCTTAATCGAAACACCTTGCGCCTTGGCGCAGGCATCGAGATCGGCGTTGGTGATGGCGTCGCCGTCTTGCAAGTAGTCTTTGCCCAGATGCCGCGCGACATCGAGCAGCACGCCGCGGCCCGCCATTTTGTTGCGCGTTTTGTGGATGCCGTTTTTTTGCGCGCCGTTGGCATCGACGAGTTTCGCGTCGTAACCGTTCCACATCTTATCGTCGTAAAAAATATGGCCCAGCGCGTCCCACTGCGTGCCGCATTGCAGCGGCAGCGACACCATGTCATCGGCGTAACGCAGACCGCCTTTGTCTTGATTGCCGGCCACCGCGTCGGTGCCGGTGGCGAGCATGGTGTGGATGGGGTTAAAGCGGTTGCCCCACAGCCCGCGCTGCGGGCCGGTGCGGTCGAAGTTAAGGCCCAGCGAAAACACCTGGCCTTTTTTCACCAGGCGCGAGGCGTCGATAATGTCTTGCGGCGTGACGTAGTTCAACGTGCCGATCTGATCATCAGGGCCCCACTTGCCCCAGTTTTTGCATTTCTCGGCGGTGGCGCGCAGGTGCGCGATGGTGAATTTTTGGGCGTCGTAGCGGCGGGTCATTGGAGAGATTCCTTTTTCGAAAAAAACTAAAACACCACCTTGTCATTCCCGCGAAGGCGGGAATCCATGCAATGTGCCATAGGGCACAGTGTTATGGGTTCCCGCCTTCGCGGGAACGACACCGTTGATTGGCTGTGTATAAAAAATGGCGTCACATCGAGTGACGCCATTTTACTATCGTACCGACTGGAACTTACGCTGCGGCGTTCGCAACCTACGCGACGGGCTTTTGGATATAGCCGTAACGCAGGTTGGTGCGCCCTTCGCCGTATTGCTCGTAGGCCAACCTGGCGGTGGCCACCCAGTCGTTGGCGAGTGCGGCGCGCTGCGTGGGCTTGAAATTGTAAATGCGCGCGGAGTTTTCACCGAGGATCGCGCGTTTGGTGGGGCCGTCGGCGGCGCCGAGCATGGGAAGGTTGTATTTCTTGCGCAGGTCTTCGGGGATTTCCAGGCGGCGCAGCGCTTCGATTTGCCATTGCGGCGCGCCGGTCCAGATGGCATCGGAGCCCCACACCACGCGATCGGCGCCCAGGCCCTTGACCAACTGGCCCATCATCACCGCGCACAGCCGCGGCTCGGCGATGGTGCTTTGCGCGAAAATCTGGCCCAAGTCGCCGTAGACGTTTTTGACGCCGTGCTTTTCGGGAATTTCCGCCAGATCGGTGACCCAATCCACGCGCCCGGTTTGTTCGAACTGCTGCCAGCCGATTGCCCACGCGCCGCCGGTGTATCGAAAGCCGGAGTGGTAGATCACGAAATTCAGTTGCGGCCAATCCTTCGCCGCTTTCGCCACGTCGCTAACGTTGGCGTACTTGAATAAATCGGGGAACCGCTCGGTGGTTGAGGGTGGATACAAGCCTTTGTGCACGCACACATTGGCGAGGCTGGGCGTGGTTTTGCTCCACTTTGCGAGGCGTTCGTAAAACGGATACAGCAGCTTCTCGTCATCCATGCGCCACGGGTGCTTGGAGAGCTGCTTGTTGGTGTTGTCGCCCACGGTGTAGCCCTTGAATGAATCGGGCTTTAACGTCTCATAATCGCGGTCGACTTTTTCCAGCCAGCCTGGCGTACCGGGCATGAAGATCGCATGCGAGAACATGCGTTTGGTGCCGGCTTTTTGGTTCACGTCGGTGCGCGCCTGCGCCTTCATTTCGTTGGTCAAGAACCAGTCGCGCGGCTCTTCGGAACCGGAGCCGGAAATCAGCGCCACCTTGGTGTCGCTGTCCATGTAAATTTCCTTGAAGTAATTGGCGAACTTCAAGTCTTCCAGCGTTTGCGGCTTGCCGATCAAGGTCGGGTTCCACGACGCCTTGCCCACCGCTTCGCGCGCACGCACGAAATTTTGCAGCCGCGTATCGTCGCGCAAAAAGTGCGTGTGCATGTCCATGATGAACTGGTTCTTCAGTCCGTCGGCGCGCTCCTTCGCCATTTCCGGGGTGGCGGCTTCGGCCCTGCTCACCGCGTAAAACGGGCCGTGGGTTTCGTTCATTGCCACGAACGCGGCGGCCATGCCTGCCGCGCCTTGGAAAAACGCGCGGCGCGTGACACCTTGTTTTTTTGACAGCGCCGAGCCGAGTGCTTTGACGCGCGCTTCGAACTCGGCCATTTTTTCGGTTTGCGGGCCGGGGATGAATTCATCGCTCGACACCGGCTGGGTGGGGATCGGCGAACGAAATTTCGCGGTTTCGGCGGGAATCAGTTTCGCCAGTTCTTCGGGGGACATCATGATGGCGTTCCTTTCGGATGGGGTGGCAGGTTTATTGATTCGCGCTTATCGGGTGCGCGATGCACTCATTCTACGTCAAGCGCCCGGCGGTGATGAGTTATACATAAGTAATTGATTTAATTGATTATTTTATTTGGCTCTGAATCGGCCGTCATTCCACCTTCGCACTCGAATCGCGCACCACTTTGCTCCACTTGGGTATTTCGCTGCGCAAAAACGCGGCGAATTCTTCCGGCTTGCCGCCGCGCGCCTCGACGCCTTGTGCGGCGAGGCGTTCTTTCAATTCGTTGGTGGCGAGCGCGGCGTTAAGCTCGCTGTTGATCTTGCCCACGATCGGCGCCGGCGTCGCGGCGGGCACCACGATGCCATGCCAAGTCAACGCTTCGAAGCCGGCGATCGCTGCTTCGGACACGGTGGGTAATTCCGGCGCCGCGCTCGAACGTTGCGCCGAAGTGACCGCCAGCGCGCGTAGCCGCCCGCTGCGCGTGTGGCCGAGCACCGATGCCGCGGTGGCGAACATGAAATGCACTTGCCCCGCGACCAGATCGACCACCGCCGGCCCGCCGCCTTTGTAGGGAATGTGCTGATACTCGACCTTGGCGAGCCCCTTGAACAACTCGCCCGCGAGATGGCCCGCGGTGCCGGTGCCGGTCGATGCGTAGTTCAGTTGCCCCGGCTTTGAACGCGCAAGCGCAATCAACTCCTTCACGGTTTTCACCGGCAGCGAAGGGTGCGTCACCAGCACGCTCGGTTGTGTGCCGAGCAAGATGACGGTGGCGAAGTCGCGCAGCGAATCGAACGGCATTTTTTGATACAGCGTTTGATTGGTGGCAAGGATGCCGTTGTTGCCGAGAAACCATGTGTGCCCATCGGGCGCCGCGCGCGCGGCGATTTCACCGGCGATGTTGCCGCCCGCGCCGGGGCGATTGTCGATCACCAGTTGCTGGCCCAGGCGCTGCGCCACCGGCGCGGTTAACAGCCGCGCTACGGCATCGCTTGCGCCGCCGGGCGGGAACCCCAGAATGAAGCGGATGGGTTTGGTGGGGTAGGGGACGTCGGCGGCGTGGGCGAGCCCGACGCATGCGGCCAGCGGCAAGGTCAACGTGACGCGCAGCGATTTCAGCATTTCGGCCTCCTCATGTGTCGTTGTACCCACACATCATAGGCCATGTTGGCGGCGGCGTCTAAGTGAAGGCTATGCGATCACGGTGCGCTCATTTCGCACCGGCTTGACGTAACGCCACCCACTGCTTCGGCAACTGAATCTTCTTGCAAGTCGGAAACCCCAGTACCCCATTGTGCGCAAACACATAAATGCTGTTGCGCGCCGGATCGCCGGTGACGCAAGTCAAATAATCCTCCGGCCGCCACACCAGCGGCACCAAACGGTTCGGGTCATCCGACTCGTGATACACCTTGGGCACATCGCCCTTTACCGCCGCCGCTTTTAAATCCCACAGCGGCTTTTGCGTCCAATCGCGCTGGATGCGCTCCCACTGGTGGGCGGGCACGCGCGCGCCTTCCCACAGCGCCTTTTGAAAATCGCGCTTGCTCCAGCCCGACGCGGCGATGGTTTCCGCGATCAGTGGTGAGAGCAGCAATTGCGGGCGCAGCGTATCCAGGCCCTGCCCGGTGGAAAACATCAGTTGCCACGAGTACTGCCGCAGCACCGCATCGCAAATATAGGGCATCAACTCCTGCGCGCTGGCACCCGACACCGACGAGATGTGATTGCCGCCGGTGTGGCGCGAAATCATCACCGTGCTGTCGTCGGCATAAAAACCGAAATCCGCGGCCATATTGGACCAGCCGAGTTTTTTCACCACTTCTTCGTTCTCGGCCACCACCACGCGCCAGGTGTTGCCGAAAGTAGCTTTGTCGTTTTTGTGGGGTAGGAACCCCGCGACGTTACGCAGATACAGCCGCCAGAAACGCCCCACCGCGGTGTTGGCCATGAAGCCGTCGCGCATCACGCCTTGGGTGTAGTTAAAGCCGAGTTCCTTGATGATCGGGCCGTTTAAAATGATCAGCGTTTCGCCCCCCGGCGTGTTGCCGCTGTGCTCCACGCCATACGCGTGATCGGCCATCGCCTCGATCAACGCCACCAGCACCGGCATGTATTCCGGTTTGCAGCCGGCCATCACGCCATTGACCGCGATGCTCCAGATCGTCGCCGCGCGATTGTCGGGCAGGATGCTGCCGAGCGAGTCATCGGGCGCGCGGTCGGTGTAGCGCAAAAACGCTTCGACTTTTTCAAGCGTCGGCGGCACGATCGGCAGGCCGTCGCTCAACTCGTTTTTATAGAAATAATCGTTGATCTCGTCGAAGCTGCCTTTGCACACCACATCGCGCGCTGAGGGCTCGTGATCCGCGCCCGCGGATTTGGGCGGGTTCAACAAATTGTCGATGACGTGATCGAGCGTCACGTCGAGCACATTGCGGCGTAACTGCTCCTTGCTTTGCACGCCGGGGTGGCCCACCACGCGCGCCACCGGCAGATTGGGCATGCCCAGCCCCTTGGACGCCGCGGTAGCGAGCGTCATAAACCCATCACCCACCAGCGTGGAGGAGGGGAACCCACCCGCTTCACCCGATGCACTGGCCCGCAACACGGCGGGCGTGCACGAGCCTCAACAGCCCATGCCGGAAATGACGGCATCCACCCCGTGTTCTTTGAATTTTTGCGGCAACCCCGCCACGATCGCGCGCTCGTCGCTGCCGTGCGTGCTGCCGAAGGTTTTCCAGTTGACGAACTTGACATCGGGATAACGCGCCTTGATGCCTTCTTCCAAAAACTCGAAAACCTCGTCGCCGCGGAACACATAGTCCCACACCTGCGCGATGGTCTTGCCGTTAAGCGTATCGAGCCGCTTGGCCAGCGGTTTGACTTTGGACTGGCGCGGGCTGCGCGGCCACAGGGCTTCGTAGTAACCGTCGTTGGAGGGCATGCAAAAGTGCTCCGTAAGGAATGGTTGAATCCGTTTCCGATTATCTGTGCAGTGCCATCGCCAGTCTAGCGAGCAAGTTCACATCATGCTACGCTCGCCGCGCAAATTCAGTGAGGAGCGAATCATGCCGTTGCGCGTGGTTGTCGGAGTATTCATGATGTTGATCGCGGTTGCGGCAACGGCCCAGCAATACCCCACCCGCCCCATCCGTATGCTGATTCCGTTCCCGCCGGGCAGCGCCGCCGACATTATCGCGCGCGCGATCGAGCCGGCGTGGCGCGAGCGGCTGGGCCAGGCGGTGGTGATCGACAACCGCGGCGGTGCGGGCGGCAATATCAGCGCCGAGTTGACGGCCAAAAGCCCGCCCGACGGTTACACGCTGATGACCAACACCATCGGCACGCATGCGATCAACCACAGTCTGTATGCGAAGGTGAATTTTCATCCGCTGAAGGATTTCACCCACATCATGCTAGTGGGCGACAGCCCCAACGCGATGGTGTTGCACCCATCGGTGCCGGCAAAATCGGTGAAGGAGTTCATCGCGCTCGCCAAGGCGCGCCCCGGCGTGTTGAATTACGGCAGCTCCGGCTCCGGCACCACGGTGCATTTGTCGGGCGTGTTGTTCACCGTGATGACCGGGGTGAACATGGTGCACGTGCCGTTCAAGGGCGCGACCGAGTCGTTGACCGGGCTGCTGTCGGGGCAAACCGATTTGCAATTTGCCAGTTTGTCTTCGGCGATACCGCTGATTCAGGCGGGGCGCCTGAAAGCGCTGGCGGTGACGTCGCTCAAGCGCTCGCCGGCGCTGCCCGATCTGCCCACGGTTGCGGAAGCCGCGCTGCCAGGCTTTGACGCGGTGGCGTGGTTTGGCATCGTCGGGCCGGCGAACTTGCCGCCGAACGTGGTGTCGACCATTTACAAGGCCACGCTCGCCGCGCTGGCGCAGGCGGATGTGCAAAAGCGCCTCGCCAATTCCGGCGTGGATATCCGCACGCTCTCGCCGGAGGAGTATGTGAAGTTCAACGTGATTGAGATCGAGAAGTGGGCGAAGGTGGTGAAGGCGTCGGGGGCGCGGGCGGATTGATTTTGTTTCGGCGACGACGTTGCACCCGAAAGCCGCAACAACCACCTTGTCGCTCCCGCGCAGAGCCTGCCCCCGACTAAAGCATTCGGGGGCAGGCTCTGCGCGGGAACGACAACGTAGTAAATCCAGCGACGCTTGTTTTACCGAAGACTATCCGCGAATAACCACCATCCCGTGCGTCACTGCGGCTTAATCCCAATCTGTGCAATCAGCTTGCGATAAAGCTCGTGCTCGGCCTTGATCAGCGCGGCGAACGATTCGGGCGTGGTGTCGATCAACGGCACGCCGCCTTGGCGCGCAAAACGTTCCGCCGTTTCCGGGCGCTTCAAAACGGTGACGATATCGGCGTGTAAGCGGTTGATAATCGCGCGCGGCGTTTTCGCGGGCGCGGCGATGCCGAAGGGCGTTTCCACCGCGGCGTTGGGCAGCCCCGCCTCCGCCACCGTCGGCAAATCGGGAAAACCCAGCGCGCGCGTTTTGCTGGTGACGGCGAGCGCGCGCACGCGTTTGTCTTGCATCATCGGCGTTACCGCGGGTGCGACGAACACGATGAAGTGCAAGCGCCCGGAGAACATTTCGCCCCACGCGTCGGCGACGTTTTTAAACGGCACGTGCACCGCTTGGATGCCGGCGGCCTTGGCGAAAATTT
Source organism: Betaproteobacteria bacterium (assembly GCA_016868015.1). Taxonomy (GTDB): domain Bacteria; phylum Pseudomonadota; class Gammaproteobacteria; order Burkholderiales; family SG8-41; genus UBA5216. The sequence continues at coordinate 8,320 of VGIF01000082.1, forward strand.
CCGCCGATAAATGCGCCGCCGTGCCGGAGCCGACCGAGGCGAAGTTCAATTGCCCCGGCCGCGGCTTGGCGTAGGCGATGAATTCCTGCACGGTTTTCGCGGGGATGGTGGACGAAATCATCACCACGCTGGGGATCGAGGCCAACATCGCAATCGGTGCGAAATCGGTCAGCGGGTTATACGGCGGCTTGGCGTAGAGCAGCGGCACCACCATCATCGAACTGGACGCGGTGCCGATGGTATAACCATCCGGGTTGGCGTTGGCCAGCGTCTGCATCGCGATCAAGCCGCCGGCGCCGGTGCGGTTGTCGGGGACGACTTGTTGTTTGTTAAGTTCGGTCAACGCCGCCGCGATGGTGCGCCCGAAATAATCCGCGCCGGTGCCGGGCGAGGAGGCGATGATCAAGCGGATCGGGCGTTCGGGATACGCCGCGTGCAACGTGTGCGCGAGCAACGTGAGGGCAACCGCAATCAACAGGTGCATGGTGCTAATGCCTCCAAACACGTCAACCAAGCGATTTAAAAAATACCAATTAAATCAAATACTTACATAATATCTCGTCACGCCACCCATGCGTCGCCGTTCAGTTCGAAGCGGTCATCCCCGAAGCCTTGACGATTTTCGCTGCCGTGGCGATTTCGTTGCGCAAAAACGTGGCGAATTCTTCGGGCGTATTGCCGACCAGGATTGCGCCTTGATGCGTCAGGCGTTCTTTGATCTCCGGTAGGCTGAGGATGCGCACCAACTCCGCGTGTAGTTTGGAGATGTTCCCGCGCGGCGTTGCGGCGGGCACCAACAGCCCGTACCAATTCGACATCGTATAACCAGGCACGCCAGCTTCGGCGATGGTGGGCACATCGGGCAACGGCGGAAAACGCTTCGCCGTGGTGACGCCCAGCGCGCGCACCTTGCCCGCGCGCACATACGGCGTGACTTGCAGCGAATTCATGAAATACATCGGTATCTGCCCCGCGAGCAGATCAACGGCCGCCGGCCCCGCGCCTTTGTACGGAATGTGGTTGATGCGTACGCCGGTCAACAATTTGAACAACTCGGTGGCGATGTGCGGCGGCGAGCCGTTGCCGGAGCTGCCGTAATTGATTTCGCCGGCGCGCGCTTTGGTGAAGGCGATCAGCTCCTTCACCGACTTCACCGGAAACGACGGATGCACCGACAGCACCAGCGGCCCTTCGGCGAGCAAACTCACCGGCGCGAAATCCTTCAGCGTGTCGTACGGCAGCTTGGGATAAATACTGGGGTTCACCGCAAAGCCGCTGGGCACCAGCAGCGCGGTGTGGCCGTCGGGCGCGGCCTTGGCCGCGATCGCGGAGCCGATGGTGCCGTTGGCGCCGCCGCGATTATCGACGATCACCGGTACCTGCCAGGCCTCGTTCAACTTTTGCGCCACTGCGCGCGCGAAAATATCCGTGCCGCCGCCGGGCGGGTAGGGGACGATGATGCGGATGGTGGCGGTGGGGTAGGGTTGTGCGGCGGCGAGCGCGGGCCCAACTAAAAGCAACGCTGCCGCAAAGCGACCAATCATAACTGTTCGCTCAGACATGTCTGTGAAGCGTATCGAGCTCTCCACACAATTTAATTCGTACATAAAACTTTCACTGTCGTTCCCGCGAAGGCGGGAACCCATAACACAGTACCACTTGAGACACCCTTGCCTCCCTCCTACCTCCCCCCGCTTCGCGAGGGGATACCCGCCTTCGCGGGAATGACAGGGTTGGTATTTACAGCCCTACTGAGAGTCGGATACCCCTCAAAACTTCACCACCTTCGGATCAAACTCCAACCCCAAACCCGGCTTATTCGGCACGGTCAACATGCCGTTCTTCGGCACCGGCACTTCCTTGTAGCACTGGAAGGTCCACGGCATGTATTCCACCGTCAGGCCATTGGGCACGGCGGCGACGGTGTGTACTTGAATTTCCGGAATCAAGTGGCTCACCACCGGCAGGTTAAACGCTTCCGCCATCGCGGCGATTTTCATAAAGCCGGTGATGCCGCACGAGCGCATGAGATCGATCATTGGGATATCCACCGAGCGCGCCTCCATCATGTGCCGGAACGGCACCGTGCCGTAGACGTATTCGCCGCCGGCCACCGGCGTGTCGAGCGCGGCCGCCACGCGCGCGAGCCCCGCATAGTCATCAGCGGTGGTGACGTCTTCGAGCCAGAACATATGGTATTGCTCGACTTGTTTGCCGATGGAAATTGCCTGGCGCACGTCCCAGCGCTGGTTGATGTCGCACATCAAATCGATTTTCGGGCCGATCGCTTCGCGGATGAGTTTAATGCGCTCGACTTCCAGCGGCGGGTTGGTGTCGCCGGGCAGCGCGAGCTGCGTTTTCATTTGGCGAAACCCTTTTTTCACCAATTTCTCCGCGGCCTTCACCACGTGTTTTAACGGGAAGCTGCGCATCAGCGCGCCGCTGGCGTAAGTCGGCACGGTTTTGCGATAACCGCCGAGTAATTCCGACACCGGTTTACCGAACGCCTTGCCCTTGATATCCCACAACGCGATGTCGATCGCCGACGACGCCAGCGTAAAAACGCCGCCCGGCCCCGCGCCCGACGCGGCCTCGCGAAACTTGTGGTGCACCGCCTCGATGGTGAGCGGATCCATGCCCACCGCCAACGCGCCCAGTGCATCGATCGACGCTTTTAGCGCCGGCGTGATGGCGCCGCCGAAAAACGCAATCGAAATGCCCTGGATGCCTTGATCGGTGCTGATTTTCACCGCGATGAGTCTGCGCACCTCGCCTTTGACCGCCGGGCCGTCGGCCAAGGGTTCGATGGCGGGCACTTGCACGAAAGCGGTTTGGACTTTAGTGATTTTCATGGGGCGTCCTCAAAGTTGAAAAAAACTCCGAACCACAGGTGTCGTTCCCGCGCAGGCGGGAACCCATAGGGCGATGCCAGTGGCAACGGTGTTATGGGTCCACGCCTGCGCGGGAGCGACAGTGATGACTTGTACGGTAAGCAGAGCGCATCAGACGGTCACAACGATACTACCACCCCCCGTAAAAATAATAAGCCCCGCCACCCGCTTACCCGCAAACGCACTCGTCATGTGGACGCAATACGCGGCGACTTGCGCACGATATTCATCCAGCAACTCAGGCGCAACGCCGGCGAGCGCGCCGGTTTTGTAATCGAGTACGCACACCGCATCGTCAAACACCACCAGCCGGTCGATTCGCAGTGTGTCGCCGCGTTCGGTGATGAGCGGCACTTCGTTGGCGGCGTTCAGATAAAGGCTTGCATCGAAGTAGCGGCGGAATTGCGGGTCGCCCAGCACGCGCTCGGCGTCGCGCCACAACGCGTCAAACTCGGTGTCGGTCACATCGAGCGCGCGTTGCAGCACGGCCTTGTCGGCGCGCGGCGTTTGCGCCGCGTCAGTCAAGCGCTCCATCAAGCGATGAAACCGCGTGCCGTATTGCAAGCCCGCGCGCGCGCTATCGGGTTCGCCGACGTGTAACGCACGTGCCTGCCGCGTGCCGGTGGGCAGCGCTTGATTGAGCCGCGCATCGATTTCCACCGTAGATGCTTCGACATTCGTAAGTATTTGATTTAATTGATATTTTTGTGGATCAAATTTATCGCCTATACAGACGATTTGCGATGCGTCTTGAGTCACTGCTGCGGCTGCTGAAGCCGCCGCGCGGATTTTTTGATAGCCGCTGCGATCGCTGCCGGGCGCTTCGATGCCGCTTACCAGCAACGCTTGCCTCGCGCGCGTCATCGCCACGTACAGCAGATTCAAATTTTCACGCTGTGCGATTTCATCTTCGCCTTCGACGATGGCACGCTGTGCCGGCGTTTGTTCGGCCTTGCGTGCCCACACCGAAAAATGCGCGGGTCGCGCGGCATCGGCCGGCCAATCGAGCAGCACTTCGTAGCCGTGGTTATTTCGCTCGCTCGCGGCGGCGTCGGGCAGCCACACGATCGGCGCTTCCAAGCCCTTGGCGCCGTGCACGGTGTGGATGCGCACTGCGTCGCCAGCATCGCCGATCACGCCTTCATCGGGCGCTTCGACCGCGGGTGCGGCGCGCAACACGGCCAAGTCGGCGACAAAGCGCGGCAGGCTCAAATAGCGCCCCGCGTCGGCATCGAGCGCGCGGCGCATGAACGCATTGAGATTCGCCGCCACCGCGCCGCGCAGCGCCGCCGGCACCGCGCCGTGATACCGCGCCAGCACGTCGGCCTCGAAATAAATGCGGTCGAGCTGGTCGTGCACCGGCAGCGTGTCGGCGCGTGCGAGCCAATCGGTGAGTAGCCGCCGTGCGCGGGTGAGTGTGGCGCCCAGCTCGGCATCGGCGATGCGCGAGAGCGCCTCCCACCACGTCACGCCGGCTTCGCGCCGCACCGCGAGCGCAATCGTAATCAGATCCGCGTCGCTCGCGCCGAACACTGGCGAACGCAGCACGTGCGCGAGTTTCAAATCGTCAAACGGCGAGACTAAAAACTCCAGCAGCGCGATCAGGTCACGCACTTCCAGCGTGTCGAGCAAACCACCCTGACGCGACGTCACATAGGGAATGCCGGCGTGGCGCAGCGCCTGCTCGTAGATTTCGAGATGGGTGCGCCGCCGCACCAAAATCATAATATCGCCGTGGCGCGCCGCGCGGCCGACCGTGCCGTGGTCGTCATCGGCGATCCACCACTGGCCGACGATGTTTTGGATGCCTTGCGCCAACTGCGCAGCTTCGCGCGCGCGGCGGCTGTCTTCGGGCACCGCGAGCGGCGCTACGAATGGGTCGCGCCACGGCGTCAATTCCGTTTCAGCTTGTTCGTCTTTGGCGATCAGCGGCAATACCTCGACGCGGCCGGGTTTGTGGGCATGATGCGCGCGGTGTTCGCGATAATCCTCGAACGCGGGCTCGTCGGCGAACACGCGATTCACCACCTCGAGGACGGCCGGCGCGCAACGCCGCGATTCGTCTTGCGACAGCACCGCCGCGCCGAAGTGCGCGCGCAAATACTCGGTGGCCTGCGCGAACAAACGCGCTTCCGCGCGGCGAAAACGGTAAATCGATTGCTTGGGGTCGCCTACCACGAACACGCTGGGGCGCGCATCGACTTCGGTGGCCGCTTCGAACCACTGCCGGAGCGTCAACCACTGCAATGGGTTGGTATCTTGAAACTCATCGAGCAGCACGTGCTTGTAACGCGCATCGAGTTTGCAAATGAGATAAGTCGCGTGTTCGCTCACGCACAACAAGCGGTGCGCGTGCCACTCGATGTCGGTGTAGTCGATGACACGCCGTTCGCGCTTTAACGCCTGATAAGTTTGCGCCAGCGCCGCGCCGCAGCGCAGCGCGGCGCGGTTAAAACGATAAGCGCGTTGCCAATCAATCGCTTGTTGCGCGGCTTGCAAGCGTGTGCCTACGCTTTGGTGGATCGCGAGGTAGCGGGCTTCGCCGTCGGCGGTAAGACGCTTGGCTTGCGCCGCGCTCGCTTTGCGTGCGCGCAGATCGCCTTCGCTGGTGAAAAACGCCGGCCAGATTTTTTTGAGCCAGCGCGCGGCGTCGTGTTCGCCTAGCGCTTCGCGCAGCCGTTGCGCGTGGGCTGCGTCGCTTTTGGTGTTCGTGGATAAAAGTGCAATAAAATCAGATACTTGTGATTTTATCGCGGCATCGGAATGCAACGCGCCAAGGACATCGTCGTCGAGCGCAACGTCGATGCCCACGCGCAACGCGGTGAGCGCGCGTTCGATCGCGGCGTCGGTGCCCTCATCACCGGCATAAGCCCACCAATCGCCGCGCCGCGCCAGAAAATTCGCCAGCACGCGCCGCGTGCTATCGGGGCCGTACTCCATAAACAAATGGTCGAGCGCGGCCGCCAGAGGGGCGCCAGGTTCGCGCGCGGCGTCTTCGGCAAAACGCTGCCACGCTTCGTCGATCAGCGCCGCGGCTTCTTCCGCCAACGTTGCATCGCCCGCCACGCCCGCGTCGAGCGGCGCGCGGCGCATCAGTTGCAAAAACCAACTGTGAAAGGTGGTGATGGTGATGCCGGGTTCGGCGGTCAACAGTGTCTCATACAGCCCGCGCGCCACCGGCAGCAGCGCATCGACGCGGTTCCGCGGCACTTCGCGCTCGATCAGCATGCGGCGCGCCGTGGCGTCATCCTCGGTGGCGAGCGCTTTTAACCACGCGGTCAAGCGCGTGTGCATTTCGCGCGCGGCCTTGCGCGTAAAGGTGATGGCGAGGATTTCGCCGGGCGCCGCACCCGCCAGCAGCGCGCGCACAATGCGCGACACCAATAACCACGTCTTACCGCTGCCGGCACAGGCGGACACCACCACGCTCTTCGCGGGGTCGAGCGCTTGCGGGTTGAACGCGCGCAGTTTGTCGAGATCGTCCATGGTCATCACGGCCAATGCAAGCGGCGGCACAAGCCGTGCATGTCGCACCACGCGCACGCGCTGGGCGCGCCTTGCGCGGGCAGCGCGCGGCCTTCATGCATCGCGTCCACCGCGGTTGCCAAGCGCGCGCGCGCGCTATCGGTTTGCGCGTCAAGCTCGCCGGGCAGCGGCACGGTTGTGACTTCATCGCGATCCATCGACACGTACGAGGCTTGCGCCACCGCGTCGCCCCACAGCAGCGCGTAGACCGGCAGTTGTACGTCTTCACCGGGCGTTTTGAGCGCTGCGCGCAGGGCTTGTTCGCTGCGGGTTTTGTAATCGACGACGGCGACGGCGCCGTCGCTGCGTTGGTCGACGCGATCGAGACGCCCCATCAATTTGAATTCGCGGCCCGCTGGCGTACGAATGATCAACTCGCGCGCGGCTTCACCGACCTGCCAGTACCAGCCTTCGGTTTCGCGCGCGCGCTGCCATTCGAGATAGCCGGGGATCAGCGATTTCCAGCGCAAGAGCCAGGCGCGCGCCAGCGCGTTGCGGCCGACGGATCGCGCGAACACTTCATCGCTGATCGCCTTCAGGTGCATGGCTGCCACATCGGCTGCTACGTCGCTCACGCGCGGATGCGCGGTATGAAACGCAGTGAGAATTTCATGCACGTGCCGCCCGTAACCCGATTTGTCGATGAGTTCCTCGACTTCATCGAGTTGACCGAGCCGCAGCAGGTAACGCGCGTGAAATTGATAGGGGCAGGCGATCAGCGTGTTGTAGCCGCTGGCGGAAATCGCGTGGGGGATTAGCGCGCGCTCGGCCGGCGGGGCGGGTGGTTCCATAATCGGTGTCACGCTGGAAGTATCGCCACAACGCAACGCGCTGTGCGCGAGCAGCGCGGGCAGGCGCGTTTCCGCGAGTTCATCGCCATAGGCGCAGCGATTGAGCGCGATCAAACGTTCGATCGGCGGCGCCAGCAGATTTTCTTCGGCGCCGGCGTGGGTTTGCCAACTCAACACCACGCGCGGTGTAGCGGCGATCAACTGCGCGAGCAACGCTTCGCTGTCGCGCGCTTCGTCTTGCCGCGTCGGCAGCCCGAGTTGCACGCGCACGCTTTGGTTAAAAAACAGCGGCGCATCATTCGCGCTTGATAGATGCCGCGCATCGCAACCCAGCACCAGCGCGGCATCGAAGCTACGCAGCGGCGTTGCCGCGAGATGCGTGAAGATCACCGGGCTGGTCACCGCGCTTTCCACAAACGACGCGGCTTCGAGCTGGCGGGTTAACCAGCGGCGCCATTCGGCGAAGGGCAGGGCGAGCGTGTTGTCACGCAAGCCAGTTTTAAAAAATTCAATAAAATCAAATACTTGAGTACCAGCGCTATCGGCCCGCCAACCGTCGATGACGCCGATTTCCGTGAGTGATGCGGTCAACGCGTCGAGCCAGCGTGCGATGGTGCGGCGCGTGCGCGGTATCGCGTGTTGCGCACGTTGCACGCGCGCGAGCAGTTGCCGCACCTCGACGTCGTTGTGTTGTTCGGCCAGCGCGATGAAATTGGCGATGCCCGACAGCACGCTCGCTTTGCGCACATAACGTTCGAGCCGCCACACCGCGAGCTTGCGCGCCTCGCGCGGCCAATCGTGAAACGCAAACGGCGATTTCATCAAGTCGAGCAAATCGTGATGCCACGCGTCGCCCGACACCACGTCGAGCCAACGCGCGAGCACGGTGGCGGCGCTGGTGGTGGCCATCGGCCAACCCGATTCGTCGCGCACCAACACGCCCGCGCGCTCGAGCAGCGCGCGCGCGCGGCGCGCGGTGACACGGTCGAGCGCGATCACCGCGATGCGTTGTTTGCCGGCAAGTAGCCAATCGCGCACTTGCACGTCCACCGCGCGCGCTTCTTGTTCGGGGTCGGCGGCGCCGAAGAGGGACAGGCGTTGCGCGAGTGCGCTGTCGGGAAATGCGGCGTGCAGCTTGTGAGCGCGGGCGAGCAAACCATCCGTTGATTCTGCTGGTGGCCATGCGGTGGCTAAGGTGGCGCCAATGGCGTCGTTGTCGTCGGCGTGCGCATTGAACTGCACCACCGGTGCGCGCCGCGCATAAGCGTCAAAAAACTTTTTTTCCGATGGCGCGAGCTGGCGCAGTCCCACCGCGTAAAGCGGCGATGTTGCCGTTGCCGCAATTTGCGCGAGCCGCAACGGATAGGCCGCTTCCGCATCGAGCTCGCGCGTGCCCTTGGCCATCAAGTGCCACAGCTCATGCACCAGCGCTGCCTCGAATTCAAACGAACGGTTTTGGCGCGCGCGGTAAGCGCGTTCCAATTGACGCGCGAATTCGGCCGCGGATTGCGGCAGCGTCACGGCGTGGCGCGTCAGCTCATCGAACAGCGCCAGCAGTTCGCCGGCGATCGCCCAGCGGTCGGCGTCACCGAGCGAGGTTTGATCGGCTAGCGCGCCGTAGAGCAGCGCCTCGCGCGCGGCGCGCGATTGCAAAGGTTTATCGAGCGGGATTTCGCCGGCCCATTGCCGCAGCGTGGTGATGCGCGGCAGCAGTAACACCGGCGTTTGCGCCGCTACACGCAGGGCGCGCGCCACGTCGGCTGCGGCGTGCAAATCGGGAATGACAATGACCGTGCCGCGCAAATCGGGCAGCGCCGCGCGGTGGCGGTTAACGATTTCACTGGCCGCTGCCGCAGTCAATGCGGCCGGCGCAAGCGGTATGGATGGAAGGTCGTGGAAAGGCATGGCGCGCGTGCATCACGCCGATGCGTGACGCACGCGCATGTTACCGCAGAGCGATTATCGCAACTTAGCTGTAAAAAATCGTGACTTGACCCGACAGTCGGTGTCCGATCGCTACCAGAAAATCCGAATGGGTCAAACCGACCCGTTGCTGCCCTTCACGTATGTCTGCTGTCGGGCATCGCGTTTTGTAGAGCAATGAACGCAGCGTATTACCTTTCGGTTAATATCAGTAGTGTCCGGACGTTAATCGAATAAATTCAATTGGTTAGCGGACATGTCCGGAATTTCGTCGGCGACGATTTTGTTAAGTAGTTGATCCAATGGCATTTTCTCGAACATCGTGAGGCTCAAGATTTGTAGCATCTCATACAGGCTCGCCGACAGGTTAAGCCGCTTTTT
>VGIF01000083.1 GCA_016868015.1 Betaproteobacteria bacterium
GGATCGCGGTCTCGGTCTACGTGCTGGTGGCGATCGTCAAAAAGCGGCTTAACCTGTCGGCGAGCCTGTATGAGATGCTACAAATCTTGAGCCTCACGATGTTCGAGAAAATGCCATTGGATCAACTACTTAACAAAATCGTCGCCGACGAAATTCCGGACATGTCCGCTAACCAATTGAATTTATTCGATTAACGTCCGGACACTACTGTGAATAAATATTTGTTTCTGAAATGTTGTGAGTGGCATGCGGTGGTATGTATGCCGCGTGCCGCGAGGGATTGAGTATTGCATTGTGGCCGCCGCTGTCGCGGGCGCGATCGAAGTGCCACAAAAACGAAGGGCCGGCAAAGCCGGCCCTGTGCGATCCACGGCTCGCGGCCAGCGTTATTGCAGCGCCACTTCCACACGCCGCGCTTCGGCCGGATCGCCAGTGCCGGTTAGCACTTCAGGCTTTTTGAGTTCGATCTTGTCTTCGCTGACGCCAGCCGCTTTAAGGGCGTCGCGCACCGCGAACGCGCGCTGCTTGGCGAGCTCCGCGTTTTGCGCGGGATCGCCGGAGGCATCGGTATAGCCGCTGACGACGGCTTTTTTGCCGCCGGCCACGCCCTTGACGACTTCGGTGAGCGCTGCGCCCGCGCCTGCGGCCACGCCGGCACTGCCGCTGGCGAAGTAAAACTTCACCACGCCGTTTTCGATTCTGATCGAGGCGCCGCCGGCAGCTGCCGCAACCGGCGCCACTTGGGGCGCCGTGGCGGTGACGGCGACCGGTGCGGGGCTGGCCGCTGCCGGCGCCTTGACCGCGCCCGGCAGCAACGGCACGATCAGCAGCGCCACGATGTTGATGATCTTGATCAGCGGATTGACCGCGGGACCGGCTGTGTCTTTGTAAGGGTCACCCACGGTGTCGCCGGTCACCGCGGCTTTGTGCGCTTCGGAGCCCTTGCCGCCGTGGTTGCCGTCTTCGATGTATTTCTTGGCGTTGTCCCACGCGCCGCCGCCGGTGGTCATCGAAATCGCCACGAACAAGCCGGTGACGATCGAGCCCATCAGCATGCCGCCCAGCGCCTGCGGCCCTAGGAACACACCGACCAGTACCGGCGCCAGCACCGGCAGCAGCGACGGGATGATCATCTCCTTGATCGCGGCCAGCGTCAGCATATCGACTGCCTTGGAGTAATCGGGCTTGGCCTTGCCTTCCATGATGCCGGGGATTTCCTTGAACTGGCGGCGCACTTCCACCACCACCGAGCCGGCGGCGCGGCCCACTGCTTCCATTGCCATTGCGCCGAAGAGGTAGGGAATCATGCCGCCGATAAAGAGGCCGATGATGACCATGTGGTTGGACAAATCGAAGCTCATCGATTTACCCGCGGCTTCCAGCGCGTGGGTGTAATCGGCAAACAGCACCAGCGCCGCCAAACCCGCCGAGCCGATGGCGTAACCCTTGGTCACCGCCTTGGTGGTGTTGCCCACGGCGTCCAGCGGATCGGTGATCGCGCGCACTTCCTTGGGCAAGCCCGACATTTCGGCGATGCCGCCGGCGTTATCGGTGATCGGGCCGTAGGCATCGAGTGCCACAATAATGCCGGCCATCGACAACATCGAAGTCGCGGCAATCGCGATGCCATAAAGGCCCGCGAGGTAATACGCGCCGAAAATCGCCGCGCACACCGCCAGCACCGGATACGCCGTCGAACGCATCGACACGCCCAAGCCGGCGATGATGTTGGTGCCATGCCCGGTGGTCGAGGCCGCCGCGACGTGGCGCACCGGCGCATATTCAGTGGCGGTGTAATACTCGGTGATCACCACCATCAGCGCGGTTAGCACCAGGCCGATCACCGCGCAGCCGAACAGGTTGCCGGTGCTGTATTGTGGGTGGGCCGCGGTTACATTGCCCATCATCGCGTCGGTAACAAACCAAAAGCCGATCAGCGCCAGGATGCCGGACACCGCCAGCCCGCGGTATAACGCGTTCATGATCTTGCCGCCGGGCCGTGCCTTGACGAAATAGCAGCCGATGATCGAGGCGATGATCGACACACCGCCCAGCACCAGCGGATACACCACCGCGGTGAGCGAGGCGCCGGGTTGGGTGATCAGTAGCGCGCCCAGTACCATGGTGGCGACGATGGTTACCGCGTAGGTTTCGAACAGGTCGGCCGCCATGCCGGCGCAGTCGCCGACATTGTCGCCCACGTTATCGGCGATCACTGCGGGATTGCGCGGATCGTCTTCGGGGATGCCGGCTTCGACCTTGCCCACCAGATCGGCGCCAACGTCGGCGCCCTTGGTGAAAATGCCGCCGCCCAAACGCGCGAAAATCGAAATCAGCGAGCCGCCAAACGCCAAGCCCACCAGCGGATGCGCGATGTCCTTGATCGACGCGCCGCCCGAGGCGGTTTGCAGCAGGATGTAAAAGAAGCCGGCCACGCCGAGCAAGCCCAATCCGACCACCAGCAAACCGGTGATGGCGCCGCCGCGAAACGCGATGTGCAGCGCTTCATTCAAGCCGGCGCGCGCGGCTTCGGCGGTGCGCACGTTGGAACGCACCGACACGTTCATGCCGATGATGCCGGCGAGCCCCGACAAAATCGCGCCGATGGCAAAGCCGATCGCGGTCGACCAGGCAAGGAAAAAACCCAACAGCACAAACAACACCACGCCGACGATGGCGATGGTTTTGTATTGCCGCCACAAGTACGCCACCGCGCCGCTGTGGATGGCGGCGGCGATTTCGCGCATGCGCTCGTTGCCGTCGGGCTGGCTGGTGACCTGTTTGGCCCACAGCCCGCCGAACACAATGCCGATCACCGAGCAGGCGATGGCCAGTGTTAGTCCCTGATATGCAGTCATTCGCTTTTCTCCCTAAATTAACATAACTATTTGATTTTAAATGATTTTTTTTGTGAATCCAATTCGGTAAAGATCTGCTCGCGGATCGCTTCGACGGCGCCGCGGCCCTGGACGTGCACATGGCGCGGCGCGCGCGCGTCACCGCTTTTCGCCCAATCGATGTAGTACTGCACCAGCGGCTTGGTTTGCTGGCGATACACATCGAGCCGCAGCTTGACGGTTTGTTCGTTGTCATCGGCGCGCTGGGTGAGCGGCTCGCCGGTGATGTCGTCCTGGCCCGCAACCTTGGGTGGATTAAATTCGATGTGATAGCTGCGGCCCGAGGCCAGATGCACACGGCGCCCGCTCATGCGGCGCAGAATTTCCGCGTCCTCGACTTCGATTTCCACCACAAAATCGAGATCGATGCCGGCGTTACGCAGCGCATCGGCCTGCGGCAGCGTGCGCGGAAAACCATCCATGATGAAGCCGTTGGCGCAATCGGGCTCGCTGATACGCTCTTTCACCAGCTCGATCACCAGTTGATCGGGCACCAGCGTGCCGTTATCCATATAGCTTTTGGCTTGCACGCCGAGTTTGGTGTTGGCGCTGATGGCGGCACGCAGCATGTCACCGGAGGAGACTTGGGGAATGCCGTACCTGGCCATCAGGAACTGCGCTTGGGTGCCTTTACCCGCACCGGGCTGCCCAAGAAGCAAAATGCGCATGGTGAAAACAGGGTCTAAAACAAGGGTTTAGTACAAGGGTTTAGCCAATGCACCGGTTGCCACGCCGGCGGCGGTGCGTGCCTGCCCGAGCCTGCGCAGGCGCCCGCTGAAATTCGCTTAGAAATTAAGTAATTATACCGCATCGCCCCGCGTAAAGTCACTGCGCGCGGCGGTACTGGGCAAGGATGCGCGCGAGGTCTTGCGGGGTGTCCACACCGGGGTGCGGCGCGCTGCGGGTGATGGCCACACTGATGCGGTGGCCGTAGGCGAGCGCGCGCAGTTGTTCGAGGGCTTCAAAAACCTCGATCGGCACCGGACGCATTTTCTTGAACGCACTTAAAAACCCGCAGCGGTAAGCATAGATGCCGAGGTGGCGATAGGCGGGCAGTTTCGCGGGCAGTTGCAGGGGCATGCCCTGGGCGAACGCGTCTCTGCCGTAGGGAATAGGCGCGCGGCTGAAGTACAGCGCGTAGCCCGCGCGGTCGAGCACCACTTTCACCACATTGGGGTTGGCGAACTCGGCGCCAGATTTGATCGGGTGGCAGGCCGTGGCGATCGACGCTTCGCGATGCGCCACCAAATTCGCCGCCACTTGCCGTATCAACGCGGGCGGTATCAACGGCTCGTCACCTTGCACATTCACCACCACGTGATTAGCGCGATAGCCGCGCTTGGCCGCCACTTCGGCCAGCCGATCGGTGCCGGTCGCGTGATCCTTGCGCGTCATGACCGCTTCGAAACCCGCCGCGTTAACGACACGCGCGATCTTAACGTGATCGGTGGCGACCAGCACCTCGCGCGCGCCGCTTTTCGCCGCCTGCAGCGCCACGCGCACCACCATCGGCTTGCCCGCGATATCGGCGAGCGGCTTGCCGGGGAAGCGGCTGGAGGCGTGGCGGGCGGGGATGATGACGGGAAAGGGCATCGTGAATCGTAAACAGTGAATGGTGAACAGTAGTCAGTGAACAGCAACTCGCGGTGTTACGATTTACTGTTCACCGTTCACGATTTACTGGTTAAAGCTCCGCCTCAGGCGGAATCTTCCTCGCCTCATCCTCCAACATCACCGGTATATCCTCCTTGATCGGATACGCCAGGCGGCACGGCTTGCAGATGAACTCGGCTTCGGCTTTTTTGTAGATGAGCGGGCCTTTGCACAGCGGGCAGGCGAGGATGTCGAGCAGTTTGCTGTCCATGGCGTTCCTTTAATCTTTTCGGCTGATGCGCGCGAGCACCAGCAGCGCCAGCGCCGGGTCGAGCTCGGCCTCTATCTGCAGCGCCCAGTGTTGATCGGCGGCGTGGCGCTCGCATTTTACCGCATCCTTTTGCGTCATCACGATGGCATCGCAGTGCTCAAACGCGAGATCCGCCGCGCTAAACGCATGGTGATCGGGGAACGCGTGCGGCGTGTGCGCAATATTAAGCCGCGCGAGCGTGTCGAAAAATTGCTGCGGGTTGCCGATGCCCGCCAGCGCATGCACGCGCAAGCCCTCGAAGTGGCTGGCGTAGACCCGGCGATTCGCATCGCGCAGGTTGACAAAGCCCGCGGGCGTGAAGCGCATCACAAAATGTTTTTGCGCCACGTCGGCGCTGACCGGCGCGCGCACCACCACCGCGTCAACCGCATCAAGCCGCGCTGCCGGCTCGCGCAGCGGCCCCGCCGGCAGCAAGCGGCCATTGCCCAGGCCGCGTGCGCCGTCGATTACCGCGATTTCGACGTCGCGCGCGAGCGCGTAGTGCTGCAGGCCGTCGTCGCTGATGATCACATCGCATTCCGGGTGAGCGGCGAGCAAGGCCTGTGCCACCGCCGCGCGCTGCTTGCCGATCCATACCGGGCATAGCGTGTGGCGCGCAAGCAGCAGCGGTTCATCGCCGCAATGCGCGGGATCGTCGTGGGCTTTGACCGCGCACGGGCCGCTCGCGCTGCCGCCATAGCCGCGGCTGATAATCCCCGGCCGGTAACCGGCGGCGCGCAAGTGCGCCGCAAGCCAGATTACCAGCGGCGTTTTGCCGGTGCCCCCGGCGCTCACGTTGCCGACCACGATCACCGGCACCGGCACGTGTTCGCGGCGCAACACACCGGCGCGATAAAGCGCGCGGCGCAGGGCGGCGGCGGCGCCGAACAGCCACGACAGCGGCAGTAACAGCAGGGTGAGCCAAGTGAAACGCGTCCAGGCAAGCGGATACCTGAACATCGCCGCGCGCTTACTTTTTGGTGGTCTGAATGGTAAAGGCGATTTTGCCGTAGCCCGCGAATTGCGCGGCTTCCATCACGCGAATCACCGATTGGTGCGAGGCTTGCGCATCGGCGCTGATGGTGATGACTGGGTCTTTGTTTTCACCCGCGGCGCGCTTTAAGTCCGCGGCAAAGCTTTCGCGCGAGGTGTAAGTGATGGCGATGTTGTTGATGACGTAGCGCCCGGTGGCATCCACCGCGATGTCGATTTGCTCTGTGCGGTCGGGCGCCTTGGCGGAATCCGCGGTCGGCAGATTGATTTGCAACGCGGATTGTTTGACATACGTGGTGGTGATCACCAGGAAGATCAAAATCACCAGCAGCACGTCGATCAACGGGATAAAGTTGATCTCGGGCTCCTCGCGCGAGGCGTGGCTGCGAAATCTCATGGGATTACGTCTGGCGCTCGCCGTGCAGCACTTCGACCAGCTTCGCGCTTTGCATTTCCATGTCGAGCAGCAGGTTGTCCACCTTGCCGCGGAAATGGCGGTAGAACACCATGCTCGGCACCGCCACCACCAGACCAAACGCGGTGTTGTAGAGCGCGATCGAAATACCGCGCGCGAGCTGCTTGGGATCGCTTTCGCCGCCGGGTGAGGTGGCGCCGAAAATTTCGATCATGCCCACCACGGTACCGAACAGACCCAGCAGCGGCGCAATCGCCGCGATGGTGCCCAAGGTGACCAAAAACCGCTCCATATTGGCGGCGACCGCGCGGCCGGATTCCTCGATGGCTTCCTTCATCACGGGGGTGGGCGATTTTACGTTTTTTAGCCCCGCGGCGAGTACTTGGCCGAGCGGGGAGTGGTTGGCGAGTTTGGTCACGGTGGTGTCGGAAACGCCGTTTTGACGGTATTCCTGCACCACTTGCGCCAGCAGCCCCTTGGGCATGACGATGCTGGCGCGCAGCGACCACAGGCGTTCCGCAATAATCGCCAATGCAATCACCGAAGCGAGAACCAGCGGCCACACCGGCCACCCTGCCGCTTGTATCAATGCAAACACCGGATAAACTCCCTTAAAAAATTTCGCTAACTTTATAGGGCAATTGAGTTTTCATCAAGTTGACGTCTCTCGTGCACGGTCAACCGTAATCAGTGAACCGCACAAGCGTTGCGTTAGCGTTAAGCGGACGGGTTCACGCCACCGGGCCCTCGATTCGCTGTTCAGTGATTAGCGTTCACGGTACACCGCTTATCCACACCCGCTGTGGATAACCCTGTGCAAAGCCTGTGCGCATGCCGCTTAAGTAGTGTTGCGAAAAAGAGAATCTTCTATTGCCCATGAAATACGCAAAATTAAAAATCTAATTAAATCAAAGACTCACGTATTTTTACCCGAGTCAAGCCATAAAAGCTTTTTCGCAACAAGCACTTGGCTTGGTGTTGTGGAGAAGGCCGCTGCGGCGTTGCCGCTCGGGCGCAAAACCCGCCGTCAAATCAACGCTTAATAGCGCCTTGCCGATTAAAATCGCGGCATGTCGCTATTCGATGACGAGCCGGCAGCCCCTGCGCCAGGCGCCCGCGCGCCGATGATCAGCGTGGCCGAATTAAATCGGCTGGCGCGGGCGGCGCTTGAACAAAATTTGCCGCTGACGTGGGTGAGCGGCGAGATTTCGAACATGCGCCGTTACGACTCCGGCCACTGGTATTTCACCTTGAAGGACGTAGAAGCGCAGGTCGATTGCGTGATGTTCCGTCACAAGGCGCAATACCTCGACTGGCAGCCCGCCGACGGCATGAAAGTCGAAGTGCGCGCGCTCGCCACCGTGTATGAAGCGCGCGGTAAATACCAATTGAACATTGAGGCGATGCGCCGCGCGGGCCTGGGCGCGTTGTATGAAGCGTACGAACGCTTAAAAGCCAAGCTCGACGCCGAGGGCTTGTTCACCGAGGAACGCAAACGCGAGCTGCCGGCGATGCCGCGCGCCATCGGCGTGGTGACCTCACCGCAGGCTGCCGCCTTGCGCGACGTGCTGACCACGTTACGCCGCCGCATGCCGGGCATCCCCGTGGTGATTTACCCCACGCCGGTGCAAGGCGAAGGCTCCGCCGCGAAAATCATGCAAGCGATTGCCACCGCATCCACGCGCGCGGCGCAAGACGGCTGTGAGGTGCTGATCGTGTGCCGCGGCGGCGGCAGCATCGAAGACCTGTGGTCGTTCAACGAAGAAATCGTCGCGCGCGCGATCCACGCGTGCTCGATCCCCGTGGTTGTAGGCGTCGGCCACGAAACCGATTTCACCATCTCCGATTTAGTGGCGGATGCGCGCGCGCCCACGCCTACAGCAGCGGCGGAGTTGGTGAGCCCCGATCGCGCGGAGTTAAAAGCCCAGGTGACGCAGTTGCGCGCGCAGTTAACGCGCGTCACGCGCCGCGCGCTCGAAGACCGCATGCAAAAACTCGATTACCTGCAGCGGCGCTTGGTGCACCCCGGCGAACGCATCGCCGAGCGCCGGCGCCACCTCACCCACCTCGCCACGCGTTTGATCGGCGCCTACAAACACGAGGCTGAATCACGTGTGTGGTTGCTGCGCACGCTCAATCAACGTTTCACCGCTGCGCGCCCCGACCTGCGCGCGCATGAGCGCGAGTTAAACCAAATCGAGCGGCGGCTGAAACAAGCCGTGGGCCATCGCCTGGAGCGCGCCCAAGCGCAACTCGCGCGCGTGAGCGCGCATGTCACGGCGCTCGACCCGCAACGGCAACTCGAACGCGGCTACAGCATCGCGCAAACGGCGGATGGCGAGATCGTGCGCGATGCGGCGGTGTTGGCGGTGGGGGAGGAACTGCGGGTTTCGTTTGCGCGGGGGGCGGTGGTTAGTGAGGTTAAGCGCAAGCTGCCGGCAACTGAATAGATGGGTTGTCGGCGTCGGGTTTGAATCCAGCGGAATGTGAGGGAACGACCCTAACCCGAAGTTCGCGAATCCGGAAAGCAGCCGTTGTTCGTAGGTTGGGCTGAGGGCAGCGAAGCCCAACGATCGCACGTCATGAAACCGCGGTGTTGGGCTTCCTTCGTCAGGCCAACCTACGCGTACTGCACGTTATTGACCAGGCGGTGAAGCGTATTCGGGATGGTTCAATAACCGAATTGGTCTACGACACGAAGACGGCTCGGTTAGTGAGTGCGCCTTCATAGGTGGTGGAACTCACTTGCCGCAATCTGTCGGTAGCCGATGTCATCGACGAGGCCTTGTTGTTTATTCCCGCCGGCCCGCCTGCGCCTCCCCACCCAAATAATGC
This sequence comes from Betaproteobacteria bacterium, assembly GCA_016868015.1. Classification (GTDB taxonomy): domain Bacteria; phylum Pseudomonadota; class Gammaproteobacteria; order Burkholderiales; family SG8-41; genus UBA5216. Next base: position 9,044 of record VGIF01000083.1, read on the forward strand.
GCCTCCAGCTCCTGCCGAATATAGTCCAACACCCGCTCATCCATATCAGAAGCAAGGCAATCGAACTGCGCAACCTCACGTTCATCTTCCATCGCGCGCAACCACGTGAGTTGGCGTTTGGCGAGTTGGCGCGTGGCGGCCACGCCTTGTTCGAACAGTTCGGGGATGCCGAAAGCGCCGTTCAAGTGTTGCCAGGTTTGGCGATAGCCCACGCAGCGCATCGAGGGCATGGTGGGTTCGAGCGCGTATTCGTCGCGTAGCCGCGCCACTTCGTCGATGAGGCCCGCTTCGAGCATTTGCTGAAAGCGTTGCGCGATGCGCTCGTGCAGCACGCCGCGGTCGCTGGGCGTGATCGCGATGTTGATCGGCGTGTAGGGGAAGTAAACGTATTTCGGTTTGGCGAGCCACTCGGACATCGGCTTGCCGGTGAGATGGTAAATCTCCAGCGCGCGTTGGATGCGTTGCGAATCGTTGGGGTCCAGCCGCGCGGCGGTTTCCGGGTCGACCGCCATCAGGTTGGCGTGCACGCCGGGCCAGCCTTTTTCCTCGGCGAGCGTGTCGATCATCAAGCGCACCATGGGGTCGGCCTTGGGCAGATCGTTCATGCCTTCGATCAGCGCCTTGAAATACAGCATGGTGCCGCCGACCAACAGCGGAATCTTGCCGCGCTCGGTGATTTCGCGCATGTGCACCAACGCGTCATCGCGAAATTTCGCGGCGGAGTAAGTTTCGTGCGGCTCGATGATGTCGATGCCGTGGTGCGGTGTTTGTTTTAAGAATTCCGCTTCGGGCTTGGCGGTGCCGATGTTCATGTGCTTGTAGATCTGCGCGGAATCGACGCTGATGATTTCGCATTGCAACGACTGCGCGAGGCTCGCCGACAGCGCGGTTTTGCCGCTGGCGGTAGGGCCCATTAGGATGATGGCGGGGGGATGATGGGGTTTGGCCATGCGTTGTGGCTTTTATTTGTGATATGTCTTGTGACCGGTGCGTGTTCTTAGCGGCGTTAGCGCCCCCGCATAAAAAACCCATCCAGCTCGCCGATGGTCACTTGCCGCCAGGTCGGGCGGCCGTGATTACACTGCCCCGAACGCTCGGTCGCTTCCATATCACGCAACAGCGCGTTCATTTCCATCGTCGTCAGTTTGCGGTTGGCGCGCACCGCGGCGTGGCAGGCCATGGTGCCCAAGAGTTCGTTGCGGCGTTCGGTCAGCACGCGTGTTGCGCCATACTCGCGCACTTCGCGCAGCACGCCGGCGGCCAGCTCGCGCGCGTCGGCATCGGCCAGCATCGCGGGCAGCGCGCGGATGGTGAGCGTGGTGGGCGAGGCGGGCGACAGATCAAAGCCGACTTGTTGTAGCACGGCAGCGTTTTCCTCGGCGGTGGCGACATCGAGCGCGGGCGCGTTCATGGTTACCGGCACCAGCAGCGGCTGCATGGGGATGGCGGCGGCGTCGAGCGCGGTTTTTAGTTTTTCGTACATGATGCGCTCGTGCGCGGCGTGCATGTCGACGATCACCAAGCCTTGTTCATTTTCAGCGAGGATGTAAACGCCGGCGAGTTGCGCCAGCGCGTAGCCTAGCGGCGGCGCTTCGGTTCCCGCGGGTGGCGGCGGCGCGGTGGTGAGCACGGTGGCGTTGCCGCCGCCGAACAGCGTTTCGTAAAAGCCCGCGCTGTCGCGCGCGACTAGCGGCATCGGGCTTTGCGCGCGGTAGTAGGGCGTGCCGCCGCTGCCGGGGCTGAACGCCGGCGCGCGCTGGTGCGATGGGCCACCACTGAATGGTGTAGCGAACGAAGGCGCGGGCGCGTGCGCGGCGGCAACGTCGCCTGCCGTGCCCGACAACGCTTTGGACAGCGCATGAAACACGTACTGGTGCACCGCGCGCGAGTCGCGAAAGCGTACTTCGGTTTTCGCTGGATGCACATTGACATCGACCAACGCCGGGTCGAGCTCCAAGAACAGCACAAACGCCGGATGGCGTTCGTGATGCAGCACATCTTGATACGCCTGGCGCACCGCGTGCGCGAGCAGCTTGTCGCGCACAAAACGGCCATTGACATAAAAGTATTGCGCGTCGCGCGCCGCGCGCGAGGCGCTGGGCGCGCTGATGCGGCCGCTGAGTTTCAAACCGGCGCTGTCTTCTGCGACGGCGATGGAACTTTGCTCGAAGTCTTCACCTTGCAGCGCGAGGATGCGTTGGTCGAGGCTTTGCGGCTTTAGGTGCCATTGCACGCGGCCGTTGTGCTGCAGGGTGAAGCCCGCGCTCGGTCGTGACAGCGCGATGCGGCGAAACGCTTCTTCGCAATGCGCGTATTCGGTGGCTTCGGCTTTTAAAAACTTGCGCCGCGCCGGCGTGTTGAAATACAAATCGCGCACTTCCACCGCGGTGCCGCCGGCCAGCGCGGTGGGTTCGGGCGCGGACAGTTGCGGGCCTTCGGCGGCGATCGACCACGCGTGTTTGTCGTTTTTGCTTTCACGGTGCAGGCTCGCTAAGGTGAGCCGCGACACCGCGGCGATACTCGCCAGCGCCTCGCCGCGAAAACCGAGGCTGCCCACGCGTTCCAAATCTTCTAGCGAGGCGATTTTGCTGGTGGCGTGGCGCGCCAGCGCCAACGGCAAATCGTCGCGCGCGATGCCGCCGCCGTCGTCGCTCACCTTGATCAGTTTGGTGCCGCCGCCCGCAAGTTGCACGTTGATGTTTTGTGCGCCGGCGTCAAGCGCGTTTTCGAGCAACTCCTTTAACGCTGCGGCCGGCCGCTCCACCACCTCGCCTGCGGCGATCTGGTTGATCAGTAAGTCGGGCAGCACGCGGATCACAGGCACAGACAGGCGGTTAAACGTAAGTATTTGATCTTATTGAATATTGTTCTTGGGACTTTATTCGCCTTTAATGCCCGCGTCGCGTATCACTTTGCTCCATCGCGCAAACTCGGCTTTGACAAACGCCGCGTGTTTGTCGGGTGTGGTGTGCGGGCTTTGATCGATGCCTTGTTTGAGCATGCGCTCCTTCAAATCGGCGAGCGCTTTGACCGTGTCGGTGTGGATGCGTGTGAGCACCTCGCGCGGCGTGGCGGCGGGCAAATACAAACCGTTCCAGGTCGCGGTGTCAAAGCCGGCGATGCCCGACTCGGCTACCGTCGGAAATTGCGGCGCGAGCGGCGAGCGCCGCAGACTGCTGATCGCCATCGCGCGCAGCCGGCCCGCTTGCACGTGCGGCATCGCCACCGGGAAGTTGGAGAACATATAAGGAATTTGCCCGCCCAGCAGATCGGCCACGCCGGGGTTTTCGCCTTTGTACGGCACGTGCGTGACTTTGACGTTGAGCGAGGCGTTCAACAACTCGCCCGCCATGTGCGGCGTGGAGCCGATGCCGCCGGAGCCAAACGACAAGGTCTTGGCATTGGCCTTCACAAATGCCGCAAACTCGCGAAAATTTTTCGGCGGCAGCGAAGGGTGAATCACCAACAGCTGCGGCGTCGAGCCGACCACCGCGATGGTGGCGAAATCCTTTACCGCATCGTAGGCGACTTTTTTGATCAACAGCGGCGCCACCACAATGCTGGTTTGCGGCGACACCAGCATCGTGTAGCCGTCGGGCGCGGCCTTGGCAACGAGCTCCGCGCCGATCATGCCGCTCGCACCGGGGCGGTTATCGACCACGACTTGCTGGCTCCATTGCCTGTTCAGTTCCTGCGCCAGTAATCGCGCGGTGACATCGGTGGCGCCGCCGGGCGCGAAGCCGACGATGATGCGCGCGGGGCGCGTGGGGAAATTTTGCGCGTGCGTGCTTAATGCGCACACCAACAACGCGCCGAATACGGCGAACAAGGTTAGTCGCAACTTCAACGAAATTCTCCGGGGTTTTGCTGTAACAATCGATCTTAGCATCGCGCGCGCCGCCGCCGTTGGCGCTTGGCGCGGAGCAAGCTGCAGGCGTGCGGGCAGCGCACGGCGTAATCGCGGCGTCGCAACTGTAAAAAACAGCCCCCTTCCCGGAAACTTTGTAAGTTATTGATTTTAAAGATATTTTTATTTTGGGTGAGACGAGCCCAAAAACAGCGTACGGGAGCCTGGCACGTTGGGAAATATTTACAAATCATTTTCGTTTGGGTGGGCGACTGTTGCTATTCGGCGGATTTTTATTGTGCTACGTCTATTTGCGGCGGGTGATGCAATACCTCGATCCTTCGACAGCCGTGCCCGAGCGCGTGCACGCGGCGTTCGACACGCTGGCCGATGGCGTGGTGGTACTCGACGCACAAGCGCGCGTGATGCTCGCCAATCGACCGTTTCGCGCGTTGCATCCGGAAGGCGGGGCCGGCGATTTGCAGGGCCGCGCGCTGAGCGAGTTGAAGTGGCTGCCTCGGCATGTGGCTGGTGAAAACACGCACGTGCCGTGGGATCAAGTGTTGCGCGGTCGCGGTAGCGGGCCCGATGAACGCATGTCGATCGCGCAGCCCGACGGCAGCCGCGTGGAGGTGGTGGTGCGCGCCGCGCCGGTGAACGATGCGGCGGGGCGCGTGCGTGGCTGTATTGTGACGTTTCACAATGTCACCGATGTGCACCAGGCCAACGATCAGTTGCGCCAAACGCTGGGGGATCTGGAGCGCACGCGCGAACAAATTCGCACGCAAAACGAAGAGTTGCGCCGGCTGGCGATGCGCGATCCGATGACCGGTTGCTTGAACCGCCGGGCGTTCTTCGATGCCGCGGGCGAACTGGTGGCCAACGCCCTGGCGCGCAACGAGCCGGTGTGCTGCATCATGTCCGATATCGATCACTTCAAGGGCTTTAACGATTTGTACGGCCACAGCGTCGGCGACCAGGTGATTCAGGTGGTGGCGCGCGCGCTCGCGGCGAACATCCGCAACATCGATTTGTTGTGCCGCTACGGCGGCGAGGAGTTCCGCATTCTGTTGCCCAACACGAACCTGGCCGATGCGTGCGCCATCGCCGAACGCGCGCGCGTGAATATCGAAAACAGCGCGAGCGCCGCCATTCGCGATGTGCAAGTGCGCCGCATCACTTCGAGCCTCGGCGTGGCGACGCTCGCCGATGGCGCGGCGAGTCTGCAGGCGTTGATCGATCAGGCCGATCAGGCGTTGTATGCTTCCAAGGAAGCGGGGCGCAACCGCGTCACGGTGTGGGCGAATCATCCTGCGACTTGACCGCACCGGCAAAGGATTTTTGCCCAAAATAAAAAAGTCAATTAAAACATATAGTTACGCTAATTCCCCCGCAGCAAAGCGTGTTCATCGTCTATAATCGTCAAAAAAGCTGTTGAGCGCGTGCATCCGCGTAGGCATTCAAGACATCGATGTATGGCCATGCGTGCCATTGTGACCCGTTGGGTGAACTCGCAATTCAGTGCATGGTTGTGGCCGCTTCACCGGGTGGCAGAGGCGGTGTTGCAAATCTTGGCATTGCGGTGAGTATTCTTGTATTCCTCGTGGTTGCGCCTTGCCTTGCATGTCTTCATTGCGGTAGATCGGTGAGGCGCCGCACCTGTTCGACTGCGGTTTCTAGGGAAACACTGAATAAGATAAGTTTATTCCATTCATGGTTCGACAGGCTCACCACGAACGGAATCAACAACTTAGCGTTCGTCCTGAGCTCGTCGAAGGACTTGTTCAGCGTTTCCCTAGAATAATTGACGCCGAGTAACAAGGAGAACCGGGTCGATGAAGTTTGGTATTCCCGCGGAAACGCGGCCGCACGAAAAGCGGGTGGCGGCAACACCCGAGACGATAAAAAAACTGACCGCGGCGGGACACCATTCTGTTTTGGTTCAAGCGGGCGCGGGCGCCGGTGCGAGCATTCCCGATGATTTTTTTGCCGCGGCAGGCGCCACCATTGTCGCGCGCGCGGCACAGGTTTATGCGCAAGCCGAAATTGTGCTCAAGGTGCGCGGCCCCGATACCGCCGAGCTTGCGCAATTGCGTAACGGGCAGGTGCTGATCGGCTTATTGAACCCGTACAATCCAGACGGCGTTGCCATGCTCGCTCGGAGCGGCGTCACCGGTTTTGCGATGGAAGCGCTGCCGCGTATCTCGCGCGCGCAGTCGATGGACGTCTTGTCCTCGCAAGCCAATGTCGCGGGCTACAAAGCGGTGCTGATGGCGGCGAACGCCTACGGCAAAATGATGCCGATGCTGATGACCGCGGCCGGCACGGTGAAAGCCGCGCGCGTGGTGGTGATGGGAGTGGGCGTGGCGGGATTGCAGGCGATTGCCACCGCCAAGCGCCTGGGTGCGGTGGTGGAAGCGACCGACGTGCGCCCCGAAACCAAGGAACAAGTCGAATCGCTTGGCGGCAAATTCATCGAAGTGCCGCTGACCGACGCCGAAAAAGAGCTCGCCAAGGGCCAAGGCGGCTACGCGCGCGACATGGGCGAGGATTATCGCCAGCGCCAGGCGTCGCTGGTTACTGAGCGCATCAAGCAAGCCGATATCGTGATCACTACCGCGTTAATTCCCGGCCGGCCCGCGCCGGTGCTGGTGACGGAGGAAATGGTCAGAGCCATGCGCCCCGGCGCGGTGATCGTCGACATGGCGGTGGAGCAGGGCGGCAACTGCCCGCTGACCGAGCTCGATAAACACGTGGTCAAACATGGCGTACATTTGATCGGCGAAGGTAATATCCCGTCGCTGGTGGCGGCGGATTCGAGTGCGTTGTACGCGCGCAATTTGCTGAACTTTCTCGCGCTGATGCTTGATGCCAAGACGGGCGAGTTTAAGATTAATCGCGAAGACGAAGTCATTGCCGGCACGCTGGTGTGCATGGGCGGTGAAGTCGTGAAAAAGGCGTGAGGCGTTAGGCGAAACGTGACAGCACCACGAGCTTGCTTCTCACGCCTCACGATTTTAGGAGAACAAAAAATGATCGTAGACCCCTTAATCACCAACCTGATGGTTTTCGTGCTGGCGATTTTCGTCGGCTATCACGTGGTGTGGAATGTAACACCGGCGCTGCACACGCCGCTGATGTCGGTGACCAACGCCATTTCGAGCATTGTGCTGGTGGGGGCGATGCTCGCTGCGGGGCCCGCTGACACGGACTGGGGCGTATGGGTGGGCGCGCTCGCCGTGGTACTGGCGGCGGTCAATGTTTTCGGCGGCTTTTTGGTGACGCAGCGCATGCTGGAGATGTTCAAGAGAAAAGAAAAAAAGGACGCGCAATAAATGCTTTCGGCTAATCAGGTCGCGCTCGCGTACCTTGTCGCTTCGGTGTTTTTTATTCTTGCGTTAAAGGGGTTGTCGTCGCCGACCACCTCGCGGCGCGGCAATTTGTTCGGCATGATCGGCATGGCGATTGCGGTCGCCACCACGTTGACGCTCACGCAAAACTGGTTGCTGATCATCGGCGGCATTATCGTCGGCGGTGCCATCGGCTCGACGGTGGCGCGCAAGGTGCAAATGACGGCGATGCCGGAGCTGGTGGCGTTCATGCACTCGCTGGTGGGTTTGGCGGCGGTACTGATCGCGTTTGCCGCGGTGAACAACCCGCTGGCGTTCGGCATCGTCAAGGCGGCGGGCGATCCTATCCCCGGCGGCAACAAGTTGGAACTTTTCATCGGCACTTTCGTCGGCGCGATGACGTTTTCCGGCTCGGTGATCGCGTTCTTAAAGCTCTCTGGCCGCATGAGTGGCGCGCCGGTGGTGTTCGCCGGCCAACACATGGTGAATCTGGCGATGGCGCTCGCCATGGTTGGCTGCGGGCTTTGGTTTTTTATGTCGGGCGGCACCAACTGGACCGCGTTTATCGCGATGGCGGCGATCGCGTTTGTGCTGGGCTTTTTGATCATCATCCCCATCGGCGGCGCCGACATGCCGGTGGTGATTTCGATGCTCAACTCGTATTCGGGCTGGGCGGCGGCGGGCATCGGTTTTTCGCTGAACAACCCGATGCTGATTATCGCCGGCTCGCTGGTGGGCAGCTCCGGCGCGATTCTGTCGTACATCATGTGTAAGGCGATGAACCGGCCGTTCCTGTCGGTGATTTTGGGCGGCTTTGGCACCGACACCGGCGCAGCGGCCGCGGCCAGCGGCGAGCAAAAAACGCATCGCAGCGGCAGCGCCGAGGACGCGGGCTTTTTGATGGGCAACGCCGACAGCGTGGTGATCGTGCCCGGCTACGGCCTGGCGGTGGCGCGCGCGCAGCATGCAGTCAAAGAGTTGGTCGATAAGCTCGGCGAAAAAGGCGTGACCGTGCGCTTCGCGATTCACCCGGTGGCGGGCCGCATGCCCGGCCACATGAACGTGCTGCTCGCCGAGGCGGAAATCCCCTACGATCAAGTGCTGGAGATGGACGAAATCAACAGTGATTTTCCCAATTCCGATGTGGTGCTGGTGCTCGGTGCCAACGACGTGGTCAACCCCGCGGCGCATACGCCGGGCAGCCCAATCTACGGCATGCCGATTCTGGAGGTCGACAAGGCGCGCACGGTGATGGTGGTCAAGCGCTCGATGGCCGCGGGTTACGCGGGCCTGGACAACGACTTGTTCTACATGGACAAGACCATGATGGTGTTTGGCGACGCGAAAAAGGTCGTCGAGGATATGGTGAAAGCGATTAGGGATACGCTGATCAAGTAGGTAAAAGGTGCGCCCGAGGAAAGCGATGATGCCGATTAGGCGAAATGAATGCTGATTTCATCAGGCCGAAGGCGCTT
>VGIF01000084.1 GCA_016868015.1 Betaproteobacteria bacterium
CAGCGTCATTTGTTTCATGTCTTGCCTCGTGGCTCGCGAATACGTCCTCCCAATCAGAACGTACCACTGGAATTCGCGTTTACAGAGCAATCGGGGACTTATTCAGCGCTTCCTTAAGTTTTCGCCCCAATAGGCGCGATGTTCCCAATTGCCGTCGTTCCACTGCAGCATCACTTGGCGCGGCGGATTGGCGGGGTCGAGGTAAACGTAGGCAAACAGCGTCTCGCCCGCGGCCACCGTGAGGGTTGCGCTCGCGTTGTTAAAGTGATGTTGATGCATGCCCGCTGCATGGGCCGAGCGATGCGCGACGGTGCCGGCGTAGGGCGCGGGATTGCTGTTCACCCAGGTCCACGCTTCATTGCCGCCGGCAATGGCGCCGGCGGGTATCGCGTCATCGATCCATACCACGTCGCTGGCTTGCGTGGGCGCCGCAGTGTAGTTCTGCCCGGCTTGATCGGCCGTAACGTTGCTGTAGTTGCGCGTGGACGGCGTGAAGGTGTAGCCGTCTAACGACGGCGTGATGGCGCCGCTGTAGCCCGACGCCACCGTGCAGCTATATTGCCCCAAGGCGTTTGAAGTGTTGCAGGCGGCCCCAGCGCCGCCGTCAAAGGTGACGCCGCTTAACGGCGTGCTCGACGCGGTGACCGTGCCGCCCAAGGTGTGCGTGGTGGCCGCGGCGCCGGATGTCTTCCCGGCGCGATCCCATGCCGCTTGCCCGTCAAACAGCGTGAACGCCATGCCATTTAACACGCGGCCCTCGACACCGACCAGTGCGGCGGGCACTTCCAACCGCACCCATTGCCCCGCCGGCGGCAGGGGCCCCATGTAGCGCCGGCTGGCCGTGCCGTCGACGCCCCAATTGATCAGATTCTCGCCCCAATAAGCGCGATGGTCCCACGTGCCGTCGTTCCATTGCAGCATGATCTGGCGTGGCAGATGGGATGGGAACAAGTAGACATAGGCAAAAAGCGTATCGCCCGTGCTTACGCTCAGCGTTGCGGCTGCGTTGCTGAAGAAATGCTGATGCATGCCGGCGGCGACGCTGGAGCGGTGCGATGCGCCGCCTGAAAACGGCGCCGGGTTGGCGTTGACCCACGTCCAGGCTTCATTGCCGCCGCTGGTGGCGCTGGCCGGAAGCGCATCCTCGACCCATACCACTTCGCCGGATTGCACTATCGCAGCGGCAAAATCTTGCGTGTTTTGGTTCGCGCTGACGTTGCTGTAGCTGCGCGAAGGCGGCGTGAAGGTGTAGCCGTTTAACGACGGTGTAACCGTGCCGCCATAGCCTTGCGGCACCGTGCAGCTATACTGGCCCGCCGTGTTCGAGGGCGTGCAAGTCGCGCCGTTGCTCGCGCTAAAATTCACGCCGGCCAGCGCGCTGCCGCCAGCGGTTACCGTGCCGTTGATCGTGAAACTGGTTGCGGCCTGCGCCGAGGACTTACCGGAGCGGTCCCACGTGGCGCGTCCGTTGTAGAGGGTAAACGCCATGCCGGCCACGGTGCGGCCTTCAAGGCCCACCAGCGCCGCGGGTACCTCCAGCCGCACCCATTGCCCGGCGGCGGGCAGCGGCCCCATGTAACGCCGGCTGGCGCTGCCGTCGGTGCCCCAAGCGATGAGATTGGCGCCCCAATACGCGCGATGTTCCCACGAGCCGTCGTTCCACTGCAGCATCACTTGCGCCGGCGGATTGGCCGGGTCGAGGTAGACATGCGTGAACAGGGAATCGCCCACGCCGACGCTCAGTGTGGCACTGGCGTTATTGAAGAAATGTTGATGTATGCCGGACACCGTGGCGGAGCGGTGCGCTTGCGCGCCGGAAAACGGCGTGGGATTGCTGTTGACCCATGTCCACGCTTCGTTGCCGCCGGTGATGGCGCCCGCGGGAATCGCATCGTCCACCCACACCGTATCGACATTTTGCCCCGGATTGCCGTTGACGTTAATGTTCACCGGTGCCGATGTCGCCGTGCCGCCCAGCACGTCGGTAGCCACCGCGGTGAGCACATAAGCGCCGGCCGGCACGTTGGTCCAGGTAAAGCCATACGGGGGCATGGTGGACTCGAAGATTTTGGCGCCGCCGGAGAAATATTCGACCTTGCTCACGCCACCATCGCTGTCCGCGGCGTTGACCGAGAACGTGATCGAGGCGGGCGCGACAAAGCTCGCACCGTTGCCCGGCGCGGTGATGGCAATCGTCGGCGGCAAATTGCCGTGTCCCAGCAGTGTGCCGAGCGCGCCGAGCGCGACGTTGTCGTAACCGATCTGGATCAGTGGCTTGGTGACGCCGTTGCGGCTGTCGATGATCGGTAATCCGCTCGACTGCAGCGCGGCGAGAATTTCCGCGACGCTGGCGTTGGGGCGTGCGGATTTCAAGCTTGCCCAAGCCCCGGCCACATGCGGCGCCGCCATCGACGTGCCGTTGGCGCCGCTAAAGCCGCCGCCCGGCATGGATGAAACGATGGCGCTGCCGGGGGCCAGCAGTTCAACCAGGCTGGAACTGTTGGAAAAGCCGGACAGGGTATTTGACTTGGTGGTCGAACCCACGCTGACCGCCGCTGCAATACACGCGGGAAAGCTCACGCCGATGCTGCTGCCGCCGTTACCGGTGGAAACAATCGTGGCGATGCCGGTGTTGCGCAGCGTGTTGATGATTGAGGTGAGGCCCGGCGCGCTGGCATCGCAAGCCGCGGTATACACGCCACCGCCCAGGCTCATGTTGGCGGCGGCGATGTTGTAGGTGTTGCGCAACGTGTACACGTATTCGAGCGCGCGCATCAGATCGCTGTCAAACGCGACGATCGAGCAAGTGCCGCTCGAGCAGTCCTTTTGGAACACTTGTATCGGTATGATTTGCGCATCCGGCGCCATGCCGCCGGCGCTTGCCGACATGACATTGGTTCTACCGGCCGCGATGCCCGCAACGTGTGTGCCATGCCAGCACGTCAGGCTCAAATCAGGGCAGTTGATCCCCGCACCCGGCCCGATCTGGTGGGTGCCGGGAAATTGCGGCGAGGGCGGGCTTGGATTAGGACAGTACGAGGTAAAGCCGGGGCCGGCCGCCTGCGAAAAACAGGCTTCAGCGACAATTTTGCCGGCAAAAAACGGATGTGCCGTATCGACGCCGGTATCGAGGATCGCAACCGTCTGCCCGGCGCCGCGATAACCGGCAAGCCAGGCCTTGTTGGCGCGGGTGATGGTGGGCGTGTCGTTAAGCTGCGGGTAGAGGCGGCGGTCTTCGGAGATGCTCACCACATCGGGATCGGCGAGCAGTGCGGCAAGCCCGGCAGCATCCACCGTCATCGCCACGAAAGGGTGAAAGCGAAAGCGTTTGATGTTGCGCGGTGCGTGGCCGGCCAGCCGCTCGAACAGGCGATCCTGGCGGTTGCCCACGTCGAGCGACTTTTCATGGTCTTACGCGGCGTTGGCGTTGGGCGTGATGCCCGCTGGGGCGCGCAGTTCGACAATCACGCGCACTTCGCCGCTATCGTGCAGCGGCGCGCTCAGATCGTCACGGTCGACTTTGCTGCGCGCGTCACGCGGCGCTTGGGCGGGGATGTCGGGTGTAGGGGGTTGCGCCGCGAACGCCGCTATTGCGCCCGCGAAGACATAGACATAGAGCGTGACGAGCGCCGCCCCCAGCGAGCGCCAGATCCATGATCGCAAGTTTATTCTCCCCAAAAGTTGAACAGCGAGTTGATGCCGGAGCAAGCTCCGGTACGCCGCGGCCGCGGCGGAGGTGTTTTTTCGATGGAGCCGGGGCGCTATTCTACTGGCGAACGCTGATGATACGATCGCACGAATAAGGCAATTTTTCACGATGACCGGCAAATTTTCTAATTGGTGGCGCGAGAATATCCTTGAACTCGCGCGCGAGATGCGGCTTAGCTATTTGCCGCCGATGATGGTTTACGTGGCGGCGGGGATTTCGGGGCTCACCAGCATCGTCGGCGCGTTTTTCGTCAAGGATCACCTTGATCTGTCCGCCGAATTTTTGGCCGCGCTGGGGTTTTGGGCGGGGCTGCCGTTCGCCATCAAAATGCCGGTAGGCCATATCGTCGATCTGATCTGGCGCTGGAAGGGGCTGCTGGTGTACTTGGGCGCGTCGTTGATTGCGGTCAGTTTGCTGATCATGGTGGGACTGATCGGGCATCGCGAGGCGATGGCGGCGGTGATGCCGGTGCGCGCGTGGTATGTGCTTGCCGCGTTGTTGTCGCCCATCGGCTATGTGATTCAAGACGTGGTGGCCGACGCGATGACGGTGGAGGCCGTGCCCAAGCTGGACGAGGCCGGCCAGCCGATCCCCGAAGAGCAGCAAAAATTGATGCACACCACCATGCAAACGCTGGGGCGGGTGGCGATTATCGGCGGCACGGTGCTGGTGGCGCTGGTGAACATATATGTGTTCGCGGATACCGAAGGCTGGTCCAAGGCAGACAAGGCGGCGTTGTATCTGAAGCTTTACCAATGGGCGCTGGTGATCCCGGTGGTGTCGGTGCTGGGTGTGGTGCTGGCCTCGGCGTTAAAGGCGCGCGAACGGCGGCGTTTGCGCGCGGCGGGCGCGAGCGATGCGGCGATCCACGCCGCGCTGGATGATCGCGGCGAACCCACCACGCCGAACGGGTGGATACTCGGCGGCAGCCTGGTGTTTGTCGCATTCACACTCTCGATGGGGTTTAGCGATTTCAAATTTCGGCAGGAAATCGTGTTCGCGGGTTCGATGGCGATCGTGATTTTTCTGATCGCCAAGTTGACGCGCGAGCTCGCGCCCGACATGCGCACAACCCTGGTGGGCACGGCGGCGGTGATCTTTATGTTCCGCGCGGTGCCCGAGGTCGGTCCTGGCGTGTCGTGGTGGATGATCGACATCCTCAAATTCGACGAACAGTTTTTTTCCATTCTCGGTTTGATCGGCAATGTGTTGACGCTGGCGGGCATATTCATTTTCCGGCGCTTTATCGCCTCGCATTCCATTGCCTACGTCGTCGGGTTCCTTGCGCTGGCGTTTGCGGTGCTGTCGCTGCCGACATTGAGCATGTATCACGGCTTACACGAGTGGACCGCGGCCGCGACCGGCGGCATGGTCACCGCGCGCACTATCGCGATCGTCGACACCTCACTGTCGGCGCCGCTGGGGCAGGTGGCGATGATTCCGATGCTGGCGTGGATCGCGCGCTCGGCGCCGGCGAATTTAAAGGCGACCTACTTCGCGGTGATGGCCTCGTTCACCAATCTGGCGTTATCGGCGGCGCAGTTGGGCAGCAAGTATTTGAATCAGATTTACACCATCTCGCGCGAAGTGCGCGCGCCCGACGGCACGCTGAAAGTGGCGCAGGATTACAGCCAGTTGGGCGATTTGTTGATCGTCGCTTTGATTCCGGGGCTGGTGCTGCCGTTTGCGGCGATCCTCTTTGCGCGCTACACGCGCTTTAGGAGCGCGTAGAAAATATTCAATTAAATCAAGTACTTACGTAATTTCCAGATAGAGGCTAGAGTGCCGGTTCGAGGCGCACCAATGCGCCGTTGGGCGCATCGGTCAACAAATAAATCAAGCCATCGGGCCCCACGCGCACATCACGGATGCGGCCGATCTGGTTTTTGAGCAAACGCTCTTCGCTCAGCACTTTTTCGCCGTCCAGCCGCAGGCGCACCAGCGATTGATCGCGCAGCGCGCCGACGAATAAATCGCCGCGCCATTTGGGAAATTTATCCCCGCTGTAAAACGCCATGCCCGAAGGCGCGATCGACGGTGTCCAGCGATAAAGCGGTTGCGCCATGCCGGCTTTTTCCGTGCCTTCGCCGATTTTGCTGCCGGTGCCGTAGTTCGCGCCGTAGGTGATCACCGGCCAGCCGTAGTTCACCCCCGCGCGGATCACGTTGATTTCATCGCCGCCTTGCGGGCCGTGCTCGTGCGTCCACAACAAACCGCTTTGCGGATGCAGCGCCGCGCCTTGCATGTTGCGGTTGCCCAGTGTAAATTTTTCCGGGCGGTAGCCGGCTTTGCCGACGAACGGGTTGTCCTTGGGCACGCGCCCGTCGTCGTGCAGCCTTATCACCGAGCCGTTGTGGTCGCCGGGGTTTTGCGCGCGCTCCATTTCGCCGCGGTCGCCCAAGGTGATGAACAGCATGCCGTCGCGGTCGAACACGATGCGCGAGCCGAAGTGGTAGCCGTTGCGCAGCTTAGGTTCCATGCGAAACAGCACTTGCACGTTTTCCAGGCGGTTGCCTTTTAACACGCCGCGCGCGACTTCGGTGCCGATGCCGCGTGCGTCGCCGGCGGCGTACGACAAATAGACCCAATTGTTTTCCGCGAACTTCGGATGCAGCACCACGTCCATCAAACCGCCTTGGCCCACCGCAGTGACCGCGGGCACGCCCTCCACCGGCATGGGATCGAGTTTGAAATCCTTGCCGATGATGCGCAGCCGCCCAGGCCGCTCGGTCACCAGCATGCGCCCATCGGGCAAAAACGCCAGCGACCACGGGTGATTTAGGCCTGCGGTGAGTTGCGCGACGCGTATGCGATGGGCGTCGGTGTTGATGGTTTGCGCCTGCGGCGCGCTGATTACGCTCATGGCGCACGCGGCAAGCGCTGCAACGAATAATCGGCGTTCAATCATAAGTATTTGATTTTATTGATATTTTTCAAGAGGTTAAACGGCGGTAAATATCCGCAACTTTTAACGGCAGGCGTAAGACATTGTCGATCAGCGTCCAGTTCGCAGCACCATACATGTGCGGCAAATAATCGCGCGCTTCGTGATCGATGGTGATGCAAAACGGCTTGATACCGGCGCGGTGCGCTTCGATCAGCGCCTGGCGCGTGTCTTCGATGCCGTATTCGCCGCGGTAGTTATCCGAGTAGTCGTCGGGCTTGCCGTCGGAGAGCGTGATCAATAATTTTGTGCGCGCATCCACCGTTTCGAACAACGCACTGAGATGGCGGATCGCCGCGCCCATGCGCGTGTAGTCTTGCGGCGCGATGCCCGCGATGCGCTGGCGCACCCGTTCCGAATACGGTTCGTCAAAACGTTTGATGTGAAAAATCTCGCAGCGTTTACGCGTCATGCCGGAAAAACCGTAAATCGCGTAACGGTCGCCCAGCACCTGCAGCGCCTCGGCGAGCAGCACCAGCGCTTCGCGCTCGGCCTCGTTGATCCAGCCCTTGGTGGAGCCGCTCATGTCGACCATGAACATCACCGCCAGATTGCGCTCGGCCTTGTGGCGCTTGGTGAACAGCCGCTGCGGCAACTCGCGCCCGGCGCGCATGTCGGCGTAAGCGGCGATCACCGCATCGAGATCGATATCGTCACCATGTTGTTGGCGCTTCATCAGACGGTCTTCGCCGCGCAGCAACTCGAAGTTGCGCTTGAGTTGCGTGACTTGCGGCGCGTATTTTTTGAGTGTCGATTCGACGAACGCGGCGTCACCCGCGGGCGGTTCCAGTTCGCGCAGCGCGCACCAGTTTTTGCGGTAATGGCGGCGTTGGAAATCCCATTCGTCGTAGTAGACCGCGGGGCCATCGGCGGGCGCGATGTCTTGTTCATCGCCGTCGCCTTCGCCCGTGGCTTCTTGTGCGGTGTTGGCCAGCAGATACTCGTCGGGGATTTCACCCAAATCCTGCACGATGGAATCGAGCAACTCGCGCACCGGCTTGGGCGGCGCCAGCGGTTTGCCGCCGAGAGTGAGTTCGACATCGGCGCCGAGATTATCGTCGTGATTAACGCGCACTTCAAAATTTTGATTTTCTTCGGCGCCGTCGGCGTTTTGAATTTGTTCTTTGAATAGCTGAGCGAGCGCGGCTTGCAAGGCATCTTTTTCGCGGGTGAGGCGCGCTTCGCGAGCGGCCTTGGCGCTTGCCGGGCGCAGCGTGCCGAGCCAGGCGCGGCGCGGCACGGCTTGTTGCAGATCGAGCGTGTCGAGCAAGGCGATGCTGTCGCGCACGCCGGCGTCAACGGCGCGTAGCGGCGCATAACGCGCATCGTGGTCGCTACTCTCACCGCTCTCTCCGCTTTCGCCGCGCAGCGCGGCCAAGTCGCGCGCCAAGCCCGGCAGCAAGCGCGCGATGTTCGCTTCGAGACGAATCACTTCCAGATAATTCAACCACACCAGCGCGCGCGCGGGCTCGCTGTGATGCGCCAGCGCGGCATTAAGATCGATGTTAAACGTGCCGTAGCGCCCTTGCGCCCACAGCAGGGTGGCGATGATTTTGTAGATCAGAAAATTCTCGTCGCGGCTCGCGCCCACGGTGATGCGCGGCGGCAAATACAGTGTTTCGGTATCGGTCCACGCCGTCTCGGCGCTGTCGATGTTTAAGCGCCGGCCGGCAAGGCCACACACAAAGCGTTCGAGCACGGTGGCGACTTCATTAAATTGCACCCCATGCGCGTTCAAACCGCGTTGCGCAAAATCCGCGTATTGCTTGAAGACGAGGCTGCCTTGATAAAGGCCCTCGCGATCATAACTATCCATCGCTTGAATGATCCACGCTTCTGCGGCTTGCGTGTCGAGCGCGGGCAAGGCTTCGGGCGCGGCAGCGGCGAATTGATACGCCATTTCGTAGTTGGTGCGGCCGATCACTTCCACCCAATGCAGGGTGAAATCCTGCAGCGCGCGCGGCAGCGTCGCCACGCCGGCGGCCAGCGGCGCCGCGGTGCGGCGCGAGGAAAGCACCGGGTTTAACAGCGCGTCGAGGCGTTTTTCGAGGGCGGCTGTAGCGAGGGGGGGCACGGTGGTGAGATTTACAACGCCCGGTGCAACGGCTGATCGCCCTTCGCCAGGCTCAGGGCGAACGGTGGTGTTATCAGCGGTTCGTGGCAAGCGCCGCGCAACCAGTACGGCTCGAATTCGGCGTGTTCGGGCACGTTTAGAAAATGCTCGAAGTGAGTTCGTCGATAGCACGCAGCATTTCGGCGTCGTCGGTCAGCGCTTCGGCAATGGCGCCGTGACAGGCCACGCGCGCGGCCACGCCACGCTTGATGAGTTTCGCCGCGTGCACCAGCAAACGCGTGGAGGCGCCTTCGTCCAAACCATTGCCTTTGAGATTGCGCGTCATGTGCGCGAGTTTGAGCAGCTTCGCGATGTTCGCCGCGTCGAGCCCCGATTCGGCGGCGACGATTTTGGCTTCGAGCGTTTCGCTGGGGTAGTTGAACTCGATGGCGACAAATCGCTGGCGCGTGCTTTGTTTGAGCTCTTTCAGCACGCTTTGATAGCCGGGGTTGTAGCTCATGGCGAGCACGAAGCTGTCGGGCGCGCGCAACAACTCGCCGTGTTTTTCGATCGGCAGCATGCGCCGGTCATCCGCCAGCGGGTGGATCACCACGGTGGTGTCCTTGCGCGCTTCCACCACTTCGTCGAGATAACAAATGCCGCCCACGCGCACCGCGTGCGCGAGCGGGCCGTCGACCCACACCGTTTCGTTGTTGGTGATGAGGTAACGGCCGACCAAATCGTTGGCGGTCAAATCGTCGTGACAGGACACCGTAATCAGCGGGCGCTTTAACTTCCATGCGACATATTCCATGAAACGCGTTTTGCCGCAGCCGGTGGGGCCTTTGAGCAGCACCGGAATGCGGCTATCGCAGGCGGCTTCGAACAATGCGATTTCGTCAGCTACTGGCTCGTAATACGGCTCGTGCGTGATCAAGCGTGCTTCGGGTTGCAAGGGCGTTGCGGTGCGCGTGGAGGTTGAGGCGTCCATTTAAAAAAGATCAATTAAATCAATATTTTACAAAAATTTATCAAAGGGCTGGGTAGACCGTCTGCAGGTGTGTGCCGCGTCCTACGAAAGGCGCCGGCTGACAGGCGGCGCTAAAGCGCGGGCATATGCAATGTTACGCCTTGCGCGCGCCGCGCTTTTTGCGAGCCTGTGCCGACGCTGGGAGTTGGCGCGGGCAGGGGTGACACAGCCGGGTTTTGGCCACCTGCCGGGCAAGAGTAGTGCAAGATAAGTCTGTTATGTGGGCATGTATGTTTTCCGGTATTTAACTTAATAAATTGTTTTTATTCGAGTTTATTAAAAAACGCTTGTTTTTTGACTTGAGTAAAACTTTACCCCCGCCATAGTGTGGAGCCCTGTAAAGTGGATCGTCAATCGGCGATGCGTACGTAAAAGATGCTAACATAGACCGCGTTTTTTAATGTCGATTACAGGTGCCGTTACCACGGTCGAAGAACGAAAATATGATGCATTTTGGAGGATGGCGCGGCGCCGTCATGTTGGGCGCTGCGATGCTGGTGTCTTCGCAGGCGTGTGCGCAGTGGTGGCAGGAAGCGCTAAACCCGAGCTGGTG
This sequence comes from Betaproteobacteria bacterium, assembly GCA_016868015.1. Taxonomy (GTDB): domain Bacteria; phylum Pseudomonadota; class Gammaproteobacteria; order Burkholderiales; family SG8-41; genus UBA5216. The sequence goes on from VGIF01000084.1 coordinate 10,290, forward strand.
GAAAGATCCGTTCGGCGTCGAACAAAGAACCTCGCCCGCGCCTAACCAGCGCTGGGAATCGAAAGAGCCGCTGCCGCAAGTCGCGCCGCCACGGGCCGCGCATGAGCCGATCAGCACCGATGGCCCGCTCGCGCTGCCGCAGTTAACCGAGTACGCGCTGCTGAATAACCCGCGTACCCGGCAAGCCTGGTTCGCCGCGCGCGCCAGTGCGGCGGCGGTGGGCGTGGTGCGCGGCGAGGACTTGCCGGTGGTGAGCGGCGGCTATACCGTCACGCGGCTGCGCCCGGTGTCGGGCACCTCCGGTCAAGTCTCGCCGTGGTTAACGCGCTGGGGCCCGCAAATCAGCATCAGCTACACGCTTTATGATTTCGGCGCGGGCGATTTCAAATTGGAAGCGGCCAACTATCGGCTGTTGGCGGCTAACCTCGCGCAAAATCGCGTGCTGCAGGAGGTGGTGTTTCAGGTGGAGCAGGCCTACTACCAACTGATCGGTGTGGAAGCGTTGGTGCGGGTGAATGAGCAGGCGCTGAAGAATGCCGGAACCGTGCTCGATGCCGTGCAGCGGCGGCGCGAGTCGGGGCTAGCCACCGTGGCCGATGTGTATCGTACCGAAACGCAGGTGGCGCAGGCGCGTCTGGCGCTCACCCGCAGCCGCGGCGAATTCGAAAAAGCGCGCGGTAATCTCGCGACCGCGGCGGGGCTGCCGATTGACACCGCGCTGCGCGTACACACCCTGGCCGCGCCGCCGCAAACGCGTGAAGCCGTGCAGTCGATCGCGAGCTATCTGGAGCGTGTCAAGTCATCGCGTCCGGACTTGATTGCCGCCGAGGCGCAAGTGCGCGCTTCGCGCGCGGCCGCCGAAGCCGCCGCGAAGGCGGGGTTGCCGACCATCGAAATCAGTGCAAGCCGCGTGCACAATGCGTGGCACCGCAGTGCGCCCGGGCCGAGTATTCCTTCGACCAACGCCGATACGTTGACGTTAAACGTGCGCATCCCGATTTTTTCCGGTTTTCGCGATACCTACCAACTGCGGCAGGCGCAAATGCAGGCGCAACAGGCCGAGGCCGCGCGCGATGCGATCTACCGCCAAACCCAGCTCGAAGTGTGGCAGGCCTATTACGATTTGCAGACCGTCAGCGGCAGCATCAGCAGCACCGAGGCGCTGGTGAAATCGGCCGAGCAAACGGCGCAGGCCACGCTCGCCCGGTATCAGGGCGGTTTTGGCACCATACTTGATTTGATTACCGCGCAGCAGGATGAAACCAGCGCGCGCACACAGCGTATCCAATCTTACCTCGACTGGTACACCGTGCTCGCGCGGCTGCATTTGTCGGTGGGGGCCGGCAATTTGTTCGACACGCGAGCAGACGTAAAACAAGAGAAGACTCCATGAAGCGACTTTCGATGGTAGGGTTGTTCGCCGTGCTCGCTGGCTTGGCCGGGGGAGGCTACTGGTATTGGCAAAAATCGGCGGCTGACGCGGCGGGCAAAGGTAAAGCCGCGCTGGCCGAAGGCAAGTCGGCCGAGGGCGCCGAGGGCAAAGGCGGCAAGCAAGTTAAGGGCAAGGGTAAAGGGAAGGGTAAGGGCGCGCCCCTGGTGGTGAAGGCGGTGCGCGCCACGGTCAAGCCGATGCCGGTGCTGATCGAGGCGACGGGTACGGTGGAACCGGAAAACACGGTGCAGGTGCGCGCGCAGGTGAGCGGCGTTTTACAAAGCGTGATGTTCAAGGAAGGCGATCGGGTGAAAGCGGGCCAGCAACTGTTCCAGATCGATCAGCGCGCGCTGCAGGCGCAGCACAATCAGGCGTTGGCGGCGCTCGCGCGTGACCGCGCGTTGCTGGAAAACGCGCGCGCGCAGCAAACCCGCCTTGAGCCGCTGTTAAAGCGTGAGTTCATCACGCGCCAGGAATACGATGTGGCGGTGACCTCGGTAAAGTCGCTGGAGGCCACCTTGCAAGCCGGGCAAGCCGCCGCGGAGCAGGTGCGCATCCAGCTCGACTACGCGCGCGTGCGCGCACCGATTTCGGGGCGTACCGGCGCGATGTCGGTGAAGGGGGGCAATCTGGTGCAGGCGGCGGGCGGCGGTGCGCCGTTGGTCACCATCAACAGCATGGATCCGATCCTGGTGGCCTTTAGCGTGCCGGAGCGCCAGCTCGGCCAAATCCGCCGCCATCAACGCGATAAGGAAATGCGCGTGGAAATTCTCAACGAACGCACCGGGACGGCGCAGGCCACGGGCGGACTGGTGTTTGTCGACAATACGGTAACGCAGCAAACCGGCACGGTATTGCTCAAGACCCGTGTGTCCAACGAAAAAGAGCGTATCTGGCCGGGCCAGTTTGTGAATGTGCGTATCGTTTTGACCGTCGAGCCCGAGGCGGTGGTGGTGCCGGAAGCAGCCGTGCAGCCGGGGCAGGAGGGACCATTCGTTTATCTTATCGACGCGGAAAGCCGGGTGCGTGTGCAGCCGGTCAAAATCTCGCGTCAGATAGGTGGTGAGGTGGTGATCGAGTCGGGCGTATCCGGCGGTGATCAGGTGATCGTTGAAATTCCCCAGGCGCTTACGCCGGGTGGCCGGGTGCGGGTGTCCGACGGTACGGAAGGTGCGGGCGAAGGCGGCGGCAAAAAAGGTAAAAAGGGCAAAAAAGGCAAGAAAAGCGGTGAAGCGTCCGAGGCGGGCGCCGAAGGCGCTGCGGCGCAGCCCAAGCCCGCGGCGGAGCAAGCCGCCGACGGCGAAGCCAAGCCAGATGGCGAAGCCAAAAAGCGCAAGGGCAAGAAAAAGGACGAGGCGCCGGCGCCCGATGCCGAGTCCACGACCAAAGGAGCAGCACCATGAACCTCTCCAAGCTGTTCATTGCAAGGCCGATAGCGACGACGGTGCTGATTTGCGCCATCGTGATTTTCGGCTTGATCGCCTTTAAATCGCTGCCGGTGAATGAGTTGCCGAGCGTGGACTTCCCCACCATCTCGGTGACCGCCGACTTGCCCGGCGCCAATCCCGATATCATGGCCTCCACCGTGGCCACGCCCTTGGAGCGGCAGTTCAGCCAAGTGCCCGGCCTGGAAAGCATGAGCTCATCGAGCACCACCGGGCGCACCCGCATCACCTTGCAGTTTAGCCTCGATCGCCAGATCGACGCCGCGGCGCAAGACGTGCAAACCGCGATCTCGCAGGCGATACGGCGATTACCCGCCGGCATCGACCCGCCCACGCTGCGCAAACTCAATCCCGCCGATGCGCCGATCCTGTTCCTGGGCCTGACCGCCAAGACGCTGCCGCTGCCGGCGCTGGACGATTTTGCGGAAACGCATATCTCGCAGCGCCTGTCGATGATCAACGGCGTGGCGCAGGTGCAGGCATTCGGCTCGCAGCGTTATGCGGTGCGCATTTTCCTGGATCCCGAAGCGTTGTCCAGGCGCGGCCTGGGGCTGGAGCGCGTGGTGCAGGCGATCCAGAGCGCCAACAGCAATCTGCCGGCGGGCGTGCTGCAGGGCAATGCGCGCAATTTCACCGTGAAATCGACGGGTAAATTGGAGCGCGCGGAGAACTTCAACAATTTGATCGTGGCCCATCGCGACGGCATGGCGGTGCGTTTGTCGGATGTGGGCAAGGCGGTCGACGGCATCGAAAACGCGCGTGTAAAAAGTTGGCTCAACGGCGAACGCTCGCTGATCCTCGCCGTGTATCGTCAGCCTGGCGCCAATACCGTCGATGTGGTGCGCAGCATTCGCGCGGTATTCCCGGAGATCGAGGCGCGCGCGCCGCCGGGGGTGGGCATCCACGTCGTGAATGACCGCTCGGAATTTATTCAGGCCTCGATCAACCAGGTGGAATTCCATCTGCTGCTCGCCGCGTTTCTGGTCGTCGTGGTGATCTTGTTATTCCTGCGCAACGCGCGCTCGACGCTGATTACGGCGTTGATTCTGCCCACCTCGATCATCGGTACCTTCGGGGTCATGTATCTGTTGGGTTATAGCCTGAACAATCTGTCGTTGATGGCGATCATTCTGGCAGTGGGGTTCGTGGTGGATGACGCGATCGTCGTGCTCGAGAACATTACGCGCCATATGGAGATGGGCAAGGATCGCATGCAGGCGGCGCTCGAGGGGTCGCGCGAGATCGGTTTCACCGTGCTGTCGATGACGGTGTCGCTAGCGGCGGTTTTTATTCCGATATTGTTCATGGAAGGCATGTTGGGGCGATTGTTCCGCGAGTTCGCGGTGACGGTGGGGGTCGCGGTGATCGTCTCGGGCGTGATTTCGCTTTCGATGACGCCGATGATGTGCAGCCTCATGCTCAAACCCGTGCATCAGCACGGCAAGGTCTACCAGTTTTTCGAGACCGTGTTCGATACCATGCGTAACTGGTACGGATCGAGCCTGCGCTGGACGATGCGCCACCGCGGCGTGATGCTGGTGGTGTCCGGGGTCTTTTTATATCTGACGTATCACCTCTACACGCTGGTGCCGCAAGGGTTCATTCCGCGGCAGGATACTGGCGTGTTTTTCGGCAATACGCGAGGCCCGGAGGGCATACCGTCCGCGGAAATGGAAAAGCGTCAAGCCGCCGTGGCGGCGATCATCGAGCGGCATCCGCAAGTGGAAGCGGTGATGTCGACCGCTGGCCAAGGCACCGGCGGCGTGGTCAGCAGTAATATTGGACGTATCATCGTGCGGTTAAAGCCGCGCGAAGAACGCACCATGGGTGCCGATCAGGTCATTCAGGATTTGCGCCGGTCCTTCAGCGGCGGCGCGCAGGGGCTGCGCGTATTTATGAATAATCCGCCCGCAATCCGCATCGGCGGCCTGATCAGCACCAGCGACTACCAGCTGGTGCTGCAAGGCAGTGATTCGGTCAGTTTGTACCCGGCCGCACAGCAACTGGAGGCAAGGTTGCGTGAATCGCGTCAGTTGCAGGATGTCAATTCGAGTCTGGAATTGCGTAATCCGGAGATTCAGATCGACATCCTGCGCGATCGCGCGGCGGCATTGGGCGTTTCGCCACAGCAGATCGAGGCCGCGCTCTACAACGCGTATGGCGGGCGGCGCATCAGCACGCTGTACGGCGCGACAGACCAATACAACGTCATACTTGAGCTCGATCCACGCTACCAGCGCGATATCAACGCGCTGCGTTCGCTTTATGTGCAATCCAACGCCGGGCAAATGGTGCCGGTGCACGCGGTGGCTGATGTGCGCATGGGTGTGGGGCCGGTGTCGGTAAGCCATTATGGTCAATTGATGTCGGTGATGTTGTCATTCAACTTGCCGCCTGGCATTTCCATCGGCGAGGCGGTTAAAAACGTCGAAGATTTGGCGCGCGAGGTATTGCCCGCGGGCGTGACCTATACCGTGGCCGGTAACGCGGCGGCTTTCGAGGAGGCCTTCCGCAGCTTGCCGCTGTTGTTGTTGATCACAATTTTGGTGATTTACATGGTGCTCGCGATTCTTTACGAGGATTATGCGCATCCGCTCACCATCCTGACGGCATTGCCGTTTGCCGGTTTCGGCGCGTTGTTGATGCTTTATTGGTTTAACCAGGAGCTCAACATATTCAGCTTTGTCGGCATCATCTTGCTGGTTGGGCTGGTCAAGAAAAACGGCATCATGATGGTGGATTTCGCGCTGCAACTGCAGCGCGAAAAAGGGTTGTCTCCCGCCGACGCCATTGTCGAGGCATCGATTATTCGCTTCCGGCCGATCATGATGACCACGCTCGCGGCCATTTGCGCCACGCTGCCCCTTGCGTTTGGCACGGGCACCGGCTCTGAGATGCGCCAACCGCTGGGTATCGCCGTGGTCGGCGGTTTGTTGTTCTCGCAAATGCTGACGCTTTATGTAACGCCGACGTTTTATGCGAGCATGGAACGTGTCGCGCAAGCGTTTCGGCGCAAAAAGGTGTCGTCGGCGCCTGCCGCTGCGGGGGCGCGGCATTAGCACTAGCCGTCGGCTGTTTCAAGCCGCAACCTTGTGATTTGCCGTTAATGTTTTGATTTTGCAGTTTTTTAGATTGCAGCTGTCGGGTTGAGAAATAAAACACCCAAAAGCGACGATTTGGCCGGAATAGGTGTTGACATCAAGAAAATAGTCCTTCATAATCCCGCTTCTTTGCTGAGCCGCCTTCGAAAACATTGATGGCGCAGGCGCGGGGTGGAGCAGTCTGGCAGCTCGTCGGGCTCATAACCCGAAGGTCATAGGTTCAAATCCTATCCCCGCTACCAACTTGGCAATTCGAGGTTAGAATCCGCAGAGTATGTCGCTCCGGCGTGATTCTCAAAACAAAGGCCGTCATCCACGGCGCAGTGTTTGAAAAGCTATTTAACAATATACAGCCGATAAGTGTGGGCACTTGGTTTCCAAGGCAGCGCAGTTGAATGGGTAACACCAGACACTGTGTAAGTTTTTGAAATATTGAAGTGCTCGCACGGCGTAACAAACGTCAAGCGAGTAATACTTTGCAGAGATTAAACTGAAGAGTTTGATCCTGGCTCAGATTGAACGCTGGCGGCATGCCTTACACATGCAAGTCGAACGCGAAAGCGGGGCAACCCGCAAGTAGAGTGGCGAACGGGTGAGTAATACATCGGAACATTTCCAGTAGCGGGGGATAACCTGTCGAAAGATAGGCTAATACCGCATACGCCCCACGGGGGAAAGCGGAGGACCGCAAGGCTTCGCACTATTGGAGTGGCCGATGTCGGATTAGCTAGTTGGCGGGGTAACGGCCCACCAAGGCGACGATCCGTAGCTGGTCTGAGAGGACGATCAGCCACACTGGAACTGAGACACGGTCCAGACTCCTACGGGAGGCAGCAGTGGGGAATTTTGGACAATGGGCGCAAGCCTGATCCAGCCATGCCGCGTGAGTGAAGAAGGCCTTCGGGTTGTAAAGCTCTTTCGGCGGGGACGAAATGGTTCGTGCTAATACCACGGATTGATGACGGTACCCGAAGAAGAAGCACCGGCTAACTACGTGCCAGCAGCCGCGGTAATACGTAGGGTGCAGGCGTTAATCGGAATTACTGGGCGTAAAGCGTGCGCAGGCGGTTTGCTAAGACAGGTGTGAAATCCCCGGGCTTAACCTGGGAACTGCGCTTGTAACTGGCAAGCTAGAGTGTGGCAGAGGGGGGTGGAATTCCAAGTGTAGCAGTGAAATGCGTAGATATTTGGAGGAACACCGATGGCGAAGGCAGCCCCCTGGGTTAACACTGACGCTCATGCACGAAAGCGTGGGGAGCAAACAGGATTAGATACCCTGGTAGTCCACGCCCTAAACTATGTCAACTGGTTGTCGGGGGAGCAATCTCTTGGTAACGAAGCTAACGCGTGAAGTTGACCGCCTGGGGAGTACGGCCGCAAGGTTAAAACTCAAAGGAATTGACGGGGACCCGCACAAGCGGTGGATTATGTGGA
>VGIF01000085.1 GCA_016868015.1 Betaproteobacteria bacterium
CGATTGGCACATGCATGACGCATGCGAATGTGCCCTACAAAACAAAAACGCGCCGTTCCCATAAGGCTGCGGCGCGAGATTGCCGGGTATTTGGACGACCTTGCGGTCGCGTTCGTGCGGGCTAGGCTGCGATCAACTGTTCGCCTTCGTCCCGTAGCTCGCTGCTGGCCAGTAAGTAGAGCTCCAAGCGGCCCGATACTTGAAGTTTGTCGTAGATCGTCGTGAAGTGGTTGCGCAGGGTGTGCTCGCTGATATGCAGTTTATCAGCGATGATTTTGTTGCGCGCGCCTTTCGCTTTGACCAACGTGGCGACGATTTGCCGCTCCTTGCAAGTGAGCTTGTCGATTTTTTTTGCTTCCGGCGGGTTATTTCGTGTGTGTGCGAGTGTCGAGAATACGCGGCCCAGAATGCCGCGGTCGAGCCAAACCTCGCCCTCATGCACTTTGTAGATTGCACGCAGCAGCACGTCGGCATCCGCCTGCTTGGGAACAACGCCGCGCGCGCCGCGCACCGCCGCCTGCTGGTGCAGCTCGCGATCCGTCGCACCGGTGAGGACCAGCACACGTAGCGTGGGATTGGCGGCCAATTTCTCCAGGCAAGCGAGGCTTGCCCCGCCGGATTCCAAATCGAGCACAATGACATCGGGTGCACCCGATGCCAGTTTGGCCAACAGCTCGTCACAACTACCCGCCGTGCCGGATACGCGCATACGTGGCGCGGCGCTGGCGATCAAACGCTCCAGGCCCCACAACACGAGCTTGTGATCGTTCACTAGGAAAACGTTAATCGGTTGGGTGTCAAGGAGTCGCATGAGCCACCTATCGGTTTGGTTTTGTCGAGCACAAATTCAAAAAATTGAACTGGCGATAGCCCATAAAGCAAATCTCGTGCCACCTTTTGAGGTTATTGATTTTATTGGGCTATTTTTGGCGTTCGTGAAGTTGTGCACAAATGTAAAGATCGGAAATTTCGACACACCTTGTTGACACATGCACCAGCGGCACAGCCAATGAGAAAAAATATTAATAAAATCAATTGGTTATGGTGAATGGCCGAATCGTTCGGATTTCGACAGTAGACATGTCAAATGTCATGCGCATGAATTTTTGGCTGGTCGCGCCGGTTTTCCTGTGGCGAGCCGGCTTGCTTGCCGGTTGGCGCTGGGTTGGTGAAAGCCGAGTGAGCGCGATGGTGAGCTGTGAGAGACGTACGGCGATGGTGGCGACTGCTGCGCACTACGCCGCCTCTTTGCGATTATTTCGCGTATCGAGTCCGCGCCGCCGCACACTGGGTGCCTGCTATCATGCTTGGGTTCAACAATCGGGAGTCGTTCCGTGTTAAAGCAATGGCAGTTCATGCTACTAACCGCCGTGGCGGTGATCTCGCTGGCGCTGGTGGTGACCAACATCGTGTTATTCACCGCCAACCGCGAGGCGCAAACCGAATTCGCGCAGCGCGCCCAATACATCCAACAAAGCCAGCAGCTCGAACCCTTGTATCAAGGCATCGTGCGGAACCTCGCCGAACTCACCGCCAAGACCAACGACCAGCAACTGGCGCAACTGCTAAGCTCGCAAGGCATCACCTTCACTGTGAACCAGCCGCAGCAACCCGAAGCGCCGAGAGCAGAAGCGAAGGGAAAAGCCAAATGAGCCAACGCGACCAAGCAACCCACAGCGCGTTTGCACCGCTGCTGATCGGGCTACTGACGATAGCGCTGTGGTTTGGGTTTCAGACCGCGCAACTTCTCAAAGAGAAAGACAACCTGGCCAACCTTAAGAGCAACCAAACACAGATCTACGGCAACGCGCAGAAGATGCGCGGGCAGTTAGACACTCTCGCTGCCGAAACCGCTAAGCTTGCCGCGGCGGGCAATCAGAACGCGGCGTTGATTGTCAATGCGCTAAAGCAACGCGGCATTACCATCGATCCCACCAAGGCCGGCAAACCGCCGGCGGAAGCGCCGGTGGCAAAGTGATCTGACACCGATCACCCCTTGAAAGCCCGCGCGAGTGCAGCACCGCGCGGGCTTTTTCTTGTGAGCGCCCTATAATGGCGCGCCAGCGTTAAAGGTTGCTTCAGGGAGCGAGATCAATGGCAGTGTCAATGGCAGTGAACACCACCAAAGGCGCCACGGCAGCATTGGCCGAGTGGGCCGCGGGTTTTCGTTTGACGGATGCACCGCAAGACGTGATCGAGCGCATGAAAGCGCTGGTGCTCGATTATTTGCGCGTGACCGCGGTGGGCGCGCCGCTGCCGTGGAGCCGCAACACGCGCGCGCTGGCGTTGGAACTCGGCGGCAAGGCGGAAAGCAGTCTGCTGCTGTGCGGCAGCCGGGTGGACGCCGCGCGTGCGGCGTTTGTGAACGGTGCCTACGCCCACGCCTGCGATCTTGACGACACGCATGTCGGTTCGATGCATCACGCGGGCGCGTCGATTTTGCCCGCAGTGTTCGCAGTCGCCGAGCGCGAAAATTGCAGCGGCCGCGCGCTGCTGGAAGCCGCGATCATCGGTTACGAAGCCTCGCTGCGCATCGGTTTGGCCACCCAGCCCGCGCTGTTTCAACGCGGCTTCATGGCCACGCCGACTTGCGGCGCGATGGGCGCGGCGCTGGCCGCGGGCAAGCTGCTCGGCTTTAACGCGACCGACATGGCGGGCGCGCTGGGTGCGGCGGGTGCGTATGCCGGCGGGCTTGCGCAATTTTATTTGTCCGGCGGCGTCACCAAGCGTTTGAACGGCGCGCGCGGTGCGGAGTCCGGCGTGATGGCGGCGTTGCTCACCAAGGCTGGTATCTGGGGCCCACGCGATATCCTCGAAGGCGAGGCGGGTTTTTTCAAGGCGTTCTCCGGCGCGCCCAAGCCGGAAAAAATCACCGGTGATTTGGGGCGGGGTTATCGCTTGATGGAGGTGAGCACCAAGGTGCATGCGGGCGCGGGGCGCTTGCAGGCCACCGTCGATGCGGGCTTGGCCTTGACCGCGGAACTTAAGCTCATGCCCGCGCAAGTGCTCGAGTGTGAAGTGGGCATCCCCAAGGTGGTGCAAGGCCGCTTGACGCAACTCGATCCGCCGGATTTGCAAAGCGCGCAGTTGTCGATTCCGTTTAGCTTGGCGATGGCGTTGGCGCTCGGCCGCACGCGCGGCGCGCACACCTCGCTGCGCAGCACCGATTACGACGCGGCCTTGCAAGACGCCGAGGTGCGCGCGCTGTCAAATCGCACGTGCTGCGTGCTCGATGCTTGGGTAGAGGCGGGCACCAACACCGAGGAAGTGCCGACGCGTGTAACCATCAAGTTGGCGAGCGGCGCCACGCATGAAATGAAGATCGCGCATCCGCGCGGCAGCCCGCACCGGCGCATGAGTTGGGAGGAAATTTCCGCGCTGTTTCGCGACACAGTGGGGGATGCGATGTCTTCGGCGACGTTGACTACGGTGTTGGATTTGGTGTCGCGGTTGGATAGCGACGTGAGCGTGCGGGAAATTATGCGCACCTACGTCGCAACGCCAGAGTGGCTTGCAAAAATGTGGGGCGGGAGGAGCCCTTGAACAAAGCTCAGGACAGGCTTATTGACGCCCTACCAAAGGCGATGCCTGGCCAGACAGACGCGAACGGCAGCAACGGGTCGGTTTGCCTCATTTAGACTTTCTGATAGCAACCGCACACCATCTGTCAACTCAAGTCGCAACGTTTACGGCTAAGGCGCCTTCACCCCAAGCCCAAGCCTGGTTTCGACTATCCGCGCAAACACCGTCGCGCCCAGCGGCAGTGCCTCGTCGTTAAAATCGTAACCCGGGTTGTGCACTTCGCACGAACCCCCTTGTGTGCCATCTGCCGCGCCGTTGCCGATGTTGAAATAACACCCCGGCACTTTTTCCAGCATGAAGGAAAAATCCTCGGAGGCCATGATCAGCGGCGGATTGCGCTCGACGTTGTCGGTGCCCACCACTTCGGTGCAAATTTTTGCGGCGAATTCGGCGGCCTCGGCGTTGTTAATCGTCGGCGAATAGATCGTGCGAAAGTCCACCTTGCAAGTGGCGCCGAAGGCTTGTGCCACGCCGCTCGCAATGCGCTTCATCGCCTGCTCGACTTGCGCCATCACTTCGCGCGAGAACGCGCGCACCGTGCCCGACAGCCGCGCGCTTTGCGGGATCACGTTATAGGCATCGCCGGAATGAATTTGCGTCACCGACAGCACCGCGGTTTGCACCGGTGCGACGTTGCGCGCGACGATCGCTTGCAGCGCGGTGGTGATGTGCGCGGCGACCAGCACGGAATCGACGCCGCTTTCCGGCCGCGCGCCATGCGCGCCCTTGCCGGTGATGTCGATATCGAAAAACGCGCCGCCCGCCATCATCGGCCCCGATTTCACCGCGAATTTGCCCAGCGCCAAGCCCGGCCGGTTGTGCATGCCGAAGATCGCATCGCAGGGAAAGCGTTCGAACAAGCCATCGGCGATCATCGCTTGCGCGCCGCCCTGGCCTTCCTCCGCCGGCTGAAAAATAAAATGCACGGTGCCGTCAAAGCGTTTGGTCTCGGCCAGATAACGCGCCGCGGCGAGCAACATGGTGGTGTGGCCGTCGTGGCCGCAGGCGTGCATTTTGCCGGCGTGTTGCGACGCGTGTTCGAAGTTGTTCGCCTCAACGATCGGCAGCGCATCCATGTCGGCGCGCAACCCGATCGTGCGCTTGCCGCTGCCCGCGCGCAGCACGCCTACCACGCCGGTGCGGCCGATGCCGGTGTGCACTTCGCAGCCGAAGGCGCGCAGTTTTTCGGCGACGATGGCGGCGGTGCGGCTTTCCTCGAAACCCAGTTCGGGATGCGCGTGGATGTCGCGGCGCCAGCGTGTTAACTCGTCGTGCTTGATGGCGATGGATTCGATTAGCGTCATGGCGGCCTCGTTGCGGAATCAAACTACACAAACATGTCTGGATAAAATATTTAATTAAATCAAATACTTACGTTAATTCAAGGCATCCGCTTCGACAAGCTCGGGGCAAACGTTGGTTCGGGCACACGGTTAGCGTCTATCGCCCGCTCACGTCAAAACGTCGCCCCGCCGCGCTTGCGCAACAAGAACACGCCGACCCACAGTGCCGGCAGTGCGCACATGATAAAGCCGATGCCGTAGCTGCCGGTGGTGGTCAGCAGCGTTGAATACAACAGCGGCAACGACAGCGCGCCCACTTGGCCAAACGAGAGCACCCCGCCGGTGACGCCGCCGCGCATGTCCGCGGGGGCTGCGCGCGCGGTTTCGGATAACAACACGCCGTGCCACGACAACGCGGTGGCGCTTAACACGCAAGCGATAAAGCCCACCGCCAGCGTGGGCCAGCCCGGCCCGGTAAACGCAAGCAGCGCAGCGCTTGCCGCCATGCCCAGTGCCAGACCCGCCATCATCGCGCGTGGCGACACGCGCGTGCTGCCCACCCAGCCCCACAACACGCGGCTGGGCATCGCCACCGCCACCGCCACCGAAAACAAAAACCCCGCCGCCACCGGCGTGTAGCCGATGGTGGTGAGATACACCACAAAGTACGCGGTGACGGTGGCCTGCAGCCCGTTAAACGCGAGGCACGCGAACGACATCGCGCGCAATTCGCGCGTGGCGAGCACCGCGGCCAGCGTGGTGCGGAAATCGGATAACTGAAAACTGCGCGTGGGTACGCGGTCGGTGTCGAACATTTTGCACAGCGGATAAAGCGCCAGCCCAAACGCCACGCACACCGCCGCGCAGGCGAGCATCGCGTTGCGCCAGCCCAGCCACTCGGTGAATTGCGGCGCGATCAAGCCGGCGAGCAACAGGCCCGCGGGCACCGAGGTTTGTTTGACCGAAAACACCAGCGGCATGTAGCGCGGCGGCGACAGCCGCGCGAGCAGGTGCGAGCTTGCCGGCGTGGAAAACGCGCCGCCGCCGCCGGCGATGATGGCCGAGGCGATAAACGCGAGCGGCGTGCCGGCGATCGCCACCGCGGTGCCCACCGCCAGCAGCAGCAGCGCAATTACGCTCATGCGCATCGCGCCGTAGCGCACGATAAAACTGCCGCAGCCCAGTTGCACCACCAGCGAAGCGGCGGCGGTCAAGCCGAAATAAATGCCGATCCATCCCGGCGGGAAGTGCAAATCGGCGATGATCGCCGGCGCGATCACCGCCGGCAGCGAGCGCCCGAGCGAGACAAAGGTCTGCTGCAGGAACATCGCCACCAACACCAGCAGGAGGGGGTTCACAAGGCGTGCAATCGGTTCGCGTGTAGTGATACATCGCGGGCGCAATACTTGACTGATACTCGCGCCCGGCGCATGGCGTACATTATCGCCGATGATACCCGTGTAATGCGGCGCACGCGAAGCGCCGCATTACACGACGAGGGAAAACTACAGGGTGCGCACCTGTACGGTTCTCCACTTGATCGGGCCGCCACGCGCGCCCTTGACGCCGGCCCCATATTGCAGCGAAAAGTAACCCGCCTTGAATTTGCCGTCGTTGATGTCGACGGTGGTCTGCCCGTTTAACTTGACGATAAGGCGCGTGCCTTGCGCGGTGATTTCCATGCGGTTCCAGCGGTTGCCGGCAAGGTTTGTAATCGGCACCGGCACCGCGGCGAAATTGACGATCGCGCCGGTGCCGTATTTCGGATCGGGGCGGATGTCCCAAATGTTTATCTCATAGGACGTCGCCGAACCGATTTTTTTATTGTCGGCGGAGCGGATGAAAATGCCGCTGTTGGTATCGGGCGCGGCCCAGAACTCGGCGCGAATCTGAAAATCACCATACACGCGGCGGCTTACCAAGTGCCCGCCCTTGCCGTCGTCGGCGACGATGGCGCCGCCTTCCGTGCGCCAGTTTGCGTCGCCGATGCGGTCGAAGTTATCCAAACCGCTGCCGTTGTCGATCAAGGTCATCCAGCTGCCGCCGTCGTTGTCCCACGGGGGGCTGCTGGCACAGCCGGCTACACCCAACGCAACGACCAATAATGCAGCAGCGATACGCGCAAAAACGCTCATGAAATTCTACCGGGATTGGTGATGTAAGAACCGCGTGGCGATTTTGCGCTGAAGTGACGCGAAATTCAATTTGCTTATGTCATTAAACGCTAGCCCGTTTTCATTGATTCGCGCGCCGTGCAATCCATCACGCCGCGGGCTTGCCGCTACGCGCGCATGACAAAAGTTTGTCGGCGAGTGACGTGATGTGACGGTTTTTTAACGCGCACAGCACTGCGGGTGATTTTTTGCCATGCTCGCGCAAAATCAAAAATGCAATAAAATCCAATAGTTACAAAAATTCCGGCATTTTTGCGCAGGGCGTTTTTGATCTGGCACACACTATGCTCCGTCAAGGGCAGGAACATTTCTGACGGAGGCAAGTATGAACGTTCACGTCCGCAAATACGGCGCGCGTATCGAGTTCGATGATAACGATACGTTCACCTACGACGAAGAATTGGCAGCCATGGGCAAAGAGCTGCAAACCATGGAACTGCTGATCGTTTCGCGCCGGCTGCGCGGCATGGCGGCGGTGCCGGAGCGGCTGGATGAAGACGGAGAATTCGACGACTTCGATCCCAGCGCGTTTGTCGAGCGCACCTACCAGTAGGCTTGACTCGCGGCAATCGAATCTTCGATTGCGGTTATGCGGTTTGGCGCGCGGCATACGCCGTGCGCTTGATTCACCGTTTCATGTTGCCGTTCGGCGGCGCCATCGTCAGTGGCGCCGTTTTTATTTTCCGCTGCTCAAACACACCGCCGCTTGCGGCATGCGCCGGTGGTGTGGTGGTATGGGGGATGTGATGCGCATCACCGTGCGCAACGGCTGCTGCCGAGTTACCCACGTGTTGGCGATTCCTCAACAGCGCCGGTGCGCTGCACGCGGCTGTGGCGGCGCCCGCGGCGTTCCAAACCGCAAAAAATAATGCTTTAAAAACAGACACCTGCATGACGTTCGCCAGTTTGTCACGGCGCTCATTGCGGTTGGCACGGAGCCTGCTCTAGTCAGGGCAAGCAACCCGACACAGGAGAGCGGCCATGCAAATGCAATTGATGACGTACTTGAGCACCGATGACTTCGAAGATGCCGATAGTTTGACGCCCGAAGAACAGGCGATGGCGCCGCACGCGATGCCGCCGCAGGCCGAGCGCGCGTATGCCGCGCACAGCCTGCACGTGTTCAACGCCGCCAACGATGATCTGGATTTGGATCTGGGCGAGACGCGGGAATGGATAATCTACTGATTCCGGCCGTCACGCCGCCGCGCGCCGGGCGCCACCGCCCGCTACGTTGGCGGCGGCGGCCATGAAATCCGTCAGCGCGCCCACGTTGGCGAGCGTTTCCAGCGCCGTGAGCATTTCATAAAGCCGCGGCAGGGCATCGGGCCGCAATGCGCGCGACGCGCAATCCTTGAATTTCGATTCCAGCCGGTCGGGTGGCGCGAGGTTTCGCGGCCCGCGCAGCGGTTGATCAACGCGCGCGGAATAGGTCTTGCCTTCGGTGGTGGTGACGTTCACCACGCCCTGATAGTGTTCCGCCATGTCCTTCGGCGCGTTCGGATGGGTGTTGGCCGTGACGCGCGACAACAGCGCGCGCAACCGCGGCTCAATCAGCGCGTCATCCTCGAAATGATCGAACGTTACCGCGCCGTGCATCAGCGCGCGCGCGACGCAGTATTGCACGCTGAACTTGGCATCGAGCGCGGTTTTCGGGTCGGGGCGGTTGGTGTGCGCCAGCGCGGGCGCGTGGGTGACCGTCTCGATTTTGGCGATGCGCTCGGGTGTGAGCTGATGGCGCTCGCGCAAAATCAGCGCGGCGTCGATCGCCGAATGCGTGCTGGCGCAGCACGGGTATTGTTTGAGCCCGATGCCGGGGTTTAACAGGTCAAGCGGGTTGGCCCAGGTGGTGAGCGCTTTTTGCGCGTCGTAGTTGCCGGCGCCGTTAAACATTTCAAAAAAGCCCTGGTGATGTTCCAGCGCATCGTCCGCGGCGGTGAAACTCTCTTTTGCCATCAACGCGGCATAAAGCCCGTTGCGGCTGCAGTGGCCCGCGTGCAGGGGTTTAACCATGGTGCCGAAGTTGGCCTTGATGCCCGAGGATAACGACGCGGCAATCGCCAGCGCGGTGGCGGTGCGCGCCACATCCAGATTCAACAGCCGCGCGCACGCCGCTGCCGCGCCGAATACGCCCAGCGTGGCGGTGGGATGCCAGCCCTTGCGGTAGTGATACACGTTGACGGCTTTGCCGATCGCGGCTTGCGCTTCGAAACCGGTGACATAGGCGAGCAGCACATCGCGCCCGCTCGCGCCCGTCATTTCACCCAGCGCGATAATCGCCGGCAACAACGGCACCGAGGGGTGCCCGCCGATGGTGTTGTTGACATCGTCATAGTCGAGCGCGTGCCCGGCGGTGCCGTTGATCAAAGCCGCGTCGAGCGCCGAGGCGCGGCGATCGGTGCCCCACAGCGAGACCGTCCCGCCGGCGCCATAAACGCGCGCCACTTTTTGCGCGATGCGCGGGCCTGCTTCGTTGGCGCCGGCAAGCGCGCAAGCCAGGGTGTCGATGATCGCGACCTTGGCCCAATGCACGGCATCGGACGGCAGATCGTCGTAACGCAACGCGGTAATGCGTTGCGCAAGCTCAGTGGCGATGGTCGGCGCATTCATAAAATAATAAATAAAATCAAGTAGTTAAAAAATTTCTCAATGCGATGCCCAAGCACTTTAGCATGGCGTGCGCGGGCGCCGAAGGTTTTTGCGCAGCGCCGCCAGTAGCGCGAGCGCCGCACTGTGCGAGCGCAGCATTTTAATGCGATGCTAGTGTGATGCTAAAGGCATGTACGCCAACGCGGCGCTTGCGCCAGCACGCTATGCGCGGATCAAAGAGCGCTTGTGTGGCGACTGCAAGCGTTTGTGACCATGCGGCCGGAGCCCGGCGGCTTTGAGCACACGACGGACATACGCGACCATGAACCCATTATGGGCTTCATCGCACGCCCTGAGGCGATGGCAAGAGCCGAGCGCAAGTGTGCGTATAAATCTTCAAAAAACTGTCAAATCGGCAGATTTAAAATCCGACAGTTGGACGTACAAGAGTTGTTAGCGCCGACTAATTTCTGAATGTGGAATGCTGCTGGAAGATGGCTGTAGCGGCATAAGTTCGATAAAAATTAAATTAATCGATTCGATACAAAATATATTCTGCGGTGCAGCATTATGACTTGAAACTGTAATCTGGCAGGCGCATAATCCACCCGTGCCCAGCGCCAATGTTGGACACACTCCTCCAAAACCTCCTCCTTTGGTGGAACTTCAGCGCAATCCTTAGGGATTGCGCTTTTTTTGGGTGCGGCCCAGAGTATAGCGGAAACTGATTCCGGCATGACATTGTTGCAAAGCAACAATAAAGGCCGGTTTCCTGCTACAGTCCGCATTTCGCGTAAGCAAAGTTATAGCAGGCGAAATGGGCATTTGGCGGTGTGCGCATTGTTTGTTGAGCCGGGCATGGTTCATGGCTTGTTATACTCGGACACGTGCAAACTCGCGGTTCAAGCCAGTGGCCCGCTGAATTTTTCGGCTTGACCATCGTCAAGGCTCGCACCGGCCCGCTGTAATAGATTCGCGCGTTTGCATCGAGTGTTGCGAGCGCGTACGACCCTAATCGCTCTCACCACAGGCGCCACATGAAAATCCACGAATACCAAGCCAAGGAAATCCTGCGTAAATTCGGCGTGCGCACGTTGCGCGGCGTGCCGTGTTTTTCGCTGGATGAAGCGGTGGCCGCAGGCAAAAGCCTTGGCGGCAGTGTGTGGGTAGTGAAGGCGCAAATCCACGCCGGCGGGCGCGGCAAGGGTGGCGGAGTGAAGCTCGCGAAGTCGCCCGAGGCGTTAAAGACGCACGCCTCGGCGATCCTCGGCATGCAACTGAAAACGCCGCAGACCGGCCCCGAAGGGCAAAAGGTGCGCCGCCTGTTGATCGAAGAAGGCGCCAACATCAAAAAGGAATATTACGTTGCGCTGGTGGTGGACCGCGCCTCGCAGCGCGCGGTGCTGATGGCCTCCAGCGAAGGCGGCATGGATATCGAAGAGGTGGCGCATAAAACGCCGGAGAAAATTCATCGCGTCACCATCGACCCGATGGCGGGGCTCACCGACGCGCAAGCCCAAGACATGGCGCGCAACATCGGGTTGCCGGCGGACGCGCTGCCGCAGGCGGGCGATCTGTTAAGGGCGCTCTACAAGGCGTTCGACGAAACCGATGCCGCGCTGGTCGAAATCAACCCGTTGATCATTACCGCCGATCATCAGGTAATCGCGCTCGACGCCAAAATGAACTTCGACGAGAACGCGTTGTTCCGCCATCCCGAAATCGTCGCGCTGCGCGATCTGGATGAGGAAAACCCGGCGGAAGTCGAAGCGTCCAAGTTTGGATTAAGTTACATCGAGCTTGACGGCAACATCGGCTGCCTGGTGAATGGCGCGGGGCTGGCGATGGCGACCATGGATATTTGCAAACTCTACGGCGGCTCGCCAGCGAACTTTCTCGATGTCGGCGGCGGCGCCTCGACCGAGAAGGTGACCGAAGCGTTCAAGATCATGCTGAAGAACCCGTCGTTAAAGGCAATTCTGGTCAACATCTTCGGCGGCATTATGAAGTGCGACGTGATCGCGCAAGGCGTGGTGCAAGCCGCGCGGCAGGTGAGTTTGCAAGTGCCGCTGGTGGTGCGGCTCGAAGGCACCAACGTCGAGTTGGGCAAAAAAATTCTTGCCGAATCAGGGCTGCCGATTCTTGCTGCGAATAACATGGCGGATGCCGCGCAAAAAGCGGTGAGCGCCGTGAAAGGGGCCGCGTAACATGTCCATCCTCATCGACAAAAACACGCGCGTTCTGACGCAAGGCATCACCGGCAAAACCGGCCAATTTCACACCAAGGCGGGCAAGGAATACGCCAACGGCGCGGCGTGTTGCGTCGCGGGTGTCACGCCGAAAAAAGGCGGGCAGTCGTACGAGGGCATCCCCATTTTTGAGACGGTGAAAGAAGCCAAGGCCGCGACCGGCGCTAACGTCTCGGTGATTTACGTGCCGCCGCCGTTTGCCGCCGCGGCCATTGATGAAGCGGTGGAGGCCGATCTCGATCTGGTGATTTGCATTACCGACGGCATCCCGGTGCGCGACATGATTCGCACCAAATACAAAATGATCGGCAAGCGTACCAAACTCATCGGCCCCAACTGCCCTGGCGTGATTACCCCCGATGAATGCAAAATCGGCATCATGCCCGGCCATATTCACAAAAAGGGCCCGATCGGCGTGTTGTCGCGTTCGGGCACGCTGACCTACGAAGCCGTCGGGCAGTTGATGGAAGCAGGCTTGGGCCAAAGCTCGTGCGTGGGCATCGGTGGCGATCCGGTGAATGGCTTGAAACACATCGACGTGATGAAAATGTTCAACGACGATCCCGCCACCGAAGCGGTGGTAATGGTGGGCGAGATCGGCGGCACCGACGAGGAAGATTGCGCGCGCTGGGTGAAGGCCAACATGAAAAAACCGGTGATCGGTTTTATCGCCGGGCTGACCGCGCCGCCGGGCAAACGCATGGGCCACGCCGGCGCGATTATCTCCGGCGGCAAGGGCACGGCCGAGAGCAAGCTTGCGGTGATGGAGGAGTGCGGGATCAAGGTCACGCGCAATCCGGCGCAGATGGGGCAGTTGATGAAGTCGGTGTTAAAGTAAATCGTCATTCTGGCGTAGGCCAGAATCTAGTTCGTTCGTCGCGCCGAAGGCGCTTAATTAAGACGCTGCGCGTTGGTTGCAACCTGGATTCTGGCTTTCGCCAGAATGACGACTTAGTAGGTGAAGCAGCAGCGGCACCCCTCCCCGGCATGGCGGGAGCACGGCTTATCCGACGGATGACGCCGCGCCTTGACCCGGAGCGCTGAACGTCATAAAAGTGGGCAAGGAGGGGTGAGTTGGAACGGGGCAACATTCAAAGACAAAGCGGAAACGCACGCGGCAAACCTAAAGGCCGCGTGGTCGAACCGTCCGCGCTCGAAGCAGTGCAAGCATTGCTCGGCAGCGAGCCGCGCCGCCGCGATTTGCTGATCGAGCACCTGCACAAAATCCAAGACAAGTTCGGCCACATTTCCGCCGCGCACATCGCCGCACTCGCGCGCGAAATGAAACTCGCGCAGACCGAGGTGTTCGAGGTCGCGAGTTTTTATCACCACTTCGATATCGTCAAAGAAGGCGACACGCCGCCGCCGGCGTTGACGGTGCGCGTTTGCGATTCGCTGTCGTGTGAGTTGGGCGGCGCGAACCCGTTGATCGCCGATTTGAAACGCGAACTCGGTGACAAGGTGCGCGTGATTCCCGCGCCGTGCGTCGGGCGCTGCGAACAAGCGCCGGTAGCCATCGTCGGGCAGAACCCGGTGGCGCACGCGACGGTGGAAAAAGTAGTGCCGTTGGTGGCTGCGGGCAAGAAAACGTGCCATACATCTAAGTATTTGATTTTAAATAACTATTTAAAAAACAGCGGTTACCGCATCGCGCAGGAATGTCTAGCGGGCAAACGCGACGCGGACGCGATCATGAAGGTGATGGAAGACTCAGGTCTACGCGGCTTGGGCGGCGCGGGTTTTCCGGCGGGGCGTAAGTGGCGCATCGTGCGCGCCGAGCAAGGGCCGCGCGTGATGGCCGTCAACATCGACGAAGGCGAGCCCGGCACGTTTAAAGATCGCTACTACCTCGAACGCGATCCGCATCGTTTTCTCGAAGGCGTGATCATCGCCGCGTGGACGGTGCAGATTTCCGAGGTCTATATTTATTTGCGTGACGAATACGCCGGCGTACGCGCCATTCTCGAAAAAGAAATCGCCGCGCTGCAGAAAAATCCGCCTTGCCCCCTGCCGCCCATTTTCCTGCGGCGCGGCGCGGGCGCCTACATCTGCGGCGAAGAATCCGCGATGATCGAATCCATCGAGGGCAAACGCGGCATGCCGCGGCTGCGCCCACCCTATGTGGCGCAAGTGGGCCTGTTCGGTTACCCCACGCTCGAGCACAACATGGAGACGCTCTACTGGGTGCGCGAGATTCTGGAAAAAGGTGCGCAGTGGTTTACCTCGCACGGGCGCAACGGGCGCAAGGGCCTGCGTTCGTTTTCGGTGTCGGGCCGCGTGAAAAAACCGGGTGTGCATTTGGCGCCGGCGGGGATCACGGTGAAGGAGCTCATCGCCGAATACTGCGGCGGCATGCTGCCGGGCCACGAGTTTTATGCGTATCTGCCGGGTGGCGCGTCGGGTGGCATTTTGCCGGCGAGCATGGGCGACATACCGCTCGATTTCGATACGCTCAATCAATACGGCTGCTTTATCGGCTCGGCTGCCGTGATTATTTTGTCGAACCAGGACAAAGCCAGCACTGCGGCGAAAAACGTGATCAAGTTTTTTGCCGAGGAATCGTGCGGCCAATGCACGCCGTGCCGTGTGGGCACGCAAAAGGCGTTGAACCTGATGGACAAATTGACTTGGGATCAAGGCCTGCTTGAAGAATTGTCGGGCGCGATGGCCGATGCCTCCATTTGTGGTTTGGGACAAGCGGCGCCGAATCCGATACATTGCGTCATGAAATACTTCCCAAAGGAAATCCAATGACCGCGCAAAGTAATCACGAACTGAATGCGATGCCGGTGGAGTTCAAACTCAACGGCAAGGATGTCAGCGCGCATCCCGATGAAACGATTATTCAAGCCGCTAAACGCCACGGCGTCGACATCCCGCACCTTTGCTACAAAGAAGGCATGCGTCCCGACGGCAATTGCCGCGCCTGCGTGGTCGAGGTGAAAGGCGAGCGTGTGCTGGCCGCCTCGTGCTGCCGCAAGCCGACCAAGGGCATGGAAGTCGTGAGTGATTCCGAGCGCGCGGTGAAGTCGCAAAAGATGGTGTTGGAGTTGCTGCTTTCCGACATGCCGGAAAAGCGCCACACGCTTTCTTCAGAGTTGGATCAGTGGGCGGCGAAAATGCAGGTGGGCAAGCCGCGGTTTGAAGCGCGCCATCAGCCGGCGGCGGATTTGTCGCACTACGGCATCGCGGTCAATCTCGATTCGTGCATTCAGTGCACGCGCTGTGTACGCGCTTGCCGCGAGGAACAAGTCAACGATGTGATCGGCTACGCCTATCGCGGCGGGCATTCGAGCATCGTGTTCGATATCCACGACCCGATGGGCGATTCGACTTGTGTCGCCTGCGGTGAGTGCGTGCAGGCCTGCCCCACCGGCGCGCTGATGCCGGCGCGCGAAGTGGGCTTGGTCAAGCCCGACAAACAAGTGCATTCGGTGTGCCCATACTGCGGCGTCGGTTGCCAGCTCACCTACAACATCAAGGACAACAAGATTTTGAGCGTCGATGGCCGCGACGGCCCGGCGAATCACAACCGCTTGTGCGTGAAAGGCCGTTACGGCTTCGACTATGTGCATCACAAGCAGCGCCTGACCAAGCCGCTGATCCGCAAGCCCGGTGTGCCCAAGCACGCGGATTTTGTGATGGACCCGGCAAATCCTCTCGAATACTTCCGCGAAGCGAGTTGGGAAGAAGCGCTCGAGTTGGCCGCGGGCAAGCTCAAACAAATTCGCGACACTCACGGCAAGGGTGCGCTCGCCGGTTTCGGCTCGGCCAAGGGCACCAACGAAGAAGCGTATCTGTTCCAAAAGCTGGTGCGCACGGGTTTTGGCAGCAACAACGTCGATCACTGCACGCGGCTGTGTCATGCGTCGAGTGTCGCGGCGCTGATGGAGGGCGTGGCTTCCGGCGCGGTGTCCAACCAGGTGGGCGACGTGCAAAACGCCGAGGTGATTTTTTTGATCGGCGCCAATCCGATTTCCAATCACCCGGTAGCGGCGACGTGGATTAAAAACGCGGTAAAAAAAGGCGCGAAGCTGATTTACGCCGACCCGCGCCGCTCGGAGCTGTCGCGCCACGCGGCCTACTACTTGCAGTTTAAACCCGACACCGATGTGGCGTTGTTGAATGCCATGATGCACACCATCGTGCACGAAGGTTTGGTGGACGAAGCGTTTATCGCCTCGCGCACCATCGGCTACGAAGACTTGAAGAAAAACGTCGAGGGCTATAGCTCCGAAGCGATGGCGCCGGTGTGCGGCATCGATGCCGAGACGATTAAAGAAGTCGCGCGGTTGTATGCGAAATCCAAGGGTTCGATGATTTTGTGGGGCATGGGCATTTCGCAGCACATTCACGGCACCGACAACGCGCGCTGCTTGATCGCGCTGACGTTGATGACGGGCCAAATCGGCAAACCCGGTTCGGGCCTGCATCCGCTGCGCGGGCAAAACAACGTGCAGGGTGCTTCCGATTCGGGTTTGATCCCGATGTTCTTGCCCGATTACCAGCGCACCAATGTCGATGCCTCGCGCCAGCGTTTTGAAAAACTGTGGGGCACACAGCTCGACCCCAAGCCCGGCTTAACCGTGGTGGAGATTGTGCACGCGATTCTCGATGGCAACATCAAGGGCATGTACATCATGGGCGAAAACCCGGCGATGTCCGACCCCGATGCACATCACGCACGCGAGGCGCTGGCGAACCTCGATCATTTGGTGGTGCAGGAAATTTTTTTGACGGAGACGTGTTACCACGCCGACGTGATTTTGCCCGCCACCGCGTGGCCGGAAAAAGACGGCACGGTGACCAACACCGATCGCATGGTGCAGTTAGGCCGCCGCGCGCTTGATGCGCCGGGCGAGGCCAAGCCGGATCTGTGGATCATTCAAGAAATCGCGCGTCGCATCGGCTTGGATTGGCACTACGGTGGCCCCGCCGATGTATTTAACGAAATGCGCCAGGGCATGAATAGCATTGCCGGCATTACTTGGGATCGCTTGGAGCGCGACAGCAGCGTGACCTACCCCTGCGAAAACGAAGGCGATCCGGGTCAGCCGACGGTGTTCATCGACAAGTTTCCCACGCCGACCGGGCGCGCCAAGTTCGTGCCGGCGGACATCATTCCCGCCAACGAGCGGCCGGATAAAGAATTCCCGTTTGTGTTAATCACCGGGCGCCAACTCGAACACTGGCACACCGGCGCGATGACACGGCGCGCCTCGGTGCTCGATGCAATCGAACCGGAACCGACCGCGCTAATCCACCCGCTCGATCTCGACGCCATCGGCGCGAAACCCGGCGATGTGATCAGCGTCGCCTCGCGCCGCGGCATCGTGTCGCTCTATGCGCGCGCGGATGACGGCACGCCGCGCGGTGCGGTGTTTATACCGTTTTGTTTTTACGAAGCGGCGGCGAATTTGTTGACCAACCCGGCGCTCGATCCGTTCGGCAAGATTCCGGAGTTTAAGTACTGCGCGGTGAAAGTGACCAAGGGTGGGGAGTTGATGCCAC
Source organism: Betaproteobacteria bacterium (assembly GCA_016868015.1). Classification (GTDB taxonomy): domain Bacteria; phylum Pseudomonadota; class Gammaproteobacteria; order Burkholderiales; family SG8-41; genus UBA5216. Next base: position 17,389 of record VGIF01000085.1, read on the forward strand.
GGTCGTCGTATGGCGGCGGGCAGGTTTTAGCGAGTGCATAACATTTAACCCCTTCACCGCAGAGACGCAGAGGCGCAGAGAACACCACGCAGAGAACTTCGTTTTTTCTCTGCGTAACCTCTGCGCCTCCGCGCCTCTGCGGTGAAGCTTTTAGGGATACGCTGATCAAGTAGGTAAAAGGTGCGCCCGAGGAAAGCGATGATGCCGATTATGCGAAATGAATGCTGATTTCATCAGGCCGAAGGCG
>VGIF01000086.1 GCA_016868015.1 Betaproteobacteria bacterium
GCGAGTGAGTTGCTCGCAGGATCGCAAATCGAGAAAACGCTGTTCAAATCGAGACCAGAAAAAATCATCTGTTATTTATTTACAATCAACCAATTAGCACGTTTCGGGCACTCAACGTCCGGACACTACTGCCTAGGTATATGTCCTTAACAACGCGGCCTGAACCCCCACGCAGCGCCGTTCGCCGCGAGCATCGTTAACACGCGAGCGGCTATAATCGCCGCTCCACGCACGCGTGTGGCGTTGCCATGAAACACGTTGCCACGCCGACGCTGCCCGGTACTGCGGCTTTTTTATCGCACCCTGTTCGTCGCGGTGAAGCGCGGCAACCCCGCCGCATGATGATCGGCGCAAGCCGAAGCTGTGGATGACGCTTGGACCGCCCTCCGTCTTGGCTTAAAATAATAAATAAAATCAAATACTTATGGAAAATCTTTGGATAGCGATTGCAATCGGCTTCGCTGTGTTGGTGGTGTTGCTCTTACTGTTGCGCAGCGGCGGCAAAAAAGGCGATGCGAACAACACCGCTGCCGACACCACCCGCGCGCCGCAACCGTTCACCGGCAATGTAGCGCCGGCCCAGCCGGCCGCGCCCGCGGCCGACACCTTCGCCGGCGGACACTCGAACATCCCGACAGGCAACTTCGAGGCAGAAGTGCGCATGCTGATCGACTACGGCAACAAAGCCGAAGCCATGCGCATCGTGCGCGAAAAATTGGGCCTCGATCTGAAGGACGCCAAGGACCTGGTCGAGCGCATGGAAAACGGCGAGCCGTTGCAAATCGAAAGCGCCATTGCCCCCATCGATCAGGAAAAAGACCCCGACTTCGATGTGCGCCAACTCGCGCAAAGCGGCCGCCTAATCGAAGCCATCAAACTGGTGCGCGAGCGCAAGGGCCTGGATCTTAAGGCGGCCAAGGCGTATGTGGAGCGGTTGTAATCGGTGCGGCGCGCGCTATCGACCACCCGAGGCCAGCATCAACTGATTCAAGCGCTTCACAAACCCCGCGGGGTCTTCCAGCTGTCCGCCTTCGGCGAGCAGCGATTGATCGAACAGCACCATGGCCAGATCGGTGAAGCGCGCCTCATCCGCCTCATCCTTCAGGCGCGCGACCAGCGGATGCTGCGGGTTGATTTCGAGGATGGGTTTGGCGCTTGGCATATTTTGTCCGGCGGCTTTCATCAACCGCTGAAAATGCGCGCCCATGTCGTGCTCGTCGGCCACCAGGCACGCGGGGGAGTCGGTTAAACGCAGCGTCACGCGCACGTCCTTCACCGCTTCGCCGAGCGATTTTTTGATGCGCTCCAACAACGGCTTGGCGTCGCTTTCTTCTTTCTCGGCGGCTTTTTTCTCGGCTTCGTCTTCCAGTTTGCCCAGTTCCAGGCGGCCCTTCGCCACCGACTGCAGCTTTTTGCCTTCAAATTCCATCAGGTGCTGGGTCACCCATTCGTCGACGCGCTCGTGCAGCAGCAGCACTTCCACGCCTTTTTTGCGGAACACTTCGAGGTGCGGGCTGTTTTTGGCGGCGGCGAAGGTTTCGGCCGTCACGTAATAGATTTTTTCCTGCTCCGGTTTCATGCGAGCAATGTAATCGGCGAGCGACACCTCTTGCGCATCGGTGTCGCTGTGCGTCGAGGCAAAACGCAGCAGCTTGGCGATGCGCTCGCGGTTGCCGAAATCCTCGACCACGCCTTCCTTGATCACACGGCCGAATTCCTTCCACAGGGTGGCGAATTTTTCCTTTTGATTCTCGGCCAAGTCTTCGATCAGCGACAGCACCCGCCGCACGTTGCCCGCGCGCATCGCTTCGATATCCTTGGACTCTTGTAGAATCTCGCGCGACACGTTAAGCGGCAAGTCGTTCGAATCGATCACGCCGCGCACAAAACGCAAATACACCGGCAGCAGCTGCTCGGCATCGTCCATGATGAACACGCGCCGCACGTAGAGCTTCACGCCGCGGCGATGCTCGCGATCCCACAAATCGAACGGCGCGCGCGCGGGGATATAAAGCAGTTGCGTGTACTCCTTGGCGCCCTCCACCTTGTTGTGGGTATAGGCGAGCGGCGCCTCGAAATCATGCGCCACGTGTTTGTAGAACTCGTGGTATTGCTCCTCGCTGATGTCGCTTTTCGGCCGCGCCCACAACGCGCTCGCCTGGTTGACGGTTTGATCTTTTTCGGTGGTGCGATAACGCGAGTTCTCCTTGTCCCACTCCTCTTCCTTCATCACGATCGGCAGCGTGATGTGGTCGGAGTATTTGCGGATGATGTTGCGCAGCCGGTTGCCTTCGGCGAGTTCATCTTCGCCCTCGCGCAAGTGCAGCGTGACTTCGGTGCCGCGCGCTTCTTTCTCCACCACTTGCAGCGTGTACTCGCCGCCGCCGTCTGACTCCCAGCGCACGCCATGTTCCTTGGCAAGCCCCGCGCGGCGCGTCACCACCGTCACCTTATCCGCCACCACGAACGCCGAATAAAAACCCACGCCGAATTGGCCGATCAGGTTGGCGTCTTTTTGCTGATCGCCGGTGAGGCTCGCCAAAAACTCGCGCGTGCCCGACTTCGCGATGGTGCCGATGTTGGCGATTACCTCGTCACGCGACATGCCGATGCCGTTGTCGGTCACGGTAACCGTGCGCGCCTTCGGGTCGCAGGCGACGCGGATTCTCAACTCCGCATCGCTCTCCATCAGCGCCTTGTCGGTGAGCGCCTCGAAGCGCAGTTTATCCGCCGCGTCGGACGCATTGGAAATCAACTCGCGCAAAAAAATCTCCTTGTTGGAATACAAGGAGTGGATCATCAGATTTAAGAGTTGCTTAACTTCGGCTTGAAAACCGTGGGTTTCCTTGGCGGCGGTGGCGTCAGAGGCTGTCATGAAATATCCAATTAAATCAGATAGTTACGAAAAAACTGTTTACACGGGGGCACAACGTTGCAATTTCAAGCGGCATGCCGCGCGCGCCGATGTTCAAAAAAAATCGGCCGGGGTATCCAGGCCGATTTCTTGCGCGAGCGGCTTACGCCGCGCGCCGCGCCTCGCCGCCGCGCGCGAAGAACAACACCACCACGCCCACCGCGAGCACCGCCAAACCCACCAGTGCATTGCCTTTGTGAAACATGAGGCTCGAATACAACAAGTAAGCGCACATGCACACGAAGATCGCCGGCAGCACCGGATACAGCGGCACCTTGAACGGCCGCGGCGCGTTCGGCTCTTTCGCGCGCAACACAAAAATCGCGATGCCGATCAGCAGGAAAAAGCCCCAGAACACCGGCAGCGAATATTCCACCAGGCCCTTGAAGCCGGCCTTTTGCACCGCGCCCAAACCCACCAGCGCCAGCGCGATCACGCCTTGCACCACCATCGCATTGCGCGGTGAACCGCTGCCCGCATGCCACTCGCCCAGGAAACGGAAGATCGGCCAATCGCGGCCCATGGCATAGTTGGAGCGCGCGCCGACGATGATCGAACCGTTGACCGAGGTAAGCGCGGCAATCGCCACCATGATCGCGATCAATTTTTCACCGCCGCTACCCCACACCGCTTTTAACAAATCAGCGGCCACCGCGTCGGAGCGCACCATCGCGTGCAGCCCCAGGCCTTTCATGTACGCCCATGCCACCAACACGTACAAAATCGTCACCACGGCAATCGCGATCAACAGCGCTTTGACCATGTTGCGCTCGCCGCGCACTTCGGCGGAAATGTAGGCCGCATCGTTCCAGCCGCCGTAGGTAAACAACACGAACAACATCGCGGTGCCGATGCCCGCACCCAGATACCACGGGCCACCGCCGCCACCGGCCACAGCTTCGACGGCGGGCGGCGGTGCGGGCGGCGCCGCCAAAAACAAACCCGCGACGATAATCAACAGTAAGCCCGCCACCTCCAACGTGGTAAACACATTCTGCGTGTTTTTGCCTTCACGGATGCCGCGGTAGTTGATCGCCGTCAGCACAATCACCACAAAGGCCGCCCAAATCGCCGACGAATGGGGCCCAAGATTGATCACGCGCGAGATGTAATCACCAAACAAAAACGCAAACACCGCGATCGAACCCGCCGCGATCACCGTCATGCGCGCCCAGCCGTAGAGAAACGACAGTTTGCGCCCGTACGCACGCTGAATAAAATGATACTCGCCGCCCGCCGACGGGAACGCCGTGGCGAGCTCAGCGTAACACAAGGCGCCGATGAGCGAAAACACGCCGCCCGCCACCCACATCGCGATCACCATCGATTCGTTGTTTACCGCGCCCGCGACGATCGCCGGAGTGCCGAAAATGCCCGCACCCACGATCAGCCCCACGATCATGGCGCAAGCATCGAACACCGATAGTGAAGCCTTGGGCTGCCCCGGCGCGTTGCTGGTTTGACTCATCTTAGTTGCCCCCTTCGTCTTGCGCGCGGGTCATGGCGCCGCGCTTGATCAGTTTTGCCGTCCACGGCCGCTGCGTCGAATCGAGCCCGATGCGCACGGTGCCGGTGATGGTGTCGCCCTTCATCACACCTTGAAATTCGTGGCGCTCGATTTTTTGCGCGCCGCGGCTGGAGACGGAAAAACGGATTTGCTCGCCGGTCATTTTGCCGCGCACTTCACCACCGGCGCCGCCGGCCGCGGTGGCATTGCCGTCGATGTTTTGGAAAAACTGCGTGAGGTCGAATTGATACGCCACGTCCTTGCCGCTGACGTTGATCGTCGATTGCCATTGCCCGGCGGCGAGCGCCGGCACCACCCACGAGAAGATGTAACTGATGCCGGGATTGCCGACCTTTTTCTCCGGCACCACCAGGGTTTTTTGCTCATCCGGGTACCAGTCGCCCATGGCGTAATCGTGCGCCACCACGCGCGTGCCGGGTTTTAACGCGAGAATCGACGGCCGAAGCTTGAGGTTCATCGACGGCAGCAAATAGGTGGAAATTACGGTCGCATCCGAAAGATCGGTTTGAAACAGGTTTTGCTCGCGGAACGTGACGCGCTCGGTCACGCCTTCTTTTTGCGCCGCTTCGTTGGCGACCTTGAGCAAATACCGGTCAAGATCCACGCCCAGGGCGCGCGCGCCGTGTTTTTTGGCGGCGGTAATCACCAGGCGCCCGTCACCGGAACCCAGGTCGATCAGAAAATCGGATTTGTTGAGCTTCACCATGTTCAACATCTCATCGACCACCACTTGCGGCGTCGGCACATACACCACATCGCCCACGCCGCTTTGCGCATGCGCGGAGGCCGCCGCGCCCATCGACGCCGCGAGGCCCAGTGCCCATAGCGACAGATATCGTTGATATCGTTTGATTGCTTTCATTGCTGCTCCTTAAAAAAGTCTTTTAACGCGGCGTCTCGAACTTTGCTGGCGCCAGATCGGTATGCCATTTGCCGCGCGCCGAGCGCCTGGCGCGCCACGGCGCTTGCAAGCCCTCGGCGCGCACCTCGCCTTCGATGGTGTCGCCGCTCAATCGCCCCTTGAACTCATGCCGCAGCGCACGCCCGCCGCGCTCCAGCATTACGCTAAAACTCACTTGCTCGCCGCGCACGCGCGCATCCTGCACTGGCACGCCGCGCCCCGCCGCGTGCACCGCACCGGCCAGCATTTGAAACGTTTGTTCCAGTTGCGCTTCCAGCGGCGCCGTGCCCTCCCCCATGGACCAACGCCAGCGCCCCGAGGCATCCGCCGGCACCACCCACAGCATGATGTCGCTGCGCGGCGGGCCGTAGGGCTTGCCGGGCACGGGAATGGTGACTTTTTCGTCGGGCGGCCAGTTGCCAAGGTCAAAGTCGTGCGACACGATGCGCGTGCCGGGCTTGAGTTTTAACAGCGCGGGCCTAAGCCGCAGGTTCACCGATTCACCGATATACATGGTGATCACGCTGGCCTTGCTGATGTCGATGTTAAACAGGTTCTCCGCTTCGAACGTTACGCGATCCGCCACGCCTTGACGCTGCGCCTCGCGCCGCGCGGTGTTCACCAGATTAGGATCGAGTTCAACGCCGTAGCCGCGCGCACCGTGCTGCCGGGCCGCGGCGATAACGATGCGCCCGTCGCCCGAGCCCAGATCGATCACATAATCGCCGGCGGTGACGCCGCCCATCTTGAGCATGGTGTCGACCACGGTGGGCAGGGTGACGACAAACGGCGCGTCGGCGGCGCGCGCACTCGCGGCGAACAGCAGCAATACGCAAACCGCAAGGTGACGCTTGCCCATGGCGATCATGGTTTAAAACGCTCCGCGCGCCACTTGTGGCGTGTTTGTTTGTTGCCCACGCCGCGGCGCATTTCGCCTTCCATCACATTGCCCTTGATCACGCCCTCGAAATACATCATGGCTTCGTTCTCGCGATCGGTGCTGTCGACCAGCGTAAAACTCACGCGCTCGCCGCGCAACTGCGCTTGCCACAAACCGCCCGGCGGCTGTTGCGCCACGCGCACCACGCCGTCGACTTCTTGATACTTCTGGCGGATGTCGAGCTCCCAGGTTTGCGCGCCGCCGGGCAGCGGCAGATTCAAACGCCAATGCCCGTGGATGTTCGCCGGCACGATCCACAACATCACGTTTTTGCGCACGGTGGTTTTGAAATCGGGTTTCCAGTCGCCCAGATCGAAATCATGCGCGACGATGCGCGTGCCCGGCCGCAACGCGAGCAAATGCGGCCGCAGCCGCACATTCATCTTTTGCAACAAGTAAAGCGTGATGACGCTCGCCTTGGACAAATCGGTTTTGAACAAATCCTGGCGCAAAAACTGCACGCGCTCCGCCACGCCGGCGTTTTGCGCGGCGGCTTCACTCTGATAGATCAGCGTCTCGTCCAGATCGACGCCGATGCCGCGCGCGCCGAACTTGACCGCCGCGGTGATCAAAATGCGCCCATCGCCGGAGCCCAGATCCATCACAAAATCATCCTTCGTGACTTCGGCAAGCCGCAGCATTTCATCCACCACCACCTGCGGCGAAGGCACGAACGGCGCTTCGTAAGGCCACTGCGCGCGCGCTTGCAGGGCACTCAGGCACAACACGGCGGCCATCCCGGCCAAAAAAATTTTATTCAATAAAATCAGAGGGTTACGAATTTTCATATTATTGTACCGTCATTACGCGCCGCGCGCGCCAAGGTTCCTCTGCAAGCTTGGGGCCGTAACCATAACGTACTACGCCTTCGATCACATCCCCGCGCACCGTGCCCTCGAAACGGTGGCTGCGATCGTCATCGACCAGCACGAAGTGCAGGCGCTCGCCGTGCAGCCGCGCCTCGAACGCCGGTAAAAAACCGCCTTGCGTGCGCACGCCGCCGCTCACCTGCTGATAGTGCTGCTTCAGATCGAGCGCCAACTCGCGCCCGCGCGCCATGGACAGTGTGGGCGCGTCGATGCGCCACGCCCCGGCGACGTTCGCCGGCGCCACATACAGCAGGTAGGTTTTGGAAATACGCACCGTGCGATCGGGCTGCCATTTCGGAAAACCATAATCGTGCGCCACGATGCGCGTGCCGGGTTTTAACTCGGCGAGCAGCTTCGGTTCGAGCTTCGCCACCAGGCCGGAGAGCAAATACATCGTCACCACCGTGGCTTCGCTTAAATTGACCGCGAAGATATCGCTGGCGCGAAACGCGGTGCGCTCGGCGACGCCGGCTTTTTTGGCGTTGTCGAGGCTTAATTTGACAAGCGCCGGATCGATATCGATACCGACAGCGCGCGCCGTAATCGCGCGCCGCGGCGATCACAATGCGCCCGTCGCCGGCGCCCAAGTCGTACACCACATCGTTGGGCGTGACCGCGGCAAGCCGCAGCATTTCATCGACGTTGCCGGGCGTGGAGGGAATATAGGGCGTGGGCACGTCTAGCATGGCCGCCCGCGCGCCGCTTAGCGCCGCGATCAATAACAATGCCAGCGCCGCGCGCCCTATTCGCCGCAACGCCGCCTACCTCGCCATGACCCCGGGTTTAAGATCGTGAAACCGCGCTTCGCGCAGCATCGTGCGCGTGGCGTCCCAGGCGTGCGCCGCGCCCGCCACGCGCATTTCACCGTTGATGGCGTTGTTGGTCACTTTGCCGATGAATTCGTAACGCGTCTCGCCCACCACGGCTTCGAAACGAATCTGCTCGCCGCTTAACTGGGCTTTGTCGATATTGGCGCGGCGGCCGTTCACACCGAGCGTTCCGCTGATTTTTTGGAACACCTGATCAAGCTCTAAATCGTACGTCCCACCGGGTGCGCTCCACACCCACTTGCCCGCCACCTGGGCCGGCACCACGTAAAACAGCACCTTGCTTTTTTCGTCGCGCCCCACTTTTTTGCCGGGCGCATCCATGATGAATTCGATATCCGGCGGCCACTCGCCGAATCCATAATCGTGCGATACCAGCCGCGTGCCGGGCCGTAACGCCAGTATGCGCGAGCGGATCATCAGGTTGACCTCGGGTAACAGATAAAGGCTGAGCACGTCGGCCTTGGACAAATCGGTTTCGTGCAAATCCTGCTCGTAAAACACCGCACGGTTGGCCACGCCGGCCTTGGCGGCGTTGCGATTGGCGGTCTGCACCAGGTTTCTGTTCAGGTCGACGCCAAAACCGCGCGCGCCGAAGCGCTGAGCCGCGGTGATGATCATGCGCCCGTCACCGGAACCCAGGTCAATCACAAAATCCCGCTTGGTGACCTTGGCGGTCTCTAGCATTCGGTCGACCACCACTTGCGGGGTGGGCACGTAGGGCGTATCGCCGTAATCCTGTGCACCGGCCGCCACGCCAAACGACATCCAGCCCGCCAACAACCACCCCAGCCACATTCGCATACGCAGACCCTTTAAGAATTTGGAAACCCGAAAACTATTGTGCCGCGGCGCGCACGGCGCTCACATCGTAACGGCCTTGCGAACGCGCGCCGGACAGATCGGCCGTGCCGTTAAACCGATTGCCGTCGACCTTGCCGCGCAGTTCGTGTTTGACCGGCCCCGCGCCAAGATCGGCGGTGAAGGTCAGGCGCAATTCGTCGCCCCTGAGCCGCGCCACTTGCAACGGCACGCTACGCCCGCTCACTTGCACATTGCCGGTGAGCATTTGAAACGTCTGATTCAGATTCACCACATAGGCCTGCGGCTTGCCGCGCAGCGGCAGCTCCCAGCGCCATTCGCCGGCGACCTTGGCAGGAATCACCCAAAGATAAAGCTCGCTGTTGCCCCCGGCGCCGTGGTATTTCTCTTTCGAATAAAAGGTTTCGTGGATGTCCGGCTTCCACTCCTCCATCGAAAAATCGTGCGATACGATGCGCGTGCCGGGTTTCAGATCGAGCAGCTTGGGGCGCAAATCAAGATTGATCCGCGGCAGCAAATACATGCTGATCACGGTGGCCTGCGATAAATCGGTCTGGAACAAATCGCGCTGGTAAAACTCCACCTTGTCGATCACGCCGGCTTTTTTGGCGTTTTCGTTGGCCTCGGCGATACGCGTCGGATTAATGTCCACGCCAAAGCCGCGCGCGCCGTGTTTGGCCGCGGCCGTCACCACAATACGCCCGTCCCCCGAGCCCAGGTCGATCAAATAATCGTTGCTGGTGACGCGCGCGATCTGCAGCATGCGATGTACCACGTCCTGTGGCGTGGGCACGTACGGCACGCGCGACTCTTGCGCGTGCGCCGCGGCGCCCACCAGCAGCGCCAGCGCTGGCAACATGGCCCACCAGCGCACAACCGTTCTAACCATCATCGATCCCCTCCGTTACCGCTAAACGCACGAGCCCGCCACCGGACTACCGCACCCATGCACGTTGGGAGCGTATGGTAAATTCACGGGCAGCGCATTATACCCGCGGCCCTCGCCAAACTCCCAACGCCGAACGCCCAACTGAAAACGCACAGCATGCTGCTACCAGCCATTATCTTCATCTGCGGCGGCGCGATTTTAGCGCTGGAACTGCTCGCCTCGCGCATCATGACGCCCTATTTCGGCGTAAGCCTCTACATCTGGACCGGCATTTTGTCGATCACGCTGGTGGCGCTGGCGGTGGGTTATTGGACCGGCGGCAAGCTTGCGAATTCCCGCAAGTTGAGCGCGGCGAACCTGCTGGAACTTTACGGGCTGATGCCGGCGCTGGCGTCGATTTTCATTGTCGTGGCGTGTTTGATTTACCCGTTTACCTTTGCCGCGCTCGCGGCGTGGAGTGTCGTGGGCGGCTCGTTCATTGCGTGCCTGATTTTCCTGCTCGCGCCGCTGGTCGCCACCTCGGCGATGAACCCGCTGCTGGTCGCGATCAAACGCGGCAACGCCGATAAACAGGGTGATAGCGGCGCCGGCCTGGTGTTTTTCGTGAGCACCATCGGCTCGGTGGCCGGGGTGCTGATCACCGCGTTCGTCTTGATTCCCAACATGAGCAATTTTGATGCGGTGCTGCTGGTCGCAGTGGTGCTGGCGCTGCTGGCGCTCGCGGTGGGACTGTGGGCGCCGAAAACCTTGAAGCGCCGCGCGGCGATCATCGTTACCGCCGCCGCGGGCCTTCTCGCCGCGCTCCTGTTGTGGTGGCAAGCCGATGCCTACACCGGCCGCGCCGGCACTATTGCGTATCAAGACAGCCAATGGCGCGTCGAAGCTTCGTTTCGTTCGTACTTCGGCACGGTGAAGATCATCAAGCAAGTGCCCGATGCCAACGGCAACTTCCGCCGGCTTTATTTTCAAGACGGCCTGACCCAAAACGCCGTCGATTCCAACGGCCGCTCCAGCACCTTTTACACCTACGCGCTGGAAGCGCTTGCGCTCGCCTACCGCCCGCAAGCGCGCGAGGCATTGGTGCTGGGGCTCGGTGCGGGCGTAGTACCGGCAAAATTCGCGGGCCGCGGCATCAGAGCCGAGACGGTGGAAATCGACTCGGCGTCGCTGCAAGCCGCGCGGCGCTTTTTTAACCTCGACGAAAAAAAGACGCCGGTGCATCAAACCGACGCGCGCACCTTCGTGCAGCGCTGCCCGCGCGTCTATGATGTGATCGTGGTCGATTTATTCCACGGCGACGGCACACCCGATTATTTGATCACCCGCGATTTTTTTCGCGATCTCAAACACTGCTTGAAGCCCAACGGCGTGGCGGTATTCAACACCTTCGCCGATTTGCAGGACACCGCGGGTTACGCGCATTTGCTGGTAACGCTGCGCTCGGAGTTGCCGCATCTCGCACTTTATCGGCCGATCAACCCTGGCGCCACGCACAGCAATAGCTTCATCGTCGCCGGCGCGCAAGCGCTCGCCGCGCCGCAACGCGTCACGCTCGATCATGTGCCGCGGCACTACGAAGGCCCGCTGTGGGACATGCTCGCCGCGCCCTTGCCGCTGATTGCGCCGCTGTTCGAAGGCGGCCATATCATTACCGATGCACGCAACCGCGGCGCGCTAGATCTGGCGCGCACGCATCGCGGCTACCGCCAATCGGTGATCGGCTTTACGCCGCCGCAGTTTTTGTTGAATTAGCGCGGTTTGCAGCGGCAACCATAATATTCGTAAGTATTTGATTTTATTGATATTTTTATCCTCGCCCGCCGTCGCGCAGCGCTTGCCATTTGGTATCCCGGCCATTCACATTCACCACCCCGCTCATGGCATTGCCGTTCACCCGACCGCGGTAGTGATGACGCGCGCCGCCGTGCCAGATTGAAAAGCTGATGCTCTCGCCTTTGACTGCCACATCAGTGATGTTGGCGCCTTTGGCATCGAGCAGGTTGCCGCGTGTCTGATGGAAATTTTGCGTAAGTTCCATCGCTTGTGGCTGCGCCAAGCCGTCGACTTTGATTTGCCAGCGCCCGCCGACTTTCGCCGGGATCGTCCACAAATACACCGTGGCGCTGGGCACGCCGTTGATGAGCTCTTTTTCCGGCACGTCGAAGGTGATGCGATCATCCGCCACCCAATCGCCGAAATGATAGTCGTGTGACACCACGCGCGCGCCGGGGCGCAACTCGTTAAAAATCTTGGTGCGCAGATTCATCATCATCGAGGGCAGCAGGTAGAGCGTGACCACGGAGGCCTTGGATAAATCGGCCTTGAACACATCCAACACCTGAAAGCTCGCGCGCTCGGCCACGCCTTGCTTTCTTGCCAGCGCATTGGCCATTTTCACCAATTCCGGATCGATTTCGACGCCGAGGCCCGCGGCTTTCATTTGCAGCGCGGCGGTGCGCACCAGCACGCCGTCGCCGGAGCCCAAATCCATCACGTAATCGCTTTCCTTCACATTGGCAAACCGCAGCATTTGGTCGACCACGATCTGCGGCGTAGGCACGTACGGCCCGCCGCTGCGCTCGATGTCCCTGGTTTGCGCGAACGCCGCACCTTGCGCCAAAACACACGCGAACAACATCGGCAAAACCCCACGAAAAATACGCTTCATAACGGCTCCTGATTCGAATAACGTCCTTCGGTTCACTGTTCACGGCTTGCTTTTCGGTATGCCGAGGTTGCCGGCGCGGCAAGCCTCGAAAATTTCGCGCGGGCTGTACTCGCTGGTAAAACTCACGCGCACGATTTGGCGCAATAAGTTTATTTCCTGCGCGTTTAGTTTCTGCTGCAATTCGCCGCGTTCGATCTCCGCCAGCACGCTGGACAATGTGCGCCCGGCGTCGCGCATGTCCAGCGTGGCGTGCGACACGGCCAGCAAATGTTCGCAATTCAGGGTTGCGCGCGCGCCAGAAGCTACAGCCATCGACAAAACCACCGATAAACAAGCCGTTAATCGCAACATGGCGGGAAATTTTACTCCTTCGGTACGCATCCGCCGCGCGATTACAATACTGCTCATGAATTCGCCCCATCGCAACCCTCGCGCGTTGGCAGCCGCGGCATGTTTGTGCGCGGCGCTTCTCTCGCTCGCGGCGCCGCCGAGTGCTGCCGACATTTGGGGCTACGTCGATGAACAAGGCGTCGCGCATCTGGCCGATCATCAGGTAAACGAGCGCTATTTCCTGTTTAAAAGAGAACCGCCGCGCCCTGCCTTCGAGGCTTATGTGCCGCCGCCGATTGTTGTGCCGCCGCCGGCACATGCCCATGGCCCGGTGATCGCGGTCAGTGTGGCGCTGCGCGCGCAGTACGCGCCGCTGATTGCCAAGGTGGCGCGGGAATTTGACCTCGACGCGTCGCTTTTGCATGCGATCGTGACGGTGGAATCGGGTTACAACGCGAACGCCAAATCACCCGCCGGCGCGATCGGGCTGATGCAGTTGATTCCCGAAACGGCGGCGCGCTTCGGCGTTAACAACATATTCGATCCGCTGGAGAATTTGCGCGGCGGCGCGCGCTACCTGCGTTTTTTGCTGGCGATGTTCAAGGACAATCTCGAACTGGTGCTCGCCGCCTACAACGCGGGCGAAGGCGCGGTGCAAAAAGCCGGCAACAAGATTCCGAATTTCGCCGAAACCCAGGCGTATGTACCAAGCGTGCTCACGCAATACCGGCACAACAGCCGCGGCGCGGGTGCGGCGCCCGCCGGCACCACGCCGGTAAATCGCGAATCGCCCGCGTTGATTCGCTAGCCGCTAACCACTAGCCGCCGTCCGGCATCGGCCGCGGATCAGCCGCACGCAGCAAACGCGACACCTGCAAAGCCGCGGCAGCACATTAAAAAATATAATAAAATCAGGTACTTAAAAATATCACTCGCTTATGCCTGATCGTCCAAGCCCACTTGGGAACGCCAGTCTCGTTTGCGGCTGATGAGCGGCTTCAAACTCACCAGTAACATCAGCACACCCAAGCCCAGCATCACCGCGGAAATCGGCCGCTGAAAAAATATCGCGTAATCGCCGGCGCTCATCGCCAGCGATTGGCGCAGCGACAATTCGAGCATCGGCGCCAGCACCAAGCCCAGTGCCACCGGCGCCAAATCGAAACCGAATTTTCGCAACACGAAGCCCACGCCGCCCATCGCCAGCATGATCCACACATCGACCACGGAGTTACTCACCGAATAACAACCGAGTATGCAAAACGCGAGGATGCACGGATACAAATACGAATAGGGGATGCGCAGCAAGCTCACGAACAGGCCGATCAACGGCAAATTGAATATCAGCAGCATGACGTTGCCCACGTACATGCTGGCGACAAAGCCCCAGAAAAGCTCCGGCCGCTCGGTGATCAAAGTGGGCCCCGGCGCGATGCCATGAATCATGATGGCGGCGAGCATCACGGCGGTGACGGGGCTGGTGGGGACGCCCAACGCCATCATCGGAATAAACGCGCCGCTGGCGGCCGAGTTGTTGGCCGACTCCGGCGCGGCCACGCCTTCGATGGCACCCTGGCCGAAGCGCTCAGGCGTCTTGGACAAGCGGCGCTCGACACCGTAGGCCACGAACGAGGAAATGATATGCGCCGAGCCCGGAATAATGCCGATCAAAAAACCGATAACGCTGCCGCGCGCGATCGCCCCGCTCGACTGCCGCCATTCCGTGCGCGAGGGCATGAGCTCGCGCAAGGTGGGTGTCTTCGGTAACGCACCCATCTGATGCGATGCGGTCATCAATATTTCCGAGATGCCGAACAGCCCCACCGCCACCGGCACAATGCCGATGCCATCGGCCAGCTCGACCACATCGAAGGAAAACCGCGTGTAACCGCTCATCGCGTCGATGCCGATCATGCCCAGCATCAAGCCAAAGCCCGCCATCGCCAGCGTCTTGGGCATGGATCCGCCCGACATGTAAGCGAGCACGAGCAGCCCCATCATCAACAGCGCGGTATATTCCGGCGGCCCGAAGCGCAACGCGAAACTCGCCAGCGTGGGCGCCAGCAGCATCAGGCCCAGCACACCGAGGGTACCCGCGACAAACGAACCAATGGCGCAAATCGCCAACGCCGGCCCTGCACGCCCGCGGCGCGTCATTTCATAACCGTCGATACAAGTCATCACCGATGCGGCCTCGCCCGGCAAGCGCATCAGTATCGAGGTGGTCGAACCGCCGTACATCGCGCCGTAATACACACCGGCGAGCAGCACCACCGCGATGATCGGATCGAGCCCAAATGTCGCCGGCAGCAACATGCTGATACCGGCCAGCGGCCCCACGCCCGGCAGCATGCCCACCAGCGTGCCGATCAAGCAGCCGACGAAGGCATACATCAGCACCTGCGGCTGCAGCGCCACGCTAAAGCCGAGCATCAAATTGTTCAGGGTTTCAAGCATTTTTCAGAAGTAAGGGGTTAGCATCAAGGATCAAAGATTAAAGATCGAGTACCCGCGCCTCTGGCGCCCCGGCTCAATGCTCAATCCCAATGGCTCAATCGCCGTCACACCCCCCACGGGCTGACCGGCAGCGGCACACGCAGCAGGGTGGCAAACAGGTAGTAAGTGCCGAAAGCAAATCCCACCGCAACCGTCACCACCCTCGCCGGATGTTTGCGCTCCAACACGCCGATAAAAAACACCAGCAGCGCCGTCATGGTGATGCGATAGCCTAGCCGCTCGAGTCCGTAAGCGGCAAACCCGCAGGCGGCGAGTATCGCCAACGCGCGCCAGCGCTCGCGCCAATCCATCACGGCCAGCGGCATCGATTTCCCGCCGGCGATCATCACCAAGAGCCCCATCGCGCCAAGAAACACCGCGAGGATCAGCGGCACATAGCCCGGCCCCGGCTCGGCCAAGGTGCCTAGCGGATACACGCGATTCATCCAACCCACATAAAGCGCGAGCGCTATCAACATCAGACCGGCAACTTGGTCGCTGCGCAGGCCGCGGCTTGCGGGTGGTGTGCTGGTACTTTCGGTCATGAATGCCAGAACCTCAAAAAATTGTCGGCGCAGAGTAACGCCGCCGCCGTCGTTCCCGCGAAAGCGGGAACCCATGACATAGCAGCACTTAAGACACCTTATAAGACACCTTATGAATTTGCACTTGTGCGGGAATGACAAATGGGAAATCTGCGTTCATCTGCGTCAATCTGCGCCTATCCGTGTCTAAGGTTTTTATTTTCTATCCTCAACCTTACCAACAATCTTCACGATCGCCGCCAGGCGCCTGGCATCGGCATCCCAATACCGCGCGAACTCCGGCGCATCCAGGTACTGTACCGGCGAATTCACGCGCGCCATCGCGGTCTTGAAGTCGGCATCTTCAACCGCTTTGCGCACCGTCTCGCGCAGCACTTTTAACACCGGCTCCGGTGTCGCGCGCGGCGCCATCAAACCGGCCCAAATGGAGTACTCGATGTCCACGCCCTGCTCTTTGAACGTCGGCACCTCGGGATAATTCGGGTGGCGCTGTGCGCCCCAGCTCACGTGCGGGCGCAGCTTGCCGGCCTTGACATGCACAGTGATCGCCGCGGGGCCGCCGGCGGTCAATTCGACATGACCGCCGAGCAGCGTGGTCAGCGCCGGGCCGCCGCCGGTGGTCGGCACGTGGCGCATTTTTAATTTGTAGTGATGCAAAAACATCTCCATCGGCATGTGCAGCGCGCCATAAATGCCGGACGATGAATACGACATCTGCCCTCGCTTGGCGCGTGCCAGCGCAACGAGCTCCTTTAAATTTTTCACCGGCAGCGACGGATGCGACACCAGGATGGTCGGATCCGCCGAGATCAGCGCGATCGGCGCGAACTGATCGAGCAAGTACGCAGGCTTACGGTTAAACAACTCATCAGCCGCTGGGATCACGGAAATGCTGGAAAGCGCCATCAGCAGCGTATAGCCGTCGGGCTTCGCATTGGCAACCGCGGCGTTGCCCACCGCACCGCCCGCGCCGGGCCGATTCACCAGCGCGACGGGCTGCTTGAAGACCTTTTCCATCGCCATCGCGGTCGGGCGGCCGGTGATGTCGGCAACACCGCCAGGCGGAAATGGAATGATCAACGTGACCGCGCGCGATGGAAATGCGTCTTGAGCAACCGCATTAGGCGCGACGAACGTGGTTAACACGAGCGGGGTCACGGTGAAAATACGCAGCAGCGGAATTATCATAAGTATTTGATTTTATTATATATTTTATTAATGACGCGAATATTGTCCGACTTGAATGCGAGCCGGCTTCGCCCTACCGGTGCAAGCGGTGGAGCAGGCTTCATTCGCACAGGAGTTTTTCGGGGCATCAGGATGGGTTGAAGATGTGGTGCCGCTCAAATATGAGCGGTGTGGCAGCTGGCCGTACCGCCAGCGGCGAAGGACGCAAAGATGCACACCAGGTTGAGCGGGCGGCTTGCGCGCGGGCGTACACACACGTACACACAACCACCGCACAACCCCAGGAACGATTACATTGATTTGAACCACTATCCCCCTCGAATTGTTCCAACGAGCGCAGTCGGTGCGCGCTTCTTTTTTTGCCACGATCTTATCGCGAGAGTATGGTCTGCGTGCGCCGCCGCGTCAACGCCTGCGGCGGGCGAAAAAAAGCCCGGTTACAAGAACCGGGCTTTTCCGTGGCGTTACCAACACCACTAATGGGTGCCTGACGATGTCCTACTTTCACACGGGTAATCCGCACTATCATCGGCGCTGAGTCGTTTCACGG